>NZ_JADEXS020000001.1:8145000-8504171 GCF_015207005.2 Desmonostoc muscorum LEGE 12446
ACAATGAAGCTTATCCCCCACTGTCTCACTGGCAATGTGTGCTCTGGGTATTCTGAGTTTGTCTCGATTTGGTACCGGTCTCCCAGCCCGCACCGAAACAGTGCTTTACCCCCCAGGTATAATCATTACCGCTGCGCCTAAACACATTTCGGGGAGAACCAGCTAGCTCCTGGTTCGATTGGCATTTCACCCCTAACCACAGCTCATCCGCCGATTTTTCAACATCGGTCGGTTCGGACCTCCACTTGGTGTTACCCAAGCTTCATCCTGGCCATGGTTAGATCACCAGGGTTCGGGTCTATAAACACTGATTTGACGCCCTTTTCAGACTCGGTTTCCCTGTGGCTTCAACATTCTCGTTTTAACCTACCAGTGCCTATAAGTCGCCGGCTCATTCTTCAACAGGCACGCGGTCATCCGTTGAATCGGACTCCCACTGCTTGTAAGCTGACGGTTTCATGTTCTATTTCACTCCCCTTTTGGGGTTCTTTTCACCTTTCCCTCGCGGTACTGGTTCACTATCGGTCACACAGTAGTATTTAGCCTTACGAGATGGTCCTCGCTGATTCACATGGGATTCCTCGTGCCCCATGCTACTCGGGATTCAGCTACTATCTAGTCAATTTTCGACTACAGGACTTTCACCTTCTCTGGTGCAGTACTTAGCTGCTTCGTCTAACCTCTAGATTCGATATCGCTGTCCCACTACCCCAATCGGTAAACCAATTGGTTTAGGCTCTTCCCCGTTCGCTCACCACTACTTAGGGAATCTCTGTTTGATTTCTCTTCCTCCAGCTACTAAGATGTTTCAATTCGCTGGGTTGGCTCTTTCCTGCCTATATATTCAGCAGGTAGTATTTAGGGTTGCCCCATTCGGATATCTCCGGCTCTAAGTTTGCTTCCAACTCCCCGGAGCATTTCGTCGGTAACCACGTCCTTCTTCGCCTCTGTGTGCCTAGGTATCCACCGTCAGCCCTTATTAGCTTGACCACTCAAACAATTGCCTTCAATTGCAAACACAATATTTTTTGACTACTTCGTCTAAAGAACACTGATTTTAATCAGCATCCACGACTCGGCACTCACTAATGTCTGTGTCTGCCTGCTTTTTTCGCATTCCTATGCAGTTTTCAAGGTTCTGGCTGGATAACAACCCAGCAGTCTGACATTTACATAATCTAATCATGCTATATGTCACTTTGCTGAATTCAATCCCTCTATTTTTAGCTGACGCTATCAAGGTGGAGGTTAGCGGACTCGAACCGCTGACATCCTGCTTGCAAAGCAGGCGCTCTACCAACTGAGCTAAACCCCCATCAACAAGACAAAATTCAAAACCCTACTTCCAAAAGTGTTTACTTTTGAATTTCGACTTTTGAGTTTTTACTTGTTCAGGTGGGCCATCCTGGACTCGAACCAGGGACCTCACCCTTATCAGGGGTGCGCTCTAACCACCTGAGCTAATAGCCCATAATTGAACCAAATCATAGTTTGAAAGCTAACAACAAAATGTCTGCGACCGACCTAGGTTTGACCATCTCAATATTTATTTGCTGTTTGCTTTCAATATTTGAGGGGTGTAGGTCTCCCTAAAAAGGAGGTGATCCAGCCACACCTTCCGGTACGGCTACCTTGTTACGACTTCACCCCAGTCACCAGCACTGCCTTAGGCATCCTCCTCTCCGAAAAGTTGGAGTAATGACTTCGGGCGTTGCCAGCTTCCATGGTGTGACGGGCGGTGTGTACAAGGCCCGGGAACGAATTCACTGCAGTATGCTGACCTGCAATTACTAGCGATTCCTCCTTCACGAAGGCGAGTTGCAGCCTTCGATCTGAACTGAGCCACGGTTTATGGGATTAGCTTGCTATCACTAGCTTGCTGCCCTCTGTCCGTAGCATTGTAGTACGTGTGTAGCCCAAGGCGTAAGGGGCATGCTGACTTGACGTCATCCCCACCTTCCTCCGGTTTGTCACCGGCAGTCTCTCTAGAGTGCCCAACTTAATGCTGGCAACTAAAAACGAGGGTTGCGCTCGTTGCGGGACTTAACCCAACATCTCACGACACGAGCTGACGACAGCCATGCACCACCTGTGTTCGCGCTCCCGAAGGCACTCTTCCCTTTCAAGAAGATTCGCGACATGTCAAGCCTTGGTAAGGTTCTTCGCGTTGCATCGAATTAAACCACATACTCCACCGCTTGTGCGGGCCCCCGTCAATTCCTTTGAGTTTCACACTTGCGTGCGTACTCCCCAGGCGGGATACTTAACGCGTTAGCTACGGCACGGCTCGGGTCGATACAAGCCACGCCTAGTATCCATCGTTTACAGCTAGGACTACTGGGGTATCTAATCCCATTCGCTCCCCTAGCTTTCGTCCCTCAGTGTCAGTTGCGGCCTAGCAGAGCGCCTTCGCCACCGGTGTTCTTCCTGATCTCTACGCATTTCACCGCTACACCAGGAATTCCCTCTGCCCCGAACGCACTCTAGCCGTGTAGTTTCCACTGCCTTTATCTAGTTGAGCTAGACTCTTTAACAGCAGACTTACACAGCCACCTGCGGACGCTTTACGCCCAATCATTCCGGATAACGCTTGCATCCTCCGTATTACCGCGGCTGCTGGCACGGAGTTAGCCGATGCTGATTCCTCAGGTACCGTCATTGTGTTCTTCCCTGAGAAAAGAGGTTTACAACCCAAGAGCCTTCCTCCCTCACGCGGTATTGCTCCGTCAGGCTTTCGCCCATTGCGGAAAATTCCCCACTGCTGCCTCCCGTAGGAGTCTGGGCCGTGTCTCAGTCCCAGTGTGGCTGATCATCCTCTCAGACCAGCTACTGATCGTCGCCTTGGTAGGCTCTTACCCCACCAACTAGCTAATCAGACGCGAGCTCATCTTCAGGCAGCAAGCCTTTCACCTTCCGGCACATCCAGTATTAGCCACCGTTTCCAGTGGTTGTCCTAGACCTGAAGCTAGATTCTCACGCGTTACTCACCCGTCCGCCACTATGTCCGAAGACACCGTTCGACTTGCATGTGTTAAGCATACCGCCAGCGTTCATCCTGAGCCAGGATCAAACTCTCCGTTTTGGTTTGTTTGTTTTTTAGCTCATTAAGCTGCTCTTTTTTAACCTCAGCTTGGTTATTTTATTTACTTGACGCAGGCCACTTGTTGTATAATGGCTTTCAAACTATAATATTTTCATGGTTCGGTGTCCTTTCCGCGTCGCTTTGCTTCGCTTCGCTTCAGGCACTTATTCAATATAGCGAACCTCTCTAAGAGTGTCAACCACTTTTTCAAAGTTTTTTTTGCCATTTTTTTTCAGCCTGCGATAAGCCTTATATAGCAAGGGTTTTAGGCTATAGTATTCCTGAGAGTCCCTAAGGAAGGAATAAAGCTGTGAGGAATTTTGGTGTTTTGCCGCCCTGGCTAGTTTTAGATCCACTGTTACGTGGTTGGTTGTTGGAGGATATTGGGCGGGGCGATCGCACCACAAACACCCTACTCGTCGAAGATGTCACAGCAGGAACCGCCAAGTGGATAGCGAAAGCTCCAGGAATAATTGCTGGCTTACCAGTTGCAGCTAGGGTGTTTCAGATTTTGAATGAAAATGTGAATTTTACGGCTGTGACGGCTGAAGGCGCAAGATGTGAGCCTGGACAGGTAGTCGCTGAAATTCATGGTTCGCTGGATGCGTTGCTAATGGGGGAACGGGTGGCGTTGAATTTGGCTATGCGGTTGAGTGGAATTGCCACGCTGACTAATATATATGTAGAGAAAATTGTTGATTTACCTGCTCGGTTGGTGGATACGCGCAAAACTACACCAGGGCTAAGACTGTTGGAAAAGTATGCGACTGCTGTGGGTGGGGCGACTAATCACCGCATGGGGTTGGATGATGCGGTGATGATTAAGGATAATCACATTGCAGCGGCTGGGGGAATTGAGGAAGCTATTAGACGTGTTCGTTCTCAGATTCCTTATCCTTTGACAATAGAAGTAGAGACGGAAAGTTTAGAACAGGTGAGGGAAGCTTTGCAGCATCAAGCCGACATTATTATGTTGGACAATATGCCTTTGGATATGATGCATCAGGCGGTGGAATTGATTCGTCAGCAGGATAGCCGGGTGAAAATTGAGGCTTCGGGGAATGTGACTTTGGAGACGATTCGAGGTATTGCAGAGACGGGTGTGGATTACATTTCTACGAGTGCGCCAATTACTCAGTCGAAGTGGTTGGATTTGAGTATGAGGATTAAATGATTAATCTCATACCATTCTGCCAACTTAATTTACACCTAATTATTTTGCCCAATAAACCAGTGGGATCGCGTTCTTAAAAAGCCTTTCGTCAATCTTTAAACTATCTTATCGATCTGTCTGCCCTTGAAACAAAGCCTTTGGTTTGATAGTTTACTTTCTCGCTGCGTAATATTGGTATTACTAGGTTGGGGAGTTTTCTAAATGACACAGAGAGAACCAAAAGATGCTGATGGATGGTTTGAACGAGGGAAAAAGCAATATTGGAAAGACAGAAATTACGAAGGAGCGCTAGCTTCCTTTAATCGTGTTATTGAACTTGTTCCGAACAAATATACAGCGTGGAACTACAAGGGTTACACGTTGAGGATGTTGGGTCGCCATCAAGAGGCAATTGCTAGCTGTAACAAAGCCCTGGAAATTAAACCTGATTTTCACCAAGCCTTGAACAATCGCGGCTTAACATTCGATGATTTGGAGTACTATCAAGATGCAGTCTTGGACTATAATAAAGCTCTGACAATTACGCACAATAAGTACCACCAAGCGTGGAACAATCGAGGTAATGCACTCAAGAGCTTACGTCGGTATAGAGAGGCTATCGATTCCTATGATCGTGCCCTACGATTGGAAAATCAGTACTGGCGAGCTTGGAGAAATAGAGGTTGGGCACTTTTCTATTTACCAAGCTACCAAGAAGCTTTAAAAAACTGGGATGATGGGTTACACCAGCTCAAACCGAAAACCTGTGGTTATAAAGCTCGTGACTATCAAGAAGGTTGCGGTGAATTGCACAACTCTAAAGGTCTTGCCCAGTATCTGCACGGTCAGCGCCAGGAAGATCCTTTTCCACACTGGCGAGGTGCAGTCAGCAGTTACGAAAAAGCCCTCAATTTCTTAACTTTCCAGAAGTTCCCTTCGCGTCATCTCGAAGTCTTACAAGCCTTGATTAAGGTCTGTCGAGGCTTGGGTGAAAAAGATACAGCCCAGATGTTGGAGTCAGAAGGTTCTGAGTTACTGGGACGTTGGCTACAAGAAACACAATCAAATGTTGAGAAAATCTCTTTATCACGGAAATTTGCTGCATTTAACCAATATCGGGTAGACTCCCTAGCCCAATCAGGACAATGGGATGATGCCTTAAAGTTAGCGGAACAACGAAAGAATCTTTGTTTACGTTGGCTACGTGACAACCGTTGGGTTGAGCCAACAGAAGTAGGAGATTGTGTTCCAATGTCTCTGGTAAATGCCCAAAGAGCAGCAATTTACTGGCACATTAGCCCATCTGCTATCACTACGTTTATCCTAAAGGGCAATCAGCCACCCATAGGACGTATTCTCACAGCTGATTCTAGCTCTGCTGGGGCTGATAGGCAACTTCAAAAGTTTGAAGAGTGGGAGAAAACTTGGAAATTCTCTGTAGAGATGGGATTTAAAACTGAATGTGGGAAACTTATAGACGACACATTACCAAAATTAGCAGAAATTCTCGATATTCCAGCTATTTTGTCATTACTTGAGGGCATTAAGCAGTTGATATTAATTCCCCATCGGAATTTGCATTTGCTGCCTCTCCATGCATTGTTTCCAGATGAAATCACGATTACCTATCTTCCTAGTATTCAGGTTGGCATAGATTTGCAAACATCCGGGGTAGAGACAATTCATGAATTACCTCTACTCAGTATTGAACATCCTGAAACCCCTAAAAGCCAAGAGAAAGTAAAAACGTTTGATGATATGTCTCTGCTTTATGCCGAGATAGAGTCAGCCGCCATTACTCAGCTTTATCAACCTGCTCACCGTCTCACTGGTATTGCTTGTACCCTAGAAGCTTTAATCCGAGCATTACAAAATACATCTGGTATTTTGCACTTTACAGGTCACGCTTACCACAATATCAAAAACCCAGCGGACTCAGCCTTGCTATTGGCAAATACCGAACAACTAAGGTTGAAAGACATCTTTGAGAACAAATTAGATTTGAGCGGCTATCACCTCATCTGTCTCTCCGCTTGTGAAACTGGCAAGACAGGCAAACAAGGCTTAATTGATGAATTTGTGGGTTTGTCCGCTGGCTTCATATCAGCTGGTGCTTCTTGTCTAATCAGCACCCTCTGGCGAGTCGATGAAATCTCCGCAGCATTACTGATGATTCGCTTTTACCAACTGCTCCAGGAATTCTCTCCAGCTGTTGCACTTAAACAAGCACAATTGTGGCTACGCGATGCTACTTATGGCACTCTTTCTCAATGGTGTTTGGAAGTTGCCCAACAAATAGCTCAGTATAGCTTAATTCAAAGTGAAAACTTGGAAGATGCTGCTGCCAGCTTTCAAAAAAAAGCAGATACAATGGATTCAAACAATCGCCCTTACGCTCATGCGTACTACTGGGCAGCTTTTACAATTACTGGTAATGTGAACCGATGACAATTCAACAAACCAACAGTACGAGCGATGCAATAGTTTTAGAAGCTCTTAAAGAGGCACTAAAAGAATTAGACTTAGTTTTACCTGATTCTCTACAACAACAGATCAACAGCCATCTAGCTCAAGTTTTAGCAAATCCTCAAACAAAAGAAGTAGAAAATCTGATCCAGTTAGTACGAGACAATGAAACTCTTTATAAAAAATATCGGGTCATCCGCCAAAATTTATTCGACGAATACCAAGCTAAACAACGAAATAAAGGTTTTCCACCTCAGGAGAAAGATACACCACCAACAACAACCCCAAATATATTAGATAATGTTGTTGCTCCCATGCTGACTTATAACGAATTGCCTCAAGAAACCCAAGGACAAGCTAACACAACGACAAAAGGGCAGAAATCACAATAATGAGCGATTTAATATATCCAACTCTTGATTTATTTGCCTACAATTTGGGAGAAGGGCTGGGAGATAATCAGGATGATATCAAGAAACGCCGCAATCAATTCTTAGCGCTCATGCCCAAAAATATCCAAGATATTCTTATCCCTGCTTTTGATAAAGAATCAGCGTTACAGAATCCAGAATATATAGAGTTATTGAAAATTGCTGGACAAATAAGCACATTTCATGATTTTCCCACTAAGGAAATAAACAATTATAAACTCCAAGGATATTATTATCCTGTTCGATTGAAAGACACCTATGGATTATTATTTGATTGCTCAGTAGATGAAAAAGATAATCCACAAAAGCTAAGTTGCTTGAGATATCTGAAGCAGCAGGCACATTCAATAAAAGCTGATTTGGGAAAAACATGGATCATTTCAGGTATAGCACCAAGTCATAATACAGATACTGAAAATCTAGCGAAAAATATTTACAAAAATTTGATGATTGAAGAAAAATCACCAAATTTAACTGATGCAGATTATGAATCATTGATATCTCAGGAATGGCAATATCGAAAAGCAGGTAAATTCTTAAATGCATCAGTATTTGAAATATGGCAAATGCCAAATAACTGGGTAAATATTGAAGACGGTAACCATGTCTTAGTTTTTCTCTATCCTAATCAGCAATCTATGCAAGATGCTACCAAATTCTATAAAGATTGGATGCATCTATTCTGCTACAGAAATAAAATTATTTGGGCATACTCAGAAACTCGTAAGATACAAAAATTGTTAAAAAATGGTTTTAAGACAATTCGAGAGACAATTAATCTCGTTAGTAAAAAATCAGATTTACAGGGTTTAAAAGCGATCTTAGAAAAAAATATTGAAAATTATTACAAGTATGTAATAGATTTAAATAATTTAGACATCCTAAGTAAGACTATTGAAGTCAACTGGCTTAATTATAAAGAATATATAAAATATATAAATAATTATATTAATGAAAATTCAGGAAAATTTGGTGATACTGACCTCAAGTTTCTAGAAGATATCAATAGTATTATTCAAGAAAAATATCAGGCTCAGGTGAGACAAGATTATGATAGTTTACGACCTGGAATTGAAATTCTAGAAACCTTGCTCAATACTATTCGCGGGATGGTAGAGATTGAGCAAGCACAACGCGATCGCAATCTCAACAATACAGTAGCGATAGCAGGTGTAGGACTAGCCACTAGCCAAATCGCATCTTCTATAATTATCGCCCAAGAACCCCCACCCGATAACACCCCGTTTTTCAAAACTACAGCGTTTGTGTGGAGTGTGGGAACTGGTGTAGTTGCAAGCGTTATTCTTTGGAGTATCTTGCGTTTGTACCGCCTCATGACTCGCATTCATAGCTAAATCCCTGCCTTCATTGGCGATTCGTTAAAATTAACAATGCCACCCTACCTTTCTAAGAATACTTGAGATATATTCCTAGCTGGACTTCTAATACATGAATTATCCCTAAAACTTCTTCTGTGAAAAAAGAGAGTAGAACTCAGAATTCGGCTTTGCTGTGCGACTGATACTAGCTGGGATATCCGATGAAACTTGTGAATCGCTATGAAAATTTTGAGCCATTATTCTTCTTCTTTGCTTTTTTTAGGTATTTAAATTGATTGGACAGAAAGTTTGCCAGAAAGCTATATTCCCATAGCGCTGTCCCAAAACATAGAATTTCCACGATAAATACAAAAGTTCTTCTCTAACCCACACTCCCTACGCTTAATCAGCACAAATAGTTTTTTACAATAAAAGTAAGAGATAATTTTCCCAAAACACAGGGTGAATTCCATTGGTTCAACAACCAGAACTCCGGGAAACTTCGTCAATGCAACCAATCCAGCGCGTGCTGGGTAGTTTGAGTACTTACCGATGGACTTCGCTGGGAGCCTTGGTAAGCTTATTGCTGTTGACGATCGCCAACGCGGTTACCCCGCAACTATTTCGGTGGGGAATCGATGAAGGGATTACCAAAAAAAACTTAGAAATTGTGCTGATTAGCGCAGGCTGGATGGTAGTTGCGGCGATCGCTCGTGGTTTATTTAACTTTGGACAAAGCTATTTGGCAGAAGCCGCCTCTCAAGGTGTGGCTTACGATCTGCGAAACAAAATTTTCAGCAAAGTTCAAAATCTCAGTTTCAGCTATCATGACCAGGCGCAGACTTCCCAACTGTTAACTCGTGTTACCAGTGACGTTGACCAAATCCGTACATTTGTTGGGACTAGCCTGATTCAGGTCATTGGTGGGGTTGTGACCTTGGTGAGTATTGCAGTGCTTTTGCTGATAATGAACTGGAAATTGGCACTGATTACTCTGACAGTAGTACCCATAACCGCATGGTTAATGGCGCGATTCGTCACTCGGAATAACAAACTTTTTCGGCAAGTACAAGAACAACTCAGCGACCTCAACGCTGTATTACAAGAGAATTTAATTGGAATACGCGTGGTGAAAGCGTTTGTACGGGAGTCTGCCGAAAGGTCGCGTTACACTACTCTGAATGATGGCCTTGTCAGAGCAAATATGATGACCATTAGCGCCATCCGTAATACTTTCCCGTTTATCTTTTTATTAAGTAATTTGGTAACACTGGCAGTTTTCGGATATGGAGGAGCCGAGGTAGTTGGGAAGAGGTTCACCGTTGGTGAACTGGTGGCGTTTAACTCCTACCTAGCGTTGATTCTCCAACCAATTTTGTTGATTGGATTTGCTGCACCTGCGATCGCTCAATCAGCTGCTTCTGCGGAACGCGTTTACGAAGTTGTGGACGCAGAGATAGAAATTAGGGATCGCCCTGATGCCATCCCCTTTGACACCTGTAGTGGTAGAATTACCTTTGAAAATGTTTCCTTTCGGTATCCGGGAGCAAGCGCCGAAACTCTCAAAGAAGTTTCCTTTGAAACCAAGCCCAATGAGCTAATCGCCGTTCTAGGCATGACTGGTTCCGGAAAAAGCACAATTATGAATTTGATTCCCCGTTTTTATGATGTCACAAGGGGAGCAATTCGCATTGACGGACGGGATGTGCGAGATTTTACGCTCAAAAGCCTCAGATCTCGTATCGGTATCGTGTTTCAGGAAACTACACTCTTCTCTGGCACAATCCGGGAAAATATTAGCTATGCAAAACCCAATGCAACCTTAGAAGAAGTGATTGAGGTGGCAAAAACCGCACAAATGCATGACTTCATCATCAGTCTGCCCGATGGCTACGAAACGATTGTGGGTGAACGTGGTGTGGGCTTGTCTGGTGGGCAGAAACAAAGAATTGCGATCGCTCGGACCTTACTCACTGATTACAGTATTTTGATTTTGGACGATAGTACCTCTGCTGTGGATGCCAAAACTGCTGCCCAAATTCAAGCCGAGTTAGATGGTTTCATGCGCCAAAAAGCTTGTACAACCTTTGTAGTGGCTCAACGCATTAGCACCGTCAAAAATGCCGATCGCATTTTTCTCATGGACAAAGGACGATTGGTAGCACAAGGCACTCACGAAGAATTGATGCAAACCAGCCCACTTTACGGCGTAATTTTGGAATCTCAGGTAAAGCAGAAGGAGAACAAATGAGAAGTACAGCTGCGGTTGTTGTATCTGAAGAACAAGCTAGTAAGCAAGTCTCCACTCTAGGGCGCTTTTTGCAATACCTAAGACCCTATGGCAAAGAAATTCCCATCGCCGTCACATTGGTATTGATTGGTGCTATTACCCAAGCAATTGGGCCATTCTTTCTTGGCTGGTCGATTGATAACCTGATTGCAAAAGGAAATTTGCAGGGACTACTGCTGTTATTAGGGCTACTTGCGCTGAATTACGGAGTAGGTGTCTTGGCAATCCGGGGTCAAATTATTCGAGTCGGCTGGATTATGCAGCGATTGTTGGCTCAACTCAGGCAAGACATTTTCATTAAAATCCAAAGTTTACCTCTGAGCTTTTTTGACCGTAGCGAAGCAGGCGATTTAATGAGCCGCTTGTTGAATGATGTCAATACCGTGAATCAAGCATTTGGGCTGACGATCGCCCAAATGCTGGGTAACACTTTCAGTTTAATCGGCATTGTGATTGCCATGCTCTCAATTAATCTGCAACTTGGCTTGTTGAGCAATCTAGTAGTGCCACTGATGATTTTTACTACAAGCTTGTTTGCACGTTGGGCAAGATCCAGATTTCGCGTCACGCGACAAACCATTGGGGAGCTTTCCGCCAAGTTGGAAGAAGATATTGGTAGTGTGCGGGAAGCACAGGCATTTAATCGCGTACAGTCCAACATTGCAGAATTCGAGATTCTCAACGCCGCTAATCGTGATGCTAACGTCGAGGCTGTGGCAATTACTTCGGCCTTTTTACCGTCCATCGATTTTCTCAACACACTAGCAACCGCAGCTGTGTTGGCTTATGGTGGTTATCTGGCGGTGACGGGACGTGCAACGGTAGGTGTGGTGACATCCTTTTTACTTTATGTACAGCAGTTCTTCCGCCCCATCCAAATTCTCAGCCAGTTTTACACCCAAGCTCAATCTGCATTCGCTGGACTAGAGCGAATTTTTCTGTTGCTGGATGAACCATCGCAACTTAAAGATGCCCCTGATGCTACTGAAATGCCACCCATTCAAGGTGAAGTAAGATTTGAGAATGTTAAATTTGGCTACAATCCTGACCAACTGGTTCTCAAAGGGGTAAATTTACATGCTTATCCAGGGCAGATGGTTGCCTTAGTAGGGGGAACGGGTTCGGGAAAAACTACGATCATTAACTTGATTTTGCGCTTCTACGATGTATCCAGTGGTGCAGTTAAAATTGATGACATTGATGTGCGTAGTATTACTCAAGCAAGTCTACGGCGTCAGATTGGTATCGTCCTGCAAGACAATATTTTATTTAGTGGCACCGTTGCAGAAAACATCGCCTTTGGCTGTCCCTATGCTAGCCAAGCTGATATCGAAGGAGCTGCACACGCGGCGAATGTCCATGAATTTATTACCTCACTACCACAGGGCTATACAACTCGATTGGGTGAAAAAGGCGCTCCCCTGAGTCAGGGACAACGGCAACTCATCAGTATTGCTCGTGCGGTGTTAATTAATCCCCGAATTCTCATACTTGATGAAGCGACTAGCAGCATCGATACCCGCACAGAAGCGCTAGTACAAACTGCGATCGCCCGCTTGCTGCAAGGTCGTACTAGTTTCGTAATTGCCCACCGCCTCAGTACAGTTACTCAGGCAGATAAAGTGTTAGTGATTCAACAAGGACAAATTGTAGAGCAGGGAACTCACGCAGAACTCATCGATCAACAGGGTGTTTATGCGAACCTCTATGCCCTGCAATTGGGTGCAGCAGACATGGTAAAAGGGAGTGGGGGAGATGAGGGAGATGAGGGAGACAAATGACAAAAGTTATACTCTATATTGCAACTAGTTTGGATGGCTACATTGCTCGTAGCGATGGAGGAATTGATTGGTTATCTATTGTTGAGGCTCAAGGAGAAGATTACGGTTATGCTGCTTTCTACGAATCGATTGATGCTATTGTTTTGGGTAGCAAGACATATGAGCTAGGCCTTAGTTTCGGCGAGTGGCCTTATCCGAAAAAGAAATGTTTCGTTTTCACCCAACGACACCTCAAATCTGACCGTGAGGACGTTGTATTTGTTTCCGACACAGTGAACCACGCATTAGCAAGTATAGAAGCGCAAGGCTTTAAAAATATCTGGTTAGTTGGTGGTGGAGCGTTAATTAATTCGTTTCTTGGGCACAGCTTGATTGACGAATATATTATTTCAACTATTCCAATTATTTTAGGTGATGGTATACGCCTTTTTCCACCACCTAGCCCCGAAGAAAAGTTGGAGCTTATTCACTCAAAACAATATCCAAGTGGATTACTTCAAGCACATTACAGACGAAAACAGAACATTTAAAAATGTATAATTCATAATTCATAATTTAGAGTAATTTGAGTGCTATCAGAGCAATCAAACCCTTTTTAATTACGAATTACGAATTACGAATTACAAATTAACTAAAGAAGCTTGTCAATAGCGTTGGTGAACTGCTCGTAAGGAGAAACTCCGACGATAGTTTCTGCTAAAACACCATCTTTGAAAATTAAAACTGCTGGAATGCTGCGAAGACCAAATTTTTTGAAGATTGGCTTGTTGTTGTCAACATCTACCTTAACAACTTTCGCACGACCTTTGTATTCTTCGGCGAGTTGATCCATTAACGGACTAATCAGGCGACAGGGACCACACCAAGTAGCAGTAAAGTCAACAACAACAACTTGCTCTTCACTTCCATTTAAAACAACATCAAATTCGCTTTCTTCAACGTAAGCAACTATGTGAGTATCAGTAGACATGTTTTAAGTCTCCAATCTAAAACTAAAATTTGATTACAAAGCTGACTATACAAACTATACTTTGTTATGTCTATCAGGCTGACTAATTTCCTAAATTGGGAAATCACCGCAGGAGCGTCATATGATGTTTGGTTGAAGACTGATTATTAGGACTGACGCGGGGACACGGGGACGCTCTTACGCGGAGAGATTTTAATAATAAGAATTTCCGAACTATCACATCATGTGGAAAAACCAGGTCTTTGAAGACGCGATAAATCGCGTCTCTACATGAGGGTTTTGGGTAGAAGGGATGGGACGGCTACGCGAACGAGCAACACAATCATGGCTGTACAATTAGTAGCAAGTTTTTCATCATTGAGTGGCGATGAGGCTTTCTTCCTCTACTCAGCAACGCTGATGTTTTTAATTTTTATTACTCTGGGGCGTCACCTCAGGACTAGGCGTCGGTGTAGGTTCAGGTGTGGGGGTTTCTGTGGGAGTTGGTGTGGGAGTTGGTGTGGGAGTTTCTGTAGGAGTTTCTGTAGGAGTTGGTGTGGGGGTTGGTGTTTCCGTAGGCGTTGGTGTTGGAGATGCAGGTGGGATGGGAGTTTGGGCTGTAATGGTGAGTTGATAATCTATCGGTTTTGATGCTGTGGAAACAATGACAAACTCATAAAAACCCTTTTCTGGTAATTTACTTGATAAAGTACGCCGGGTAGAATCTTCTAAAAGTTTGATTTTTCCTGAGGGTGAGTAGACTGATAATAAAACTTGGGAATTTGCTTGTAGCTTCAATTCCATAGATTGGTCTTTAGCAAGTTCAGCAATAAAAACTTTACCAGCAGCAGGTTGAAGAGTTCCGCTGACTGTTTTGCTGGTAGCACCCACATCGAAGACAAGTTTCTGGAAAGCACTACCAGCCAAGATAGCACTGAGTTTATCACTCACAAACCCGTACCAAACTTGTCCAATGGGCTGATCTGCAAAGTTTTTACCTCTTTGCTCAGGGAATACACTTAAAAATGCTGCATCACCCAAATCGTACAAAGAACGACTACCAACGTTAATGCGGTTGACTTCGACTTTCCAGCGATCGCGTTCAGCAGTTGTATAAGTTCCCAGTTGTCGGCGGGAATTGGAACTCAGTGGTGCAAGCTTTTCTAGCAATTCTGAAGCTGTTTTATCCCATTCTGCCCGCAAACTCTCATCTTCAGAACCATTGCTGAGAGTCCGTCCTCGTAAACTGGGATTTTTGTCCCAAAAAACTTGATTCACCAAGTTAATGTAGAACCTCTCATCAATACCCAACTGTTGACGGCGATCGCTTAATCTTTGTTTACGCTGGCGTTCGGCTGGTGAGTATTGCGCTAAGGGATCGACTGGCTGGTTACTGGTTGGGATTGGGCTGGGTGTAGGGCTAGGTTCAACTCCTCCTCGATCGCGGTTGCTACTGACTCCCCAAAAAATTAATCCGGCTGTACCAACTGCTATCAGTGCTGCGAGGAATGTTTTTGTTGGTGTCCATTGGGAAGGAGATGAGGGGGATGAGGGAGATGAGGGGGGTGGAGGGGAGACAGCGACGGTGGCGGATGTGGGTTGTGGTGGGGCGGGAGTGGGGTATTGAGTGGGGGGATAGCTTGGTGGAGGCGGGTTGAGGGCTTGGAGTATTTGACGGGCTGATTGATAGCGATCGCTTGGTCTGGCAGATAGCATTTTATCTATTACTTGTCCTAAAAGGGGACTCAGGCTAACTTCTCGTCGCCATTGCCAGGTTAAATTATAAGTATCAATTAATTCTTGGGGTAGCTTACCTGTCAGTAAAACCAACACTGTTGCTGCCAAGGCATACAAGTCACTGTGGGGAGACACTAACCCAGTTTGCATCTGTTCTGGGGGAGCAAATCCTACTTTACCTAATAGGGTTGGTGATGGGGAAGATGCCATTCCACCAGGTTGATAATATTGGGAAGCTACAGTTGCTACTACCTGTTTGACACCGCCAAAATCAATTAATACTGGTAGTTGGTCAACGGTGCGAAGGATTAAATTATCTGGAGAAATATCTCGATGAATTACACCTAGTGAGTGGATGTACTCCAACACTGGCAAAATTTGCTGCAATAATTGGCGCACTTCGGCTTCTGTAAAGCGCGAACCTTGCTTTGTTTTGGCATTTAATAAAGAGTTGTAAGTTTCCCCTTCTACATAATCTTGCACTAAAAACAGATATTCTCTACCCTGTAAGTTAGTGCGAAGCAGTTCGCGGAAACGGGGAATTTGGGGATGTTGCAATTTATAGAGAACACTCGCTTCTCTTTCAAAAAGTTCTTCAGCTTTTTCCACAACGTAAGCGGTTTGGACTTGGGGGGAAAATTCCTTTAAAACACAAAGTTCGCGGAAACGGTTAACATCTTCAGCTAAATAAGTGCGTCCAAAGCCACCTTGACCGATTTGACGGACAATCACATAGCGATCGCCTAAAGTTAATCCTGCTTGTATACCATAACTCATGGGCGTATCCAATAACTTCTCACCACACTGGAGACAAAAGCGACTACTTGGGGAATTTTCATGTCCTTTAGAACAATATAATTTAGTCATAGGGCATAGGGCATAGGGCATAGGGCTTTGGTTATTCTTTCTCCCCCTGCCTCCCCTGCTCCCCCTGCCTCCCCTGCTCCCTCATCTCCCTCATCTCCCTCATCTCCCGCTACTTGCCAGATTGTACTTTACTAATTTGATCGGCTGCGATCGCATACCAAATTTGACCGAAAGTTTGTTGATTCAGTTTCCCACGCTGCTGACCAGGAAACAACCGATCAAATTTTTCATTTGTTTCTTTGTTCAACTGACTAATTGTATAGTCTCCGAATTCACCCGATCGCGCTTGTCGTCTCCATCTTTCGTAATCTTGTGTGGTGTAATTCCCCAGCTTCCGACGCGCTGCTGTACCGAGGTTAGCTTGTTCTATTTTATTTAAAAATTCGTCTCCGATACTGTACCATTCATCCCGAAAACGAGCATCTTCAGGTTTAGATGTGAGGGTACGTCCCTTTAATTGGGAATTTTTTGTATAAAATGAATCGTCTACGAAGCGTGTAAAAAATCCTTCGGAAATTTCTAGCTGTTGGCGGCGACTGATAAGTTGCTCAAGCTTGCCACTTGTATTTCGATCGCTGACTGGTTTCCCGCTAGGATTGGGTAATTGGGGAATTTGCGGTAATGAAATTGATGGAATGGTGATTGAAGATACGCCACGAATCACTGCGTTTACCACCGCCCAAGCACCTGCACCAGTTAAGACAACTAAAGCGGTGCCGCCCAGACTCATGACAAAAGGACGAATCCAAACGGGGAAAGATGCCGGTTTAGTAATTGCTTGGGTTCTATTCTGGAATCTACTAACAATAGCACTGGCGCCTTGTCTTCCAGGAGCAACTACCATCGTCTTAATCTTGGTAATATAATTAGCTGGTGGTTTGGTAGCATTTGGCGATGGTAAATCTTTGAGGACTTGCTCGGCTCGTTGATAGCGATCGCTCGGTTTATAAGCCAGCATCTTTTTTAACACAGACTCCAGTTTGGGACTCACTTGGATTTGCTTGCCCCAGTACCAAATTCCCTGATAGCTGTCGTATAATTTTTGCGGTTCTTGCCCCGTCAGTAACACCAATGCGGTTACCGCTAAAGAGTATAAATCACTACTGAAAAATGCCTTTCCTTGCCGTAGCTGTTCTTCTGGAGCATAACCTTTTTTACCAAGCAAAGTGTTATTCCCAACCAACTGAGTGCGCCAAAAACCTTGAGAAGCTGGCAATTGCTTGACGCCACCAAAATCAATCAACACTGGGAGGTTATCAGAACGCCGCCAAATTAAATTATCGGGAGAGATATCACGGTGAACTACATCTTGTGAGTGGATGTAAGATAAAACTGGTAAAATCTGTTGCAGTAGGGTAATTACTTCCTCTTCACTAAAAGCTTTTCCTTGACTGCGACGCTGTTCTAATAACTGGTCAAAATTGTTACCATCTACATAATCTTGGACTAAAAAGAAAAAATCTTTAGTACCTATGTTGACTTGCAGCGAACTGTGAAAACGGGGAATTTGAGAATGCTGGAGTTTTTTCAGGACATTGGCTTCTCGTTCAAATAATTCTTTAGCTTTTTGTAAATCTTGTTTTTCTTGTACTTGGGGTGCAAATTCCTTCAGCACACAGGTTTGATGGGATTTATTTTTATCCTGGGCCAAATAAGTGCGTCCAAAGCCACCCTGGCCTAGTTGACGTATGATTTTATAGCGATTATCTATAACCTGCCCCACAGCAAGAGGTAATGGTTCACCGCAAAGGGTACAAAAACGGTTGCCATTATCATTCGTGTGTTGTTTGCTGCAATAGACCTGCATGGTGCCCAAGGATGAATTAAGGTTTTATTTAATGACTACAACGAGCGTATACTTGTTTTCGGATATCTTACCAAACGTTCGGTGTAAGGTGTTGCTATCCTAAGGAATATTGATTAAATAGAGACTAATGCTTTTGTATACTTATTTACTAGCTTAAAAAATCAAAATAACCAAGTAAAAAGTAAAGATAAGGATAAGTTCAATATTTTTTTTGGCTTTTGCCTTTTAGCTTTTTATTTGCAAGTAACGGTGTTAGTTTGACCTTGCCGATTTTAGATTTTACATTATTTCGGTCTACTCCCTGTCCCTACTGGGCGGAACAAATCCACAATCGTTCAACTGAGTGAAGTCGAAGTCCAAAATTTAAAATCATAATGCCCCTTACCCTTGTGGTTGGGGTTCAATCCAAAATCCAAAATTTAAAATCCAAAATTATTTGACTTCAAAATTAAGCATCATGAACTGTAAATCACAAAGCCAGCGAGCAATTAAAGCATTTGAAGATTTTCTTTCTACTCCTCTAGAAACTCAACTGCAACGACATCTCAACACTGAAAGTTCAGTAGCTTTGACTTTATTTCACGATGTGGCGGCTAACGTACCCGCCTACAAGGCTTTTTTAGCAGAAAGAGAAATTAATCCTGGGAGTATTCAAAGCTTGGAGGACTTTCAAAAACTTCCAGCGATCGCTAAAGAAAATTATATACTGCATTATCCCTTAGCTGACTTGTGCCGCAACGGACAACTCCAAGGGTGCGATATGATAGCCGCTTCCTCTGGTTCCAGTGGTAAACCCACATTTTGGCCTCGTTTTTTCACAGATGAACTCCAAATCGCCACACGTTTTGAACAGATTTTTCACGATAGTTTTTATACAGACACTAGACGTACTCTAGCTGTGATTTGTTTCACCTTGGGTACTTGGGTAGGTGGAATGTTCACCACTAATTGCTGTCGCTATCTTGCGAGTAAAGGTTATCCCCTGACTGTAATCACTCCCGGTAACAACAAAAAAGAAATATTGCGAGTTGTGCAAGAGTTGGGTTCGACTTTTGAGCAAGTGGTACTTTTGGGATATCCGCCATTTTTGAAAGATGTCATTGATACTGGAATTGCTCGTGGTGTGGAGTGGCAGCAATATCAGATTAAATTTGTCATGGCGGGAGAAGTATTCAGCGAAGAATGGCGCAGTTTGGTTGGTAAACGAGTTGGTTCAGAAAATCCCTGCTATGATTTTGCATCCCTTTACGGCACTGCGGATGCGGGAGTTTTGGGCAATGAAACGCCGTTAAGTATTTGTATTCGTCGTTTTTTGGCAGAGAATCCCGACGCAGCTAAAGCTTTGTTTGGGGAATCGCGTTTACCGACGTTAGTGCAGTACGATCCTTGCAGCCGCTTTTTTGAAGTTCAAGATGGCGCATTGCTATTTTCTGGAGATAACGGTGTTCCATTGGTGCGTTATGACATCTTGGATACTGGCGGCATCATTAGTTATGATGCCATGCTGGAATTTTTAGCCAAATGGGGATTTCATCCTGTTGCAGAGTTACAGAATCAGAATTCAGAATTCAGAATTCAGAATTCAGAATTAAGCACTCAGAAGTTACCTAGAGGTATTCATCAGCTACCTTTTGTTTATGTCTTCGGACGTTCTAATTTTACAGTTTCCTACTTTGGCGCGAATATTTATCCAGAAAATGTGACGGTGGGATTAGAACAACCAGTGATTCAAGAATGGGTGACGGGTAAGTTTGTGTTGCAGGTGAAAGAAGATGCAGACAAAAACCGATTTTTATCTGTGGTTGTGGAGTTAGCACCAGGGGTAGAAGGTAGTGAAGATCGAAGAGAAGCGATCGCATCTTCTATTCTTTCACAACTGCTACGTCTCAATAGTGAGTTTGCTAATTATGTTCCCGCTGAATATCAAACACCACAGGTTGCATTAGCGCCAATGGGGGATGTTGAATATTTTCCTATTGGGGTGAAGCATCGTTATACGCGTAAATAGTAGTACTAGGCGCGATGAATCACATACAAGAAGAAGACGCGATGAATCGCGTCTCTACAAGGGGGGGATTAAAAAAACGATGCCTGCGGCGGGCTACGCCTACGCATTTTCATTTTGTTTACGATATCTGTTTTATTAGGGGCGATCGCATTCTCTGGATTGCGGAAAGATCAGACGCGATAGATTTACGAGACGCTCTGCTTAGAGTGATGGAAGAGCGATAGCTAGTTTTCTGTCAATGCGTAAGTTGTACAAGAAAATCTAATTGACTGTTTCATTTCCTTTCTTGTCAGTATTATCGTTGGTAGAGACAAGGAACCAGTCCTGACCCTGTACACCATCAAGAGTGTCACCAGTTAATGAGTCTACAACATTGTCATCAGTGATATTAGCAGGATTGAGTGCATAGAAACTATCAAAGCCTACGCCATTCTTCAGGTTAGTGATACGTTGGGAGTAGGAGACGGGCTGTAACCAGGCAGCTAATAGAGCAGCGATCGCATTCAAGTCAGAGGAGTATTTATACTTGCCAGAAATGAGGATATCATCACCCTTGTCAGCGTTGATAGTATCTTGACCAGAGCTACCTAACAAAATATCGTTGTCTGTACCACCATAGATAAAATCGCTACCATCGCCACCATCGATCACATTGTAGCCATTGCCTCCACGGATAGTATCATTGCCGACATCACCGTAGATGACAGTAGTAATCGGGTCAAGGTCAGAATTGATCGTGATGGTATCATTCCCGGCGTTGCCGTAGATAATAATCCGACCAATAGTTGAGCCATTGCTGGTTCTAGCAAATTCGCCTTTATCAGTGCCGTTGACGAATACGCGAATCATGGAAGCGCTGCTACCACGGCGTACCTCAATGTTGTCATTACTGTTACCACCACCAATAAATAATGCGCTTTGGGTAGAGTTAGTTGGGTCTTGGGCAACGAAAACTTGATTTACAGTTACATCGTTACCGTTACTACTTGTGGGTGGGTTGGTTGGTGGGTTGGTGTTACCACCTCCATTTAATGGAAGAGCTGTGGCGCGATCGTCTTCGGGGCCGCCTTGGGTATCGCGTCTGGCTTGGGTATTACCAGGTTGGGGGTCACGAGGTGAACCACCTTGATCTTGCCATTGCGGGTCTTGTTGTGTGACTAGACCTAGTTCGCCATTAGGTTCGCTCAAGGTGCGGTCGGCTCCACTTTCTTTGCCCAAATCCAGTAAAAACTGCTGAATTTGCGGCGAGGGTGAGCGGACAACGGTTGGGTTACCGAAGGCGCTAAATGGCACTATGTAGCTGTTAAACTCGCCGCGCCAGTCGAAGAGGCGATCGCCGCCTGTGTTGGCAATCAGCACATCTAGTCCGCCGCCCCCGAAGGCAAAGTCGCGATCGGCAAATTCTACTGCATCGGGTTGGTTATTCAGACCACCAGCCGTATCGTGATTATCGTCGGCGTTCATCAAGTCGTCACCAAAACCACCAAACAAACGGTCATTCTGCGTGCCACCGACTAGCCAATCGTTACCCAAATCGCCAAATACCCGGTCTTTACCATCATTGATTTTATTGTTACCAGCATCAACAGCATCAAAGTTGAGGAAAAAGTTATTAATTTTCTGGAGCGGATTGTTGGCATCGTAGGCTGCCAACTTGCGGGTTACTGGGTCGTAGCCTAGTGGGTTGGTGTTAGTAACTGGATTACTGTTGTAGAAAGCAGCTTGGGCTTCTGCACCGGAAATGCCATCGTCACCTGCGCCACCGTGGAGGAAGTCATCGCCCAGACCACCGTAGATGACATCATTGCCGCCACTTTCTAACGCTGCCAAATCCACCGTCTTGTTCAAGCGACCAGTGATGAAAAGCCACGCGCCTGTAAATGGCCCAGGTAGACTGATTTGGGTTTGGGCATTAATAGCATTAACGCCGTAGAGGCTTTCAGTTAGTCCGTTGCGGCTGGTAATGATTTTGCCATCATCCCCAAGCACACCGTCTTCGCCAGTACCAGCGTAAATGCGATCGCTTCCCGTGCCGCCGTAGATATCATCATCCTGTGCTTCACCAAAGAGGACATCATTGCCTGTCATACCGTGGATTACGTCGTCGCCGGATTCACCGTGTACCACGTCGGCTGTACCGCGATCGCTAGCTGCACCACCTTGAGTGTAATCCAACAACTGAATCGCTCGTGGAATCACCTTCAGGGAACCGTAGAAGTCATAGTTAAATTTCAGGAATTGACCGTTGCTACCAATCAAGCGCAGGATATTACCGTTATCGCCAAGGATGTAGTCAGCATCACGGGCATGACCGTTGGCAGATGTATCGCCTTGGTCGTTACGGGCAATATCGGTTCCTGCACCACCAAAGATGGTGTCAGCGCCGTCGGGTCGCTGGGTTGGTGCAGTCAGGCTAAACAGGCTAGAACTGCCACCGATAATGTCGTCTTGTCCGAGATTTCCTAAAATTAGGTCGCCGCCGCCGTTGCCTTCAATGTAGTCATCGCCATCAGTGCCAGCACCAGCCAAATCTTCTACGGATGCAGTTGTCGAACTCGCGTTAATTGCAACTGAAGCGTCACCTTGAATCGTATCGTCGCCCAGTTGACCGAAAATCACATCATCCTGTGCGCCACCTGCAATATTGTCATTGCCAAAGGTATTGGCTGCTGGGGTGTCGGAGTGGTCAAACAGGACAATTTGCCGTTCTTCGACGCCAGTGGGATTGACTTGGGGACTACCTGTAACCTGGGCAGTGCCGTTGCTATCGTAGATAACTTCACCATTGAGGACGCGGATACGCGGACTTAAGGCATCACCTCGGCGGAGAATGGAAGCATTATCGCCAGCAATGACATCATTACCAGTGCCACCGTCTAGTACGTCATTGCCATCGTTACCGCCAGCTACATTGTGTCCGCCAACGATATCGTCATCCTGACCGCCGCCGTAGACGGTATCTGCACCTTGTTGACCAAGGATAATGTCTTTACCATCGGTTTGCTGTGGGAGGGTATCGTCGCCATAAATTAGGTCATTGCCACCATTAAAGCTATTGAGCGTGAAAATTGACTCAAAGCGGAATGGATGCTGGGCAACTGGCAAGCTTAGTGGCAGCAGTTGTCTGTTAATTGCCTGTCCGGGAACATTCGTTTCCACTAGTCCGTGGTCGCCAAATACCAGGTCATTGTCAGCACCACCCACAATCTTGTCGCCAGCAGCACCACCGATAATGATGTCGTTGCCTAATTCCCCGGAGATTTCATCGCTGTCACCGTTGTTCGGCTCCTTGGTTGTCAGCTTTAACACTTGACTGGTGGTGAGGATTTTAGCGTTAGCAGCCACATTTTGGGTAATTTCCCCGTGGTCGCCGAATATCAGGTCATCAAACTCACCTGGGTTGCCTGCAACTACGGTGGCGTTAGGTTCAAAATCACCAAATATCTTGTCCTTACCGCCTACAAGATTGTCAGCGTTGAGGAATGTGCTACTGTTGGCTGTGGGAATAGTCAGCGTGCGGGTAATCACGTCAACATTGACACCGGAATCACCATAGATGTGGTCGGCTCCTCGCTGTCCGTAAATTGCGTCATCGCCGGAACCGCCTGCTAAATGGTCGCCTGTTTGAGAGCCGTAAATCGTGTCATTGCCTGCACCACCGTAGACGGTTAAACCGACACTGGGAAGTTGTCCGGCTGGGATGGTCTTGAAGAGATTGCGGGCATCAATGATATCGTTGCCACTCAGGTCAAAGGAATTTGCTAGGGGGAAGAGGAAGCGATCGCTAGCAGTACCCACTTGGTCGAAGGGCTTCTGACCAAAGTCTGCACCTGTAACGGTTTCTGGGCTGCCGCTGTACCAGATGCCATCTTGAGAAGTATCGCCATAAACCACCAAAGGAGAGGCTGAACCACCGCCACCGTTGACAGTAATTGTGTCGCCACCGACAATCTTTTGACCGTTACCATCGAAGATGAATGCCCCAGTGGTCGGATTGGTGAGGTAGCGGTTGCCACCACCGTGAACCGTTGTGATGCCGCCGTGGGTAGCGGTGGTACTCAATGTACTCTCGATTGTCAGGTTGTCGTTGCCACTGCCAAGCAACAAGTTGAGGACTTCAAAGGTGGATTTGCCCGTTGTCGAGTCGCCGTAGGTAATGCCGCCCTTGAAGACATTCGGCTCGCCAAAGGCGGTGGTGCCTGAGAAAGTCAAATCCCCTGCCATGTTGAAGCCGGATAGATTGGTGGCAGTGAGTACACCTGTTTTATCTTCTTGGCTGGAGTCGTCAAAGATATTCAGGGTGTCAATTTGCTGTTCTTCAGGCGGTTGAACGCCAATTTCCAACAGCGGCGCGTTCAATTCCTTGGGCAAGATGACGGCTGGATTCAGCGAACGATTGACTGTAGTCGTACCGCCAATGACTTCCAAAGGCCCGCGTAGGTTGCTTAACAGGTGCGGCTGAGCTGGGAACGGCTTCAGCTTTTGAGTGCCTGGAGTCGGAACAAATGAGGGATTGGCGGTGACAGTAACTGTCTGCGGCTGGAACCAGTTGGTCTCGTTGAAGGTGAGGGAAGTGGGGGTTGTAGTAGCTTGCCCATCATTTAGCAGGTCAATGGTGACTTGCCCAACAGGTGCCTTGGTCAGGCGAACGGTGTAGGTGTCGCCCACTCCTGGGTTTGCTGGCGTGCCATCACCTTTAATTAGCAGGGTAGAGCCGTCAGTCTCCGTGACTATTACGCCCGGTGTTTCATCGTCTAAGACTTCGACATCTAATAAGCGATCGCTCACCACAAATGTACTATCTGTACTAGTAACCTTGTGAGTAATCGCTGAAATCTTGGCATCCTCTGGCGCAACGTCTTGGGTTGCCGAAACCTTAACGGTAAACGGTGTATTCCAATTAGTTTCGTTGAAGGTGATAGATTTATTTGCTGCCGAGAAGCGCGTGTCTGCGGGATTAGCTGCCGATAGGGCAATTTGTCCATCGTTAGCTAGGGTCACCGTCACCGTCTTACCAGCAGCCGGAGCTTTTGTCAGTTGCACGGTGTAGGTATCAGTAATACCTGTTGTGGCATCTCCCTCCAGTACCAGTGTGCCGCCATTACTTTCGTTGATAATCAAGCCTGGTTGGTCATTGTCCAACACCGTCACTTCGACATTTTTCACCGCTGCTTTATTGAAGGTGGCATCTTGGCTGGCGACGCTGTGGCTGACTGTAACTACCCGTTCGCTCTCGGCGAAATTGTCGTCATCCGCCAGCACGTAAACCGTCTGCTGTTGATCCCAGTTGGTGCTGTCAAAGACCAACACAACTGAGCGGTTATCTACAACTTCGGGAACGCCATTACGCAGCACTGTGCGCCGGAAGTTGTTTGCATCTTGAGAAACTAAAAGAGAATCGGCTCCTTGGGCTGCTTCTTCCGATGCCGACAGGGCAGCAGATACGGTAACGTAAACTCGTTCAGTCGGTGCCTGGGCTAGGCGCACTGTGTATTGACCAACAGATCCACCTTCGCGGACAACCGTCTCGCCACCAGCTTGCTGAATCACTACCGCCCCTTGTTGCTGGTTAGCAACGTTGAGGTCAATACCCGGAGCTAGCAGCTTGTCATAGCCTGTATCCGTTGCAGAGCTTACTTTGTGGTTAATTACACTGCTCTGTCCTTCAGTTTCTTGAGTAGTGATGCTTTGGTTAACATCACCCCCGACATTCACGTTGTCACTACCCAGTCCGCCAATAATTCGGGTAGCGATGCCGAAGGGAGTACCAGTGACAAAGAAATTATCATCTCCTTCTAAACCATCGATTTCAACGACTTCCACGCCGTTAAACTTGACGTTGACGCCAGCACCAAAGATACCGTCTTCCGAAATTACAAAGTTATCGGCGAACTCCGTACCCAGGACAACCACTTTATCGAACCCAGTACCACCGTCAATGGAAACTGGGGCGTTGATGTTGTACTGTACTTGGTCATCGCCGCTGCCCGTCTTCACATCGACATTGCCGTTGGTGGAGAAGTCGCCAACCAGTGGGTTACCATTTTCATCGGCCAGGGCAAAGGCACGGATGACAAATTGGTCATTGCCTGCATCCCCTTCTAAACGGAGGTCTGCCTTGTTGGCGTAAACGGAGAAGGTATCATCGCCTGTGCCGCCTTGAACAACTGTGGAGAAGCTATTGCCTTGGCTGAGGAAGCCACGGGTAGTTCTGACGGTATTGAAGACATCGCTGGGAGCCAGATTACCAATTGCAGTGGTGCGATCGCTACCATATAGCTGCCCGATTTGGAATTGGTCGTTGCCTTTGCCACCATCTAGGGAGGTGATGGCGCTGTTGTCGTCGCTAGCGAAGAAGTCGTTACCACCCAAGCCGTAGACGTTAAGCCGTCCGTTAATGTTGGCATCGTAGTTGATGCGCTGTAGTTCTTGTGGGCGAATGCTGGCTAGATTGCTGGGGGTTTGCGTCTGTCCTAGCGTGCCATGCAGTAGGGCGACGAAGGCGGGAGAATCCGCTGTTTCCCCAGGAATAGAATTCATGCCCCGCAGCAGGAAGATATCATCAACTGGATCGTTAGCACCGTTGGCGTTGCTGTCTGCACCGTTGATTGTCAGCGTATCGACTCCATCATCTTTCGCTCCTGTATCTAGGGCGTTGATGATGTAATCTCGGCGATCGCCTTGGCTGCCAGTGGTGTTAATAGTGTAAGTATCTGTGTCAGCCTGTCCATCCAGGTTGAGGGTATCGCGCTTACCGCCCCTCGATGTCGTCATGGACTGGAGTTGGTTGACGGTGAACTGGTCTTCGCCATCGTTTGCCCCAGTGGTAGTACTTGCGCTACCGAAGACATTGGTCTGTCCTTTGAGGAACGTCTGGTTGAAGACGAAACTATCGGCATCCGTGTTACCGAAGATTTGTGTCTTATCGGTGACATCTGCACCCGATTGAATAGTGCCTCGCAAATCCATCACCGAGCCGAAACCAGCATCGGCGTTTAAGTAATCTACCTGAATGGTAATGTTGTCGCCAGCAACGATTTCGCTGTTGTCTGTGGTGGTAACGTTGTCACCGACTCGCAGGTTGACTGATTTGGCGGCGGCGATGCGTCCTTTGGGAATTGACGTGCCTACAGAATTTTCACCGCTTGCCAGTAAATTCAGGTCTTCACCTTGGGCTGATGTTTCATTCACTGTTAGCCGCACATCACCATCTACCGATTCTGTGGATAGTACGTTTAATGCCCCAGCGGTCTCCGTCAGGTAAATGTTGCCGTCTGCCTTCGCCACTAAGCACCCGGTTGCTGAGGTGGAAGAGTTGATTTCCAGGTCATCATCACTTGTGCCAATACCGCCGCCAATGGCTTGCAGGTCAATGTTAGCAGCGTCAATATTACTGTCGCTGTCGCTGCGGGAGTCTAAAATGGAGCCAGTGCGGGTAGTTAAGGTAACATCACCTGCTGTGGATGTTACTTTGTCAACATTCAAGTCACCATTTGTCTCTGTGATGAAGATGTCCTGAGGAGCGGTAGCATTGAGAGCTCCTGCATTGGGGTTAGAGGAGTCGATTTCTAAGAAGTTAGTGCTGGAGCCAATGCCGCCATTCTGGGCTGTTAAAGTGATATTTTCACCCGTGACATCACTTGCTGCATCGTTGAGGACATCGACAATCGAACCCAAAGCTGTCAAAGTAACATCATCGTCAAAGGAAACAATCGATCCCACCCGCAGGTCGCCTGTTTTTTCAGTAATATTAACTGAGCCATTTGTCTCAAAATCAACGCGACCACTACCCAACAGATCCGTGATGCCAACGATATTAATTCGGGTATTTGCATCTGCGGCTTTCTTAACTACAATGTTACCGCCAGCCGTGATTGAAGGATCGTTTGTGGGATTGCCATTGGCATCTCTGGTAGCAAAGCGATAGGTGCTGGCGATCGCACTTGGGATGGTAGCAAAAACACCAACATCTTGGTCTTTACGTGCGCCTGCATCCGGTCTGAAGAAGTTGTAATAAGGATCGGGGTGTTGGCTGGCTGGTTCGTTAGTGGCATCAACGGTGATACCGCCGACTTTGCCAACCGTGGTTTCTTTAACGCTGTCTTGCAGCAACAGGTCGATGTCACCGCCAGCAACCAGCGGATCGATGTTAATTGTGAAGTCCGAGACAGCCGCATCCCGCAGACGACCTTTTAAGCTGAGTGAAATATCGTCCTTGGCATTCACAAAAATCTGCGAAGCGCGATTGGGACTCTGCACCAGTTCCACATTCACTCGATTGTTAACGGTACCATTTGTGGTAATCTCACCGATACTCTTATCTGTGGCATCAACTTTGAAAATATTGGTGCGAACGGTTTGCGAAGTACCAGCTAAAATATTACCGCCCTGATTGAGAATGCTTGTTTTGCCGATGGGGTTCTCAATCAAACCATTGAGCGTAATATTAGATGCGCTCAAGTTTTGGATATCCACCAAAGTTGGTGCAACACTGCGCTGAATATTAAAGTTGAGGGTTACATCTGTGGCAGTGAGTCCTACCTTTGGTTGACCAGTGCGGTTGACAACATCAATGTTATTGACGGTTAGCTGCTTGGAGGATTTATTGGTGATTTTGACTGATTTAAATGTATCCAGGAAATCAAAAGTACCTTGAGTTCCTTGAATCGTGCCATTCACTGCCTCAAACAATACCTCAGCAGTTCCCCTGTTTTGGATATTATCAACAGAAATATTACCAGATATCGCCCCTGTGGTTTGACCGCTATTCACCGACACATTCACTGCCTTGGTAATGTTACCGCTGGCATCAACCTCTAACACCGGATTGGGAACACCAAGAATCTCAACGTCAGAATTCCAAGTTACCTGCCGAGTTTGCACCTCGCTGGATTGATTCTTGTCAAAGTAGCGGTCTGATGTGTCAACGGAACCAACCGACCTTTCCAAAGGTGCGTTAAAGGTTTCTACGAACAGTGCCAAATCGTCTTTGTTCTTGTCCTCTAACTGACTATCGCTGCCTCTGGCTCCCGCAGAGATTTTTGCCCCTGCTTCGGCGTTGACTGTACTAGAGATATTATCTGTGCCCAGCGCCCGCGCTTCTTGCGGTGGTATCAGTGCCACTGCCAAGCGTCCGGCTTTGCGCTTGATTTCAAAATTATCGGTGTTCTCGGTATTAGAGTCGCCTTGGTCGCCATGACTAGCTCGAATGTCAACACCCTGGTTGCCTGCAATCTGGGCATTGCTCTTAATCGCCACATTGGCATCAGAATCAATATCAATCTCTGCATCTGAGAAGGCTGTGGCAACTCCCAAAAGAATTGGGCTAACGGCTAAAGTCTCAGCTGTGGCAGTGGCTTTCATCCGCGACACTTTGGCATCGATGTCAACCGCCTCGCCAGTCACAATCGCTCCTTGACCAATTTCCACCTCGGAAATTGCCCCTGTGGATTTACCAACTCTTACACCACCAGGGAAATTGCTATCATCTTCTTTATCGGCATCAGCACCAGCACCAATAGCAACCGCTAGGGCTTTAGAGTTGCTTGAGGCGGTAGTTGCGGCGTCTGTGTGAATATTTACCAAGTTGCCAGCGGTAATGTTGGCATTTTGTCCCACCTTTGCCTGAGTCTTATAGTCAACCTGGGTTGAGGTATCAGCAACCGCCGCTGAGATGGCACCGCCGCCTTCGGCAGTGGCGCTAACACTCACTATATTGTCGGAGGTGGCCGAGAGTTCAAAGTTACCGCCTGCTGTAATTGCCACATTCGTAGCATCACCACTTTCCTGACCGACAAAGGCGGTTGTAGTTGCTCCTCGTGTCACCTTCGCCCGCACAACACCTATTTGGATGGCACCACCCGCCCGGTTGTCTGCCAAGGTGGAAATATCTCCGGCAGATGAGGAAAGAATTGCCACATCTCCACCAGCGTCTATCTTTGTGGCAGCAATGTAAGCTTTAACTGTTGGTTTTGACTCCGCAACAGATGTTGGAACTGCCACATCTGCCAAAGAACCACCAGCACTCACCACCGTTGTTGAGGACTTGCCATCGCCGGATGTCGGTAAAAGCTGGCTGAAGGGTGTACCACCAGCGCCCAAGAGCTGATGCTGTCCAGCAGGCTGGGAACTGAGATCGATGTGCAGTGTATGGTTTCCTGTTGCGACACCAGACAAATCAACGCCTTCTGTGCCGATGAAGTGAGTTCCTGTGATACCAGCAGCATTCAGAGTGATGGCAGTGCCGTTGGCAGTTGCCGCCAGTTGGAAGGTGCCAGCGCTTTGGTTGGCGTTGACGACGTAATAACTCACACCATCTTGCAGACCAGTAATCGGCTTGTCGGTGGCTCGAATCAAGGTGTGGATAACGTTTTGGTCTGCGGCGGCAGTCTTCGCGGGTATTAAGTCGATCGCTTTTACCGCAATGTCATCGCTGGTATCGTTAGGCGTTCCACTATCGCTGCCTGTTGCTTCGGCCTTGCTTGCTGCCAACTGGATTTCGTCGGCGTTTTTCACAATTACATAGTAAGTACCGCCATCAACGAGATTGCCGATAACAGCTCCGTTGCCCTGCTTGCGATAGATGACGGCTTCACCCGTGGTAAAACCGTGATTTTCTAGGAAGATGTTGTTTCCTTCCGGTACATTTTGAATGTTATTGTTACTGTCTATCCCTAGTTGGCGATCGCCGTTGTTTTCGACAACAGACACATCCACTAAGCTGCTACTGAATTGCTTGGCTGAAGGAGCGCGGTAGGTAACAACCTGTCCGTTGCTGAAGTTGTTATTTGGATCGTTATTTGTGATGGTCAACGTACTACCGCTGACGTTCGTTGCTGGGCTGAAGGATAAAGGTGCTGTTGTCGCCTGGGCTAAAGTGCTTGCTAACTTAATGGTGGTGTCATCAATTTTGCGGACATAGTAAAGTTGGGTTTCATTCAAGCCACCAACATCGGCATTGCTGCCACTGCGATACCGAACTACATCTCCAGTCTGGAAGTTATGCGGGCCGTCGAAGGTAATGGTATCTTTTTGTGCATTAATCTTGGCTGCGTTAAAGGACGATCCCAAACGGATGGAGAGGGGCTTAACGGCTATATTGCTTGCCGTTTCCGTTTCTAGTTGATCCCCACTACTCAATGTCAGCGTTGTGCCGTTAATCGCAGCAATGGTATATGTGCCTTCATTCTTCGTCAACCCTGAGATGACGATGCGTTGTCCAACGCGGAAGCCGTCTGCTGACCATTGTTTACCATCGCTGCGGCTGATGGTATCTGCACTGCCAGCGTCGGTAAATACCAGTTGCTTAACGGTGACGGCGGTCGTTGCCAAAACGTTGTATTCCCGTCGCTGTTGTTGATTTCCCGGCCCAGTGATGAATTCCTGCAATCCGCCGATCGCCACATCTGGTGCATCATAAGTGACGACAGTACCATCAGGCAATTCATAACCAAAGTCAATTGTGTCTTGGGTCAAGTCAACCGCCGTCGCTGGTGTGAAGAGATCCGTTGGCGGTGTACCATTTCCGTCGGATGCCGCCTCGGCCTTAACGCCGATATTGCCCTGAGCCTGGATGGTCGAACCTGTGCCGATGTAACTGGTGACTTCCGGTGAAATGGTGGTATTCACCGTAGCCGCACTCACGTTAGCGCCAATGCTACCGCCGTAACTGCGAGCGGTGGCGTCTCCTTCTGCCCGGACTGACTTGGCTGCTACTGTGACATTGCCAGAGACTTTGTTTTCTGTCTTGACGTTGTTCCCAATATATGCACTAACTTGGGGATTGACTTTAACTGTGGCATCGATGACGTTGACATTTGCCAAGACGCTACCTGCACCCGCCAGCATATCAGCAGTGACAACATCTGTGCTTTCAGCGTTGATGGCGATCGCTCCTGCCTGTTTAATGGTCGCGTCATTGCCAATATAAGCCAGAGTTGCTTGGGTATCTTCCGACTTCGCCACCATACCACCCACAGCAACCAATCCACCTACACCCACACGGGTATCGGCTTTGGCTGTTACTTTCGAGTTGGCTTGCACCTGAATCGTGCCATTGGCGGCGGTGATGGTGGTGTTACCCGTGGAAGTACCATCTGCGGCTTTACCGATGTACGCCTCCGTGCTGCCTTGCGCCTTCGATGTGGAATTGGCGCCAGCACCAGCACCACCGATGGCCAGTGCGACCGAGGTCGCTATGGAAAAGGCTGTGATATTTCCAGTTGAGTTAGCGATCGCTGTAATACCACCCGTTGTCGAGGTGACATTTGCGCCATCAATGTATGCTTTAACCTTGTTGCCAATGGTATTTTCACTTAAGGAAACACCGACTGAAGCCCCTGCCACGGCGAAGGACAACGCCCCAGAACCAACATCAGACTTGATTGTGGCAGAATCCAATGCTGAAAGGTTAATGGCTCCATTGGCGTTAATTTGACTACCACCCGTGATATAGGCAGAAATTTGGTTAGTTGTCTTGTTCTTGGCGCTAGCTCCTGAACCTGCTGCCGCAAAACTGACTTGAGAAATTGCCCCAGCCACGGAAACAGCCACAGACAATGCGGTGATAGATTGAGTAGATTTGGCTGCTAGTTCAACACTGCCCGCAGATGTCACTGTTGATTTATCAATATAAGCTTTAACGCCGTTGTTAATGGTATTCTCAGCGATTGATGCGCCAACAGCCACCGATCCCGCGCCACTACCACCGGAAATGGCGACGCTACCGCCGCCAGCGTTGGCATTAATAATGGAGGTATCAGTTGTGGTTAACTTAACAGTACCGTTATTAGTGGTGGTGACATTACTGCTGTTGCGAATTGATGCGGCGATCGTATTATCAATTGTGTTGTAAGACCCAACTCCAGCCCCCGCCAAGGCAACGCCAGCAGAACCACCAACACCCACAGCTCCAGCCCCAGCCAGAGCCAAGGCATCGATATCTGCGGTGGAGGTTGCACTGAGTTCCACATTACCAGGCGTGGTGACAGTGGAGTTATCTACGTATGCCTCAACAGTATTATCGATGGTGTTATTAGCTAAGGAAGCACCAACGGCAAGGGAAATACCACCACCAGAACCGGCGCCAACGGCGATCGCCACACCACCAGCATCGGCGACAATTGTGGAGTCATCTATTGCAGTTAGCTTGACCTTGCCAGGATTGGTCACAGTCACATTGGCTGTATCCTGAATCGATGCTTCAATTGCGTTGCTGATGGTGTTGGTCGTCTGGGAACCAGCACCAGAACCAGCTAAACCACCGCCACTACCACCTGCGGCTGATAAACTGCCAGCGACCGCCAAGGCATCGATATCTGCGGTGGATGTTGCTGTCAAACCGACACCAGTAGACGCATTAACTGTTGATTTGTCAATGGTTGCTTTGATGGTGTTGTCGATGGTATTAATGGCGATCGCTGCACCCACAGAAACAGCAGTACCACCACTCGCCCCACCAGCCAGGGCTACTGCTACTCCACCTGCATCGGCATTAACAGTAGAAGTGTCAGTTGCCGATAGCGTCACACTGCCAGTATTTGCTGTGACGTTATTGCTATTGTTAATCGATGCTTCGATGTTGTTACTAATGGTGTTATTGGAACTAGAACCAGCACCAGAACCCGTAACTCCACCACCAGATCCAGTTGCACCTGATAAAGCCGCACCCAGAGTCAAGGCGTCAATATTTGCTGTGGAGTTCGCACTCAACGCCACGCTATTAGCCACTACTGGAGAAGTATCAATTGTCGCCTTGGTAGTGTTGCTCGTGGTGTTGGTTGCTAAGGCAGCTCCCACAGAAATAGCCACGTTGTTGGGTTGGCTACTCAATCCCAGAGCCACTGCCACACCACCAGCATCGGCGACAATGGTGGAATTATCGGTGGCTGTTAATGAAACTGCTCCACTGGCGTCTACGTCAGCATTATTCTTAATCGACGCCTCAATTGTGTTGCCAATGGTGTTGGTGGACGAAGTTCCAGCACCAGAAGCACTCAACAGTGATTGACCTGCACTAGCAGAAATCGCCCCAGCAATGGTCAGGGCGTCAATCTTCGCTGTGGAGTTGGCTGTGAGATTAATTGCATCAGCAGTGGATTCTACTTTGGCATTGTCAATGGATGCTTTAACGGTGTTAGAAATCTTGTTAGTAGACTGGGATGCTCCAACGCTCAAGGCGGTACTAAAGTCTTTGCCGATACTCACAGCTACGGCTACACCACCGGCATCTGCTGTAATGTTGGTGGTGTCTGTAGCAGTTAAATTAACAGCTCCATTGGCTTTGACATCTGCCCCGTTGCGAATCACCGCTTCAATGGTTTTATTCACAGCGTTATCTGAACCGGCTCCAGCCCCAGAGGCGGCTAACCCTTGCTGACCAACAGCCCCAGAAATAGCACCGCCAATGGTCAACGCTTGAATGCTAGCGTTTTGAGTAAAGCTAAAAGAGTGTGACCCTGAGCCAAGAGAAGTCAAATCAATGGCTATTCCATTTTTCGCATTTGCTTCACTTGTCGCCAGCTTGATTGTATTAGTGTTGACTACGATTACGTAATAATCTTGTTGTCCACTTAATCCACCAATTGCAGAGCCACCATTGGCATATTTTACTTTTTGCCCTGTGGTGAACCCGTGGTCTTGTATAGCAATCGTGTTATTTGCCAAATTCACAACATCTGCACTGGAGGCATTAAACGTAATTGCCTCATCCGCCGAGGATCTCGCCGTGACGTTGACATCACCAGCTGTGGAGGTCGCTTTAGCATCATCAATTATGGCACTAACTCGATGGGGATTTTCCGTAAAGGTTAAAGTGTGACCGCTGCCAGTTCCCACAGCAGTCAGGTTGATAGCCACGCCATTGGTAGCATTTGCCTCGCTCGTCGCTAGCTTGATGTTGTTATCATCTACCACGATCGCATAATAGTCCTGCCCCTCGGTCAATCCACCTATGGCAGTCCCAGCGCCACGGGAGTACTTCACCCGTTGCCCGGTAGTCAAATTGTGATTTGCAAAGTTAATCTTGTCATTGGTCACATCCACCGCCACAGTACTGGAACCGTCAAAGGTAATGTAATCTGTGGATTGTCCAATTTTATTGGCAGCGAAGGATGCTCCAACCGATACAGCACCATTTGTATCTTTACCTAAGGCAGCGGCGATCGCCACACCACCCGCATCTGCCTTGATGGCGGCGTTATCAATTGCCGTAATGTTAATGTCTCCTGCGGCGTTGACACTGGCATCATTGGCGATGGAGGCTTCGATGGTGTTGTTAATGGTGTTATCCGAGCCAGCCCCAGCACCAGACGCAGCTAAAGCTGTTTGACCGCTGGCGCCGGAGATAGTGCCTGCGATGGTTAAAGCATTAATCTTGGCAGTAGACTTGGCAGTGACTTCTACACTACCCGAAGCTGTGACGTTAGAGCGATTAATTGTCGCCTTGACTGTATTATCGATGTCATTTTCGGCGATCGCAGCTCCAAAGGTCAGGGCAGCACCAGTGGTTGAACCTAGAGCCACACCAATGGCCACGCCTCCGGCATCTGCCTTAATTGTGGATTTGTCAGTTGCAGAAAGTTTGACATTTCCACTGGTATTAACAGTTGCACCATTTTTGATTGCCGCCTCAATTTCGGAGACAATAATATTACCAGAGCCAGCACCCGCACCTGCAAAGGCACCCGCTAAACCTGTAGCACTACCAGCGCCCGATACAGAGCCTCCCATCGACAGCGCCCTGATATTTGCTGTTGATGTCGCTGTTACCTCAACACCGCTCAAGGAGGAAACTGTAGAGTTATCAATGTATGCTTTGACTGTATTGGCTCGATCGCGCTTGCCAATCTTGTTGATGGATGCCGACACTCCCACAGAACCAGCCCCGCCAGTTTGACCGCCAAAGGCGAAGGCGAATCCAAAACCACCTGCATCGGCTTCAATCTCAGAATTGTCTTGAGCAAACAGTTTCAGGGATTTGGTACTGTTCTTGTTAGCAACAACACTGCCGTTTTCGATGAAGGCAGCAACAGTATTAAGCACTGTATTCCCCGAACCGGCTCCGGCTCCTGCCACACTGATGCTACTGGTTGCGCCAGCAGTACCAGCTAAGCTACCGCCAATAGTCAGGGCAAAAATCTTTGATTGGGCGATTGCGCTCAGTTCAACGCCACCAGAAGCAGAGACGCTTTGATTAACTTTTGAATTGTCAATGTAAGACCGGACTGTATTTGTAATGTCGTTTCTCGCCGCCGAGAAGCCAAATGTGACAGCAGTTGTGTTTCCTCCGCCTAAGGTGGCAATACCAAACCCAAAAGCTCCACCAATGGCGTAAATCTCAGAGGTATCATCTGCTATCAGTTTCAAGTCACCTCTGGCATTCACTGTGGCATTCTTCAAATAAGCTTCAGTGGTGTTTTCAATGAAGTTTAGCGACACGGAACCTGCAACATTTGCTGAGAAGCTGCCATCTGGGTTTGTGGTTTTAGAACCAGCTAAACCGACTGAACCAGCGATAATCCGGGAATCTTCATCGGTTTTGAGTGTAATATCGTCTGCTTGTGTAGTCGCACCGGAAATAAAAGCTAGGGTATTTTGTTTAACTTGGTTATAGCTAAATGAGCCAAACAAACCGAGATTTGGTGACTTTTGGCTACCAGTGCCGATCGCATAACCACCAGAGAAAGCACCGATATAAGTGTCATTAATCGCATTCAGCGAAATATTATCTGATGCTTGGATTGTGCCAGTGTCATTGATGTAAGCCTGAGCGGTGTCATCTACGACATTCACAGCCACGTTTCCAGAAACATTAACGCCGTAATCTTCAGCATTGTCTTCTACAGGATTATCGGCACTGCTGGAACCAGCCACAGAGAATACCCAGAGATTGCCTGTATTCTTGGCTTTGATATCAATGTCGCCAGTGACATTAATCGAGCCATTGTTTAGTACTTGAGTAGCATCATCCTGGTCTTTACCAAGAATTGCTTTGGTGGTGCGACCAATGGAGTTAACACCAACAGTTAAACCGACTCCGATACTTTCGGTTGCTTGCACCGAGCCAACAACATTAATTCGGGTATTATTACTTTCAGCTTTAATCCCAATCGCCCCACCTGTAATGGTAGCGCCGCTTTCAATTTGGGCAATGGTCTTACTGGTTTGTCCCAATCCCACAGCACTACCACTAAACCCAAATCCTTCAGCATCACCACCAGATTGAACTAGGTCAAAGGAGAAAATATCTTCTTTGGCTCTCACCAACAGGGCTTTCTTCTTATTGTCCTCAACAATGCCCGTATCGCCTAACGCCCCTGTGTGGATGAATGCCCCATCTTCAATTCTAGCGGTTGTGGTGTTATTCATAATTTCCACCAGCAAGGAGACACCCAAGCCATTTTTAGAGCGGTTGCCAAAAATATTAAATGCCTCTGTTGGATCTCCCTTCTTCTTAGAAAAGATCCGACTCTTGTCAAGTGGGTCAACAGCTAAATCTAAATTGAGGATGCCTGCTCCATTCACCAGTGTCATATCGGTTTTGGCATCCACAAGCACAGACTGGAATTGAGTTCGTTTTGCGACAGTCTGGTTAATCTTCGCACCCTTGCCAATGATGGCTTCCGAGGTGTTGTTGTACAAAGAGAATGAACCTGAGAAGGCAAGTCCAAAATCACCGCCTAAGATTTGCCCTGGAACGATTTTTGCTTTCTTTACAGGGTCTGTTTCTTTAATGAAGTCCGCTTCTGTTGATTTCTTACCTTTGTTCTTGGTGGTTATAAAGGTATTGAACATGCGATTGGGAATGCCTAAGTTACCACTGAAGAGAACATCCACAAGCAGCACACCCAAATTACCAGTTGCATTTATCGGATCGTCTTTGAAATTAAAATCTTTTTGGTAATCGAACAAAAATGGATAAATGACTTTAGATGTCACTTCCAGTTTGCCCGCCGCATCGATGGTCGCTCCATCATCAACGATCGCCCGGACTGTATTAGTATAGAATCCCAGTCCCACGGAAACTCCGATCGCCAACCCCGCCTCGTCTTTCCCAGTTGAGGAATCAGCAAAGGTCTGAAACTTTTGTTTTGCCGAGGCAGCAACAGTTACATTGGTTCCAGAGCTCAGCACCGCCGTGCTACCCACCTTGGCTGTGACTTCATGTTTAAAGATATTTAAACCCAATCCCACACCCACAGATAGAGTGTTTGTTCCCTGTGCATCCAGTCCTTGAAAGCGGCTCTTAATTTCTGTACCTTGTTGGTCATTGAAATTTTTACCTTTGAGCAAATCCTTGGTTGCAGCTGGCTGAAATATTTCGGGGGCAATTGAGCCTAATGCCACTGGATTTGCCAGGAAATCCCGAATCTTGGGATTGGAACCAAGCGCTCCTTTAGAAAAGGCTTTGTCGCTGGCTTCTTCTAAATTGGCGATTACCGAGATCCCCTGAGTTTCATTGGGACGCTTGTAGGTATGTGCTGTACCTGTTGCCGAACTTGCGTCAATCTCAATCGGCGTGGCATTAATGGCTTCTGGTAAAGATTCTGTCAGCTGAATTGTATCTTTGTCGATGACAACCACATGGTAATAAGTGCTGTCTTCTAAACCATCAATAGCTGTGTCATAAGCCTTAACTGGGCGCAATACAGCCAGGTTGTGTATCGTGCCTAGTTCTTCTCCTGTTTGCAGAGTGGGTGTCTCTATGTTGATAGCGGTATTACTTAAGGCATTTGCCTGGGATGTCGCTAACTTAACTGTGTTGGCATCAACTTTGATTACCCAGTAGTCTTGATTTACTTGCAATCCATCAATGGCTTTCGCTTTCTCGCCCAAAAAGCCAATTTGGTAGGTTACTTTATCTCCTGTGACCAAACCGTGGTTAGCGACGGTAATGGTATCGTTAGCAAAATCGACATCCTTGTTGGCTCCCGGTTCAAAGGATAGGCTAACGGGCAGATTTTCTATTGTGGAGAATGTGGGGTCAACTTGATAGAAGATTGAATCTCCGGTTTGGAAACCGTGATTGGCAATCTTAAAGGTGTTCTTATCGCTATTAACAATTGCGTTATCTGTGGGGTCAAATTGAATCGGACTTTCGGCGTAAGTAAAGGAGTGGGCAGTACCAGTTCCCAAACTACTAAATGTCACCTTATTGCCCTTCTGAGCATCACCAAAGGTATTGGCTAACTGAATTCTGTTGTCATCCAACACAATTGCAAAGTAGCCCCGGCCGCTGGTCAAACCACCGATCGCCGTACCTCCCGAACCCGCCAGATAATTGACTACCTCACCTGTAGCAAAACCGTGGTTGGCAATGGTAATTTCACTATTGGCAAGGTTGACAACGCTTGTTGCGGAAGCATTAAAGGTTTTTTGTTCTCGATCTAACTTCAGGAAGTTGAACAAATGTGCTGAGGTTGGGGTAAACAGATGATTAGCACCTGTTCCTAAAGCCCCACTCACGAAGTCGATGTCTGGCTGATTTTGGTTTGCTTTCTCGGCAGTAGTGGCTAACTGGAATGTGTTGCTATCTACCACAATGACGTAGTACTTAGTACCGCTGGTGAGGGAAGCGATCGCAGTTCCTGCGGGGTCGCTGGTGTAGGTTATCTCCTGACCAGTCTTAAAGCCGTGATTGACAACGGTAACCTTGTCTGTAGCAGGGTCGATGGCTGTAGTTGGATTAAACTTCACAGCATCGGAAACTGGGTTGAGCGAGTGATTGCTACCCGTACCCAAAGCACCGCTCTCAAATACAATGTCTGCATCGCCTTGAATTGCCTTTTGTTCTGTAGAAGCTAGCTTGAAGGTGTTGGCATCTACATAAATGGCGTAATAACGACCGCGATCGGTCAGGGAATTAATCTTTGTGCCTGTGGGATCTTTGAAGTAAATAACCTCTTGACCCGTCCTCAGTCCGTGATTATTCAGAGTGAACTTGTCAGCACCAGTATCAATTGCCGCAGCCGGGTCAAATTTCCGGGCTTGAGTTCCTAGCGCTCCTGGCTCAAATGTAATGTCTGCTAATCCCTCGGCTGCCCTGTCAAGGGTTGATGCTAGCTTGATGGTTTTATCGTCAACAACGATCGCGTAATACTCACCTTGGTTTGTTAAGTAACCAGCTTCATCACTATCTCCATCGGTAAAATAAGTTACCTGTTGGCCAGTGGTCAAGCCATGATCGTTAGTGAAGGTGATAGTTTCATTGTCGGTATTAATGGCTGTGGAGGGGTCAAATTCTATGCCATCTTGGGGGCTAAAACTATGCAAGACACCACTATTCAGTCCTGTGTTGTCGATATCAAGAGCTAACCCTTTGGTCAATTTGAAAGTATCTTCATCAACAACCAAGACGGTGTAGGTATCTCCATCATTCAGACCAGCAATTTTGGTGCCCCCACCGCTGCTGTAGACGATTTGATCGCCAGTCGTTAATCCATGCTTTGTACTCTTGATTGTGTCTTTGGAAGCATCTACTTGGGACAGATCGATTGTCTTACCGACTGTGGAACCAGCAGCGGTGATATTACCATTAACGGTACTTTCAATAGTTGTATTATCCCAGTTGACACCAAATCCGAGACTGGCGGTGCCATTGATGAAAATGGCAGTAATGGCCTTGGCTTCACTAGCAACTTTGCCATTGGCGTCAACAGTCACGTTGCCGCCTGCTGTAATCGAAGAACCACTATCTAAAGTTGCTTTTGAGGTTGTGACTGTATTGGCAAACGCCAGCGAACCTCCTCCTTCATTTAAATTTGCCGGGGTATCAAAGAACTCATTGACGTTGCCGAAAACCGTGGCGCTAACTTTAGCATTGGTTTGGCCTTTGGAGGTAATGCTGACATCACCACCGGATGTAATGGTGGTGTTGCCCTTAATCATAGTTTGAGCATCGCCCACTGCCCGACCATAAGCAATGGCAACGCGGCTGAGAGGATTGATAGTATTGATTGTGGTAATCGCCTGGACGCTACCATCTGCGATCGCAGTTGAACCAATGGTAACTTTGCTACTTCCGGCGATCGCACTATTATTAACCGTCACCCCAGCAGTAGAATTCGCCACCTGGATCGAAACCGGAAGCAGTAAATTTTGCAACTGATACAACGGTGCTTCTACGAAGGGTGCAATAATCGCTTTCTGCACCCAAGCAGGAGCCTGGGCAAAGGGATTATCGTCTTTAGATGTTGCTAGTAGTGAAACTTCAGAGCCTTTAAGAGTAGCATTGTCTACATTAATACTGGACTTTCGATCCGAGCCGCCCCAAGCAAGGACAGTCAATCGCAGTGATGTGTTTTCGGCGTTTAGTTTGACAACACCGGCTGTTTCGGTGTCAGTGTCTAAGACATGAGCCAGCAGTTTCGGTTGAATATTTGCTGTTGCGGATTCTTTCTTAATTTCAATCACCGGCGCATTCAGTGTAATCGCACCGGAATTGTCTGTTGATTCAGCAGTTTCAAAATTGTTGCGGTTGGACTCGTCAGCAATTACCCGTGTTGTGATAAAGGCGTTATCCAAAATACTGATCTTGCTTGCATTGATCGTCAGATTTTGGAAACCGCCACCACCAATAAAACCTTTGATACTGACTTCATTAGCTGTGATAGTCAAATTGTCGCGGGAACCCGTACTATCTCCTGAAATCTTGAAGTTCTCATCCAGCGTCAGCTTAGTATTTAATTCCGATCCGAGATCTAGCACTACATCATTAGTCAGGGTGACATTACCTGTGATGGTGACATCTTCAAAAAAGGTGTTAACTCCACTAACATTGCCTGAGAGCGACGCTAGGATTGTTTTATAAGATGCGATCGCCTGATTTGAAAAGACTCCTGAGGCTTCAATATTCCCAGTTGTCGCTTCCAAATCCCAGTCACCACCCAGAGCAGCATTTCCTGTTAAGTCTGTGGAGGCTGCAACATCAGCTGTTGTCAAATTACTCAATTGCTCTATAAAAGCCGAGCCTTCATTACCTGCTGCGACATCACACCCATAGAGAACCAAGTCTGCATCTGGAGTCAGCGCATTCGCCCATGCTGTTAAATCACTTGTGTAATCATCAAGTGTGTCCAAGCTCAAAAAGGAAGAACCAAGTTGTAAAGTCCCAGAACTACCATGAGAAACAATATGAACGGCAGATATTCCTTGATGTTGTGCTAAGGCTTCGCTGATTTGATGCACTCCATCCTGTGTTCCATCCAGGAAGATAACTTCTGCATTCGGGTCTACCCCGGCGATTAAAGTTTGATAATCCTCAACACTGGAAGAATCTATAAAAACTAATTCTTGAAGATTGGTTCCAATTACCGAACTACCAGCAATTTGACCCGTTAGTGAATCAATATTTGTATTTGTAACTTCAATATTTGAGTTTTTATCTAAGTTTCCATCACTGAAAGATACTGGAAATAATCCTTTTCCCGCATCTGGATCTAGTTTGACAATGGGAATATCTGTAAAAGGAGGAAGTAAAGGTAAAAGTTGGTGTTCTTGAGAATTAATAGGAGCAACAATTTGGTTTAATCCTTGAAAATCAGCCTGAGGATTCAGACCATCAGCTACATTTCCTAGATTTCCGTTTACTGAAGGGATGGAGTTACTTTCGTCTGGAATAGTCATATTAGTTTCAGTTATTTAAAGTGCAAAATATTGCAGCATTAGCATCATGAATATCAGTCACACGTAACTAGCTCAAATTGAAATTAATTTCAATTTGAGACACATCTTGCTCTTAGAGGAAATTGTGATTGAATGTAACTCCTAACCACTAGTTTGAAGAGCCTCAGTCCTGGAAGCTGACGCTCAAACTCTTTGTTCTTCAAACCTCTGTGCTGAAAAAATTGCAGTCAAAATCTCCCTCTGCTTAGATTTTTGGATCTTCAGAGCAGAGAAGTTTAAAACTTTTGCACAGAATAATTTTGCCACTTCCTTCTTCTGTTAAAACAGAATTAGGAAAAGGCAGAGAGAGGATAGGTAATAGGGAATATCAACACTGAAATCAGCCGTATTATCGCTTAACTAAAAGCTATGTTCATTAAAAAATTGCATCAGTAACAATAAAATTCTCACCAATGCACAATCAAGCAATTATCATTGCGTTGCAGTTACCTATGGAAATCTAGCTACACCTTTAACTTCCAATAATGTTCAAAATCCCACTATCGGCTAAGATTGGCTAGTTTGTCGAAATAACTGCTCAATTGCGGTAATTACTTTTCAAATTCAACATACCATAGATAGATATTTTAAAAAACTACAGCATTGAAAATTTTATAAAATTTTCTTTTTCTGGCAATTTCCATATCTAATTAGCATCTTTCCCTTGCCGAATCAGAACTTTGAATTTTTTGTAACCTAAATTAATATAGACTTAATCTTCGCTTAACTAAAAATCAACTATTTTCAGAAGACGAAAAAATTCAGTTATGTTGTAAAAACTAGGACTGGTCTGGTAGAAATGTAATTGTGCTAATCCTCTTGGATAAAAATTAGCAATTTAATAAACTGCAAAAAACTGTTTAAATGGTGTCATTTCCAATCTGAGATTCTGTTGAGTAATTAAGCGGACTTGGCATCACCGTACCAAAACGGGAAATTTATTGTACAGCAAGGCTGAAAGCTTAGCCCAGCAAGCATCTTAGCCACTGATTCAGGACTTAGGCAGCTGGCACAGTGCGATCGCTATTTTATAGTATTTCTGTACTATAAAGCAGTGGTGTACCCAGAAGGGACGGCTGAGATTAGTAACAGCAATCGACTGTGTGAAGTATTCTTCAAATCATGAGAAAATTAGTTGAGGATACATAAAGACACCTTATGTGAATTAAGCCACAGGATGCTGTTTAAAAGTAAGGACATCAATACCAAAACGCTGATGCAGAAAAAGACGCAGAGTATGACTGGTAATTTTAGCGGCAAAAACGATAGCCTTTTTCCTGATACCAGTCATCTAAGCTGTTGTGCTTTTAATTTGCACTTTGAGGCAGCAGAGGGGCAGAGGGGCAGAGGAGCAGAGGAGAGGTTTGCAGGTTTTACCTAAAAGATGATAATGCAACTTGTAGGCGCGACAGCTTACTAGCACAAAAATTGTTGTCAACAGGGTTGAACCGTCTACCATATTCATTGAGAGACCTCAAGCTTTGGTGTCGTTACCTTTATCTTGTGGTTTCCCCTTCTTTTTCGCTACCCTAACTCACATAAGGCGTATAGTCGAAGAAATTATATATGCATATATGCAACTCTAGAAGAGGGAAAAATTACTTCCCAGCCAATTACAGATTGAGACCATTGGCAAATTTGTAACTGCGTCAGATCAAGCACACAGCACACCTTGATGGGAGCAACGCATGATAGACTCCAGGAAAATTGCCACGATGCGTCGATGGCTGATGATTTCACTTTTGGGCTTACTTGCCCTGATCGTCGCTCATGGGATGGCATTGATTTACCGCATTCAGCCTGGAGTCTCGCTGTGGTTCCCCCCATCAGGGGTAGCGATCTCCTTAACTTTCTGGTTTGGCCCTTTTGGTATTATTCTCACCGGACTAGCATCTTTTTTGATGTCCCCCGCTTGGGGGTTTCATGGTTGGGAGCGATTAAGTGCTTTGGCGGATATCATAGAACCTCTAGTTGCTTGGTTGCTTTACCGTCGTTTTTGGAGAGGTTCTCGAACACTAAATACCCTCAAAGATGCTGCCCTTTTTATTGTCAGTGTACCTCTGATTGCCAGTGCTACTTTGGCGATCATTGGTAACTTAACTTTTGCCGCAATAGGTAAAATGCCCATTAGCAGCTTAGGTACTAATATTCCCCATTGGTGGTTAGGCAATGCAATGGGAGTCATGGCCATTGCACCTACTGCCTTGTTAGTCATCACCCCTTATCTCCAATCTCAGGGCTGGTTATTAAGTGCTGAACCATTAAACTCTTCATTTGTTTCGCCTAATTTTCCACCTTCCCGTCGCTTTATACTAGAATTCAGCACTATAATACTGATTTCTGTAGCAATAGCAACCCTCACTGTTGCCGAAACTGATCAGAATGGCTTTAGATTTCAGCAATTATCTTTTTTGAGTTTTGTGCCTGTAATTTGGGCTGCAACTCGCTTTGGTGTCACCTGTGGGATGTTAACCGCCAGTTTTTGTGTACTGGTGACATTGTTCTCTTATCTAGTTGCGTACCCCAACGCTATGTCCTTGCCCACGTTTCCCGTAGAGGCACAAGTGCTGCACGTTCACAAGTTGAGTTTATTGGTACAGTGTATTGTTAGTTTATTAGTGGGCATTGCCATTACAGAAAGGTCAAAAATTCAAGTAGAGTTGGCTGTAGAAAGAGTCAGACTGGGGGAATATCAAGCCCGTGCTGAATTATCAGAACAACTCATCCAACTCAATGAATCACTGGCGCAAACCAATACTTCCTTAGAAAAATCCCACCAAGAAAAAGATGAATTACTCAAGCGCGAACAAGCCCTCCGCAACAGTTTGAGTAATATTTTGTCAAGCATGACTGATGCTTTTATTGCCGTGAATCAGGATTGGGAGATTACCTACGCTAATCGCCAAGCAGCAAAAATTCATAATTTAGCATCAGCAGACTTGATTGGTAAAAACTACTGGGAACAGTGGACTGGGGCTAGAGGTACAGAGTTTGAGCGAGAATATCAGCGATCGCTCTGTGAAAATATCCCGGTTCATTTTCAGGTATTATACGCACCGTGGGATATGTGGTTGGAAATTCACGCTTACCCTGCTGAAGATGGACTGGGGATATTTTTTAGAGATATCACTGAACGCAAACAGGTAGAACAAGAACGTGAATATCTGCTCATGCGTGAGCAGATTGCTAGAAGTGAAGCAGAAAAAGCCAATCGTTTAAAAGATGAATTTTTAGCAGTTCTTTCCCATGAATTGCGTACTCCTCTGAACCCGATTTTGGGTTGGGCAACCCTGCTGAAAAAGAATAATTTGGAAGAAGCTACAAAAATACGGGGGATAGAAACTATTGAGCGCAATGCTAAATTACAAATTCAACTAATTGAGGACTTATTAGATGTCTCCCGCATCCAACAGGGGAAAATGACTTTAAATATCCAGCCTGTGAATTTAGCTAACACTATTGAAGAAGCCAAGGAAACTGTAAGACTAGCAATTGAAGCTAAAAACATTAGTCTGGAAACTGTACTAAACCATAACATCGGCATGGTTGCAGGTGATGCAGGTCGTTTACAGCAAATTATCTGGAACCTGCTTTCTAATGCCGTTAAATTCACTCCTTCAGCCGGAAAGATAAAAATCATATTAGAACAAGTTAATAGCTATGCCCAAGTTCAAGTTCAAGATAATGGTAAAGGTATTAGCCCAGAATTTCTCCCCTATGTATTTGATTATTTCCGTCAAGCAGATGGCACAACCACAAGACAATTTGGAGGGCTAGGTTTAGGGCTAGCTATTGTTAAGCATCTGACAGAATTACATGGTGGTACTGTGAAAGTAGACAGTGCAGGAGAAGGCATGGGGGCAACATTTACAGTCAGATTACCATTCATGCCTGATAGGGGTCAAATAACACCAAAAATCCGACAATCCAATAATGCTTTAAGTTTGCCAGGGTTGCATATATTAGTGGTAGATGATGATGTAGATACAGGTGAATTTCTCACCTACATATTGGCACAATCAAGAGCAAAAGTGACAGCAGTTGCATCAGCAGGTGAGGCTTTAGAAATCTTAGCCAAAACTCAAGTAGATTTACTATTGAGTGATATTGGTATGCCCGGAATAGATGGTTATATGCTGATGCGATTAATTCGAGCTATGCCGTTAGAAAAAGGAGGGAAAATCCCAGCGATCGCACTCACAGCTTATGCTGGAGAAATTAACCAAAAACAAGCATTAGCTGCCGGATTTCAAATACACTTAGTTAAGCCTGTAGAAACAGAGAGATTATTTCAAGCAATATCAGAAGTTTTAGCTACAGCAGCCTCATAATCTCGCCTACATCATAACACCTCATAAAGTATAGGACTCATATCTGATTTCTGAACAAGATTTCAGATCAAACCCTAGATAAAACGGGCTTTTCAGTCTCAGTATGTTTTCAGAAATCAAATCGGAGTCCTATATAGCAATCCGATTTGATTTCTGAATGACTCGTAGAGGTAAGGGACTGGGGATTGGGGACTGGGGACTGGGAAGGAGGAATAAAGGTGTACTGAGTTTTGTTCAAAAATCAAATATGAGTCCTATAGTTATGAACTTATTTGGGAGTTTACCAATTGTTGGCTATGAGGCAAGTCAAGGAATTACTCTATTACACGCACAGGGTTTCGAGTCACTTGGGGTTTAAGAGTTTGGAGCAGACAAAGCGAACAGAGGTCAGAAACTGAAAATGACAGAGTTATTTAGAGAGAATCCAGGGTTTGAGTTTTTACTGGAGTGCTGGGAGGACGATCCTGCTTTGGCACTTACGAATAAATAAATCCCCAGCCAAATTACAAACGAATAACCGACTACGAACACGGGTCTTCCACAAAGGCTGGGGATTTATTTTTATGGGGTATTGCGTGTGTAGATGGGATGCTGTTTGAGTCAAATGAGTAGCAAAGCGATCGCTATGTCAATACTTCCTCACCTATAACTCGTCCTAGAGGTTTGTTATAAGTGAAGGTAAAATTTTCAAACACCTCTAAGCAGTAACTAATGCCTTTAATTCCTCAGTTTTTAATCTTGGCCCATAGGATGTAACAATCTTAGAAGCTGCGGCCGATGCTAATTTTCCGGCTTCTTCATAGCTCATACCTTGGGTAATTCCATAGAGGAAAGCTCCTGCATACATATCTCCTGCTCCCACTGTATCTACAGCTTTTACTTGAGGTGCAGCGATTTCGATTAATTTCTGACCGTCAAATACTACTGAACCCTTGGCACCGCGAGTAATAGCAAATTTCTTACTCAGGATTTTTAGTTTGTCTACAGCTACTTGAAAATCTTGTGTATCTGCTAGTCCTAATGCTTCACTTTCATTAGCAAAAATCAAGTCTAAACCAGGTCCAATGATGTCTAATAAACCATCTTTAAAAAATTTTACCATGTTGTAATCAGATAGGGACATGGTGGTTTTTACTCCCGCTTTTTCAGCTATTTCTCTAGCCTTTATAGCTGCTTCTTTTCCTGTGGGAGAAGTCACTAAATATCCTTCGATATATACATATTCTGAATCAGCGATCGCATCTGATACTAATTCTTGTGTAGAAAATTCTCCAGTAATTCCCAAAAATGTATTCATGGTGCGATCTGCATCGGGAGTTACTAACACCAAACATTTACCTGTAATTCCTGATTGGCGATCGCCATTTTTTAAGTTGGTATCTACCTGACATTTGAGTAAATCTTCTATGTAAAAGTCTCCAAATTCATCATTAGCCACTTTACAGGAATAAAAAACTTTTCCTCCTAGTTGACTAATTGCCACTATTGTGTTTGCTGCTGAACCTCCACAACTTTTATGGCAATGAAGATTTTTGAGATTTTCCAAAATATGATTTTGACTGTCTTCATCTAGGAGTGTCATTACACCTTTATCAATCTTTAGTTCTTGTAGTAACTCTAGAGATACTTCGTATTCTATATCTACTAAGGCATTACCTACACCATAAACATCATATTTCTTGCCCATTGTTTATCTCCTAGAATAATTTCTGTCTGACTTGAACAGAATTGATAATAGCAGATAGGCAACTACCTAAGAGTTGCTTGGTCATAATTCAATACGCTTGGTGTTAAGGCTAAAACTCTTTGTTAAAGTCAATTTTTTTAACGTAGATGCAAAGCGGCTTGCCGCAGGCTACCGCAAAGGACGCAAACAGACGGTGGTTTTACTGCCTGCATTTAAGCGGATTTGATATTAGCGCTCTTTTATTACTCTCGTGAGATTAAATTTGAAACCCTATTTTTGCGTTAGTCCGCACAGGCGGACGAGAGTTTGTGTAGCCGCGATTTCTAATCGCTGGGATTATTCTCTCTCCAGAGTCATAGAAGAGCGTTAGATAGGAATGGTTAGTGTTGTATCCGCTACAGTTACCAAAACTGAAACAGTTATAAGATCCCAAGCTGCTTAGGACTATTCTAGGTAAATGGAAGCTTGAAATGTTAGTAAGCCAGTCTCAAGAGACAGGGCTTCTACATATCCCACGAGGTTTTGAACCGATACCAAATTTAGTGTGAGGATTTAGCCATGTCTTACCCGATTCCGTCCAAAATGTGGCAGCGAGCCAGTATTGTAACACTATTATTATTTATACCGTCAGTAGGAATTGCGATTTTACGTCAGTCTGCTACGGTTGCCGTTCCAGCCAATCAGACTCCTAATATCCCAACAACCTTAATTCTACCCAACCACCCTGACTACCAAGCACTCCAGGCGTTGGTACAAAAATATAGTTGTGTCGTCTCCGTTCAAAACTTTGGCGCTCTTCCTGTAACCCGGACTGAGTTTGCTACAGTGTTGAATGCTTGTCTGAATCGAAGTAATGAGCTAGTAACAACTGACCCCAAGATAGTTACCCAAGCGGATATGAAAACCCTGCAACGGTTACAGTCCGAATTCGCGCCGGAGTTAGCAAACCTAAGAAGTCCGATAGATGAATTGGAAACTCCTAGTCCCATCACTCCGGCTCAGACTCCCAGACAACGTACTCAAGCCGAGTCTACCCGAAAGACTAAACCCTTACCCACACTGATGCCTCCACTCCCTAGTATTGGCTCTGGCTCATCTGTGCAGGATCAAGTTGTTAACCGTGGGAATAGTCCTAAATTCCAAGTTCGTGGCAGTATTGGAAGGGTTGCCCCGGAGCCACAAACAGATAGCAGATTCAATACAGAGAACTACAACCGGATTGATGATAATCCCTTTCATCGCGTCAGTAATGACCCACTTTCCACCTTTTCCATTGATGTAGATACAGCATCCTATAGCAACGTGCGACGGTTTATTACTCAAGGGGAATTACCACCCAAGGATGCAGTCCGAATTGAAGAACTGATCAACTATTTTACCTACAATTATCCCCAACCAAAAGGCGATGCCTACGGCGGGCAAAGCCAACGCCCCTTTTCCGTCACCACTGAAGTTGCTGCTGCTCCCTGGAATCCTCAACACAAGCTGGTACATGTGGGTTTGCAAGGTAAACGCTTAGAGAGCGAAACCTTACCACCTAGCAACCTAGTATTTCTGATTGATGTCTCCGGTTCTATGAATGACCCCAACAAATTACCCTTGGTACAACAGTCCCTGAAATTGCTGGTGAATAAACTGCGTTCTGAAGACCGGGTAAGTTTGGTAGTTTACGCTGGAAATGCTGGATTGGTATTACCTGCTACTCCTGGTAGTCAAAAATCAACAATTCTGGCGGCCATTGACCGCTTGGAGGCTGGAGGCTCTACTGCTGGCGGTCAGGGCATTGAACTGGCCTACAAGATAGCCAAACAAAACTTCCTCAAGTCTGGTAATAATAGAGTAATTTTAGCTACTGACGGAGATTTTAATATAGGGATTTCCAGTGATGCCGACCTGACGCGATTAATTGAACAGAAGCGAGATCAGGGAATTTTCCTGACGGTGTTGGGATTTGGCACCGGCAACTATAAGGACTCAAAAATGGAGCAACTGGCTGATAAGGGTAACGGCAACTACGCTTACATCGATACCCTATTGGAAGCCAAAAAGGTTTTAGTTAACGATCTCAGGGGAACTCTGTTTACCATCGCCAAGGATGTGAAAATTCAGGTGGAATTTAATCCGGCGAAAGTTCAGGCATATCGCTTAATTGGCTACGAAAACCGTCTGTTGCAAAACCAGGATTTCAATGACGACAAGAAAGATGCAGGCGATATTGGGGCTGGTCATTCTGTGACAGCGCTTTATGAAATAATTCCCACTGGCACGAAAAGTGATGTGAAACTACCTTCGGTAGACCCCTTGCGGTATCAGCATTCTAGTGTAACTCCCCCAGATGCTGCCGGCAATGAGTTGATGCTCTTAAAACTGCGCTATAAATTGCCCCAGAACAACACCAGTCAACTAATTACCCAAACCATCCAAGATGAGGATTTGAGAACCGACCAGATACTCTCCACAAACCTGAGATTTGCTGCTGCGGTAGCTACTTTTGGAATGGTGCTGCGTGACTCTGAGTATAAGGGGAATGCTAATTATGATTTGGCGATCAAGTTGGCGACTCAAGCGAAGGGGGAAGATCGGGAGGGCTATCGAGATGAATTTATTCGCTTGGTGGAACAATGTAGGGGATTGATTACAAGGAAATGAAAAAACTAGGCTGATATAATCACGGCTGCTGCCATGAATTTGGTTAGGGTTTGGCAGTGAGTGGTGGACGCAAGCTAATAACTTTGGCAAGAGTAAGTAAGTCGGTGCAATAAAACCAAACTGTGTAAAGAAAAGTAAATAAACGTGAGTTCGATGAACCTCTCCCCAACCCCTCTCCGAGACGGAGAGGGGCAATAAGATCCTGAATTGGGCACGAAAAATTAGGGTTTCTAAGTCTCTCCCCGAAACAGGGAGAGGAATGAAAGCGGGGTTCTTTGGCATCTGTCGAACTCACGTTAAATAAGGCTCAAACTCTTTCTCCCCCTGCGTTACCCCAACAATAATTATTTACGCCGACCTACTTATTTCTCGCTTGGCAGCACTAGCCATCTAAATTTGACTTCAAAGAATTCGCCAACAAAGTCATAATACACGCGAACAAATTATTCTTGATTCCACCACCTATTTTCCCTTAACCGAGCAGTATTGCCGGCTCCCCTTTTTGTGTTGTTTTTACGACTTTGAATTCAGTTATTTCGTAGCATTTTTGCCTATTTCTGGCTAATTAATTATGTATACAAGGTACAGGATGTTTATTCTACAAAATTCTTGGGAAATATTAAAATTATGAACTTCTTCTAAAGATTTAACTTGACGCTATGACGACACTGGCAGCAATCCCCGATTCGAATCTATTGCCGTATATCCCTGGTTATGCCATTGTTGAGCAACTCTATGCAGGTTCTCAGACAATAGTTTATCGAGCAGTACAGGAGTCAAGTCAGCGTCCAGTGGTGATTAAACTATTACGGCAAGACTACCCCACCTTTAGCGAATTATTACAGTTTCGTAACCAGTATACAATTACCAAAAATCTCAACATTCCTGGCATCGCCCACCCCTACAGCCTAGAAGCCTACGGTAACAGCTATGCCTTAGTAATGGAAGACTTTGGCGGTATTTCCCTGAGAGATTATACTCAAAATTATTCCCTGTCGTTACAGGAAATCTTAGAAATTGCTCGACAAATTGCCGATATTCTCCATGATATCTGCCAGCATCAAGTCATCCACAAAGATATTAAACCCGCCAACATTCTGATTCATCCAGAATCGCAACAAGTCAAGCTGATTGACTTCAGCATTGCCTCCCTCCTCCCCCGCGAAACCCAGGAAATTAAAAATCCCAATGTTTTGGAAGGAACCCTTGCCTATCTTTCCCCAGAGCAAACTGGACGAATGAATCGTGGTATTGATTACCGCAGTGATTTCTATGCTTTCGGGGTGACATTGTACGAACTTTTGACCGGACAATTACCGTTTGAGTCTCATGACCCGATGGAGTTAGTACACTGTCATTTAGCCAAGCTCCCACTCGCCCCACACAGCATTAATCCAGAAATTCCTGCGATCGCTTCAGAGATAGTATTGAAGTTGATGGCGAAAAATGCCGAAGATCGGTATCAGAGCGCCTTGGGTTTGAAGCATGACTTAGAATGCTGTCTCAATCAATGGAAAGCAACGGGTAGAATAGAAACCTTTGTCCTGGGACAACGGGATGTGTGCGTAGGCGTAGCCCGTCGTAGACATCGCTTCATTATCCCCGAAAAACTCTATGGGCGAGAAACAGAAGTTGCCACCTTGCTCAAAGCTTTTGAGCGCGTCGCTAATGGCAGTTCAGAAATGATGCTAGTAGCAGGATTTTCCGGGATTGGTAAAACTGCGGCGATCAATGAAGTCCATAAACCAATTGTCAGACAACGTGGTTACTTCATCAAAGGCAAGTACGATCAGTTCCAGCGGAATATTCCCTTCAGTGCCTTGATGCAAGCCTTTCGTGATTTGATGGGACAATTGCTGAGTGAGAGTAATGTCCAATTGGCAGCGTGGAAAGCGAAAATTTTGGCGGCCGTGGGTGAAAACGGACAAGCGATCGTTGATGTGATTCCTGAACTAGAGCGAATTATCGGTCAACAACCGCCACTCCCAGAACTATCTGGTAGTGCTGTCCAAAATCGTTTCAATTTGCTCTTTCAAAAATTTATCCAGGTTTTCACCACCCCTGAGCATCCGCTGGTGATGTTTCTAGATGACTTGCAATGGGCAGATTCGGCTTCTCTGAACTTGCTGCAATTATTGATCTGTGAAGCCAATTCTGGATATTTATTCATTCTGGGTGCTTATCGAGATAATGAAGTTTTTCCGACTCATCCCTTGATACTGACGCTGGAGCAGATTCAGCAAGCCCAAGCTACCGTTAATACGATTACCCTGGAACCCTTGGTAGAAATAACGGTGAATCAGTTGGTGGCAGACACCTTGAGTTGTCCCAAGGAACTGGCTCAACCCGTGACGCAATTGGTATACCAGAAAACCCAAGGGAATCCCTTTTTTACAACGCAGTTTCTCAAAGCACTGCACGAGGAAGGTTGGATTCAGTTCCAGCCAGAACTGGGTTACTGGCAATGTGATTTGGCTTCGGTGCGGCAATTGGCATTGACCGATGGAGTGGTAGAGTTCATGGGATTGCAGTTGCAGAAACTTCCGGTGGAGACACAGGAGGTTTTGAAACTGGCAGCTTGTATTGGCAACCAATTTGATTTGAATACCTTGGCAAGGGTCTCTGAAACATCACTTGTTGATATGGCGACCAACCTATGGACGGCGTTACAAGAAGGGCTGATTCTCCCCATTAGTGAAACCTACAAGTTCTTCCAATTAAATAACTCAGACAACATCGATCGCGGCGGTGAGATTGTTGTTTCTTATAAATTCTTGCACGATCGCGTCCAACAAGCTGCCTACAGTCTGATTCCAGAAGATCAAAAACAGTCTACCCACTTCAAAATTGGGCAACAACTGTGGGCAAATACGCCTGAAGCAGAGCGAGAAGGGAAAATTTTTGAAATTGTCAATCAATTGAATTACGGTCTGAGATTGACGGCTCACAAAACTTCTTCCGGATTGTTGAATGTACAAAATCATGACGAAATCTCCAGGTTGCAAGAATTAGATCTAGTTCAACGCCATGAACTGGCTCAAATGAACCTGCAAGCAGGACAAAAAGCCAAGGCTGCAACCGCCTATGAAACAGCAAGTAAATACTTCACAGCAGGGCTGGCAGTGCTGACAGAAAACGGTTGGGAAAATAGTTACGATCTGACCCTTGCTCTTTATACAGAAGCGGCTGAAATTGAGTACCTGACTGCCCATTTCGAGGAGGCAGAACAGCTTTCAGAAATTGTTCTTCAGCACGCCCAGGATTTGCTGGAAAAGGTGAAAATGTATGAAATCAAAATCTATTTCTACATTGCTCAAAATCAAATGCTGGCAGCGATAGACATCTGTCTGCAAGTGCTGGAGTTTTTGGGTGAACCTCTGTTTAAAGAACCCCCACAGGAGTTAGCGATCGAGGATTTAATGAACCTGCCAGAGATGCTCGATCCGCACAAGTTAGCAGCCATGCGAATTGCGATCGCAATGGTTACTCCCAGCTTGAACGCTAAACCAGATATGTTACCACTGATTGCTTACACATTAGTGAACCTATCGATTCAATTTGGCAACTCGGCATTTTCGGCATTTGGCTACACCTTTTATGGTCTGGTTTTATGTGGTAGCCCAACCGGAATTGAAAGAGGCTATCGGTTTGGACAATTAGGATTAAAATTGCTGGAGCTATTCAATGACAGGAAATTACATGCAAAAGTGATTAACATTTTTGATGTGTTTGTGCGGCACTGGCAAGAACCCGCTCGCAAAACGATCGCTCCCCTACGTGAAGCTATTCAGGTTGGATTAGAAGTGGGTGATATAGAATATGCCTGCTACAACGCCACCTCCTACTGCAACTATCTTTTCTTCGTCGGCGAAACACTGGAGCGGGTGAATCAGCAACAGCAAAAATACATCGATATGTTGTTGAAATTCAAACAAGAGTATCAAATTTACTTCGCGCAGATTTGTCGTCAGCTCGTGTTGAATTTGATGGGAGCAGCAGAAGATTCCCTAATACTCGTTGGGGAGAGTTTCGACGAGCGGAAAATGCTGCCGATTTTAATTTTGGACTTTGGACAAAAAGAAGTTTATTCGCGAGTGTGACTCGCGAATAAATGAATGATTAATCTTGTTTATAGTGACGAGCAGAAAAAAGCATAGCCATCAGACCCCCAACAAATAGTAATATCAACTACAAAGTATCTTTGGGTAAATACTGATGGCTATGCCAAAATTTAATAACAATCAATTAATAGCGCAATTTCAAGATTTTAGACAAAAAATTTACAACTGTTTTTCTTCATGTAGCGACGCCTGTATGGATTTGTTGGATGCGCTTGCGGGTAATACGGGAGCCAATTCAATTGCGGAGTTATCTTTAAGTCCTTTGTTTCCCAGAAGCTATAATTCTATTTATAAAGCAATTCAAAAATCATTTAATACAAATATTCAGGAGAAGAACAATGAAGAAGAAGAACAAGAAGAACAAGAAAAACCCAATAACTTAATTAGGGTGGTATCTGAGTTAATTAAGCAACCACAACAACGCCCTTTTTACTTATTCGCTCTTGATACAACACCGCATCCGCGTCCTTACGCGAGGACTTTAGCTGAACGTGGGTATATTTACCAGCCAAATACTATCAAGGGTAACAAACCGATTAATATTGGTCATTCTTATTCGATACTTTCTATCTTACCAGAGAAAGAAACTGGGAATGCCGCCCCTTGGTCAATACCAATATCAGGAGAAAGGGTATCACTTGATAAAACTGGTGTTGATGTGGGTAGTGAACAAATTTCCTCAGTAATGTCTGATTCATCACTGCCCTGGCAGGAAAAATTGTGCGTCTTAGTAGCAGATAGCGCCTATAGTCAGCGTTCATTTCTGTTTGACCAATCCAAACACAAAAATGTGGTAGTGATAGCCAGAGTTCGTAGTAATCGAATTTTCTACCAATCTCCACCCGTTGATGAGTCAAAGAAAAAACGTGGTTGTCCAAAAAAATACGGTGAACGGTTTAATTTAGCTGATGTTGAAACTTGGCACTCTCCCGACGAGACAACACAAATTCAGCAGACAACCTGTAAGGGTCGTCTTTTAAACATCACCATACTCGCTTGGCATCAAATGTTGATGAGGGGAACCAAGCACCAAAAAATGTATTGTCATCCTTTTACTCTGCTCAGAATTCATGTGACTGATGATACTAATCAATCTCTCTGGAAACCAATGTGGTTAATTGTCATAGGTGAGCAACGTGGAGAAATCTCACCTACGGTTGCAAACCATTGCTATAGACAAAGGTTTGATATTGAACACATGCTGCGATTTAGCAAGCAGCGTTTGTTGATGACGCAGTTTCAAACTCCAGATGTTTTGCATGAGGAAAATTGGATACATTTAGTAATCCTAGCTTACGTACAGTTGTGGGCGGCAAGGGAGTTAGCAACACACTTACCCAGGCCATGGGAGCGTTATTTAGAACAAAACAATGATAAAATTGCCACTCCAAGTGTAGTGCAACGCGATTTTCAGAGAATTATTTCAGAGATTGGTACACCCGCTCGTTCTCCCAAAACCAGAGGAAATTCCATCGGTCGAGTTCAAGGTCAAGTTCAAACACAACGAACTAAGCATCCTGTTGTCAAGAAGAAGTCAAAATCAACACTCGCTAAAGTCAAAGCCGCATAAATTTTCTTAGGCTTTAGGCGTTTAACTCAGTCTGACTCAGTTTGTAAAATAACTGGGGTAATTTCTGATGACTAGTTTTTTGTTCGCGAGTGTGACTCGCGAACAAACTTCTTTTTGTCCAAAGTCCAATTAATTGAAACTCAAAACGGAACTCTCCTGTTCTTGCTCCATCTGGCAAAGACGATTCTTCTACTCATCTTTCAGGACTATCAGCAGGTACTAATCCATGCTGAAGAAGCCGAAAAATACCAAAGAAACATGGTTGGCTTCTTGCAGTTTGCCGAACATAATTTCTACTACTCCCTTGCTCTTTTGGCTAAGTGTTCAAATGGCAATGAAGCAGAGCAACAATCGACACTAGAAAAAGTTGCAGAAAACCAGAAATTGATGAGTCAGTGGGCGTTCCACGCTCCTGCCAATCATCAACACAAATACGATTTAGTCGAAGCAGAGCGGGCAAAAATTTTGGGTCATTTAGACGCAATAACCTACTATGACAAAGCCATTCAGGGGGCAAAAGAAAACGGCTATATCCAAGAAGAAGCACTCAGCAATGAGCTAGCCGCCAAATTCTACCTAGCTTGGGGCAAAGAGAAGCTGGCCGCAGACTATATGCAACAAGCCTACTACTGCTACGCCCATTGGGGTGCAAAGGCGAAAATTGCCCATTTAGAACAACAATATCCGCAACTACTAACAGCCATTCTCCAACCGCCTAATCTTGCCATCACATCTACGGCAACCATCCCCTTAACTTTGATGAGAGGTGTAACTAAAAGCTCTAGCAACCAAAATTTATACTTAGATTTGCAAGCGGTGATGAAAGCTGCACAAGCCATCTCTCAAGAAATTGAATTAGAGAAACTGTTGGCAACTTTGATGCAGATTGCGATCGCCAATGCTGGCGCCCAAATCGGTCATTTAGTTCTTTGCCAAGAGGAACAATGGTTAGTTGTAGCTCAAGGCGATCGAGAACTGGTAAAAACCTTAGAAATTCCCCTGGAGCAATACTCAGAAATCCCTAAAAGTTTGATTTATGCAGTAGGAAGAACTCAAGAGACGGCTGTGTTTGAAGACTTGAGTGATTCAGTGCAATTTGCCAACGATCGCTACATCATCACTCACCAGCCCAAATCAGTTTTATGTACTCCCATTAGTCGCCAAGGAAAACTCAGCGGTATTTTATACTTAGAGAACAACTTAACTTTAGGCGCTTTTACTAGCGATCGCATCGAGATTCTCCAACTCCTAACTAGTCAAGCCGCCATCTCTGTGGAAAATGCCCGTCTGTATCAACAAACCGAAAACTATTCTTGCACCCTAGAAGCAGAGGTAGAACACAAAACCCAAGCTCTCAACCAAAAAGCCCAAGATTTAGAGCAAACCTTGAAAAAATTGCAGCAAACTCAAGGACAATTAATTCATAGCGAAAAAATGTCATCCCTCGGTCAATTGGTAGCTGGTATTGCTCACGAAATTAACAATCCAGTGAATTTTATCAAGGGTAATCTCATCCATACGGAAAATTATGTTGCAGACATGATGAGTTTGCTGATGCTTTATGAGCAGGAATATCCCCAACCTAGTCGAGCTATTCAAGATAAGCGGGAAGAAATTGACCTCGATTTTCTATTTGAAGATGCCAATCAAACCTTAGAATCTATGAAAGTGGGTAGCGATCGCATCAGCAAAATTGTCCAGAGTTTACGCAACTTTGTTCGCTTGGATGAAGCCGAAATCAAAGCTGTAGATTTACACAGTGGGATTGAAAGCACGCTGTTAATTTTGCAACATCGCTTACAAGCTTCTGAAAATCAACCCGAAGTGCGTGTCATTAAGGAATATGGCGATCTACCTTTAGTTACTTGCTATCCTAGTCAGTTAAATCAAGTCTTCCTGAATATTATTAACAATGCCATTGATGCGATTCGAGATAATCTTCAAAGCAGCAAATACCCAGAAATTCGGATTCGTACTGGAGTGATAGATCGTGAATGGTTACGAATTGCGATCGCTAATACAGATAGTACGATTCCTGTAAGTCTGCATGAGCGGATTTTTGAACCATTTTTCACCACAAAGCCCGTTGGTCGTGGTCAAGGTTTGGGGTTATTTGTTAGCTACTCTATTATCCAACAACATCGCGGCACTTTAACTGTGCGTTCTCAGCCCACTGAGGGAACTGAATTTGAGATTGTTCTCCCTATCTATTAGACTTCTTGCAGAAGTCGGGAAAAGAAGAAGGGGGAAAAGGTAAAGGTTTTGTATTTTCCCCTTCCTGTTTAACATGAGTCGCTTTTCCCACGAGAGTGCAAAAAGCACTTTCGCAAGAGGTCTAATGAATTGCGTCATGTTTTTCTCACAGGAGCTACAGGCTTTTTGAGGGCTTTTTTACTTGATGAACTACTACATCAAACTCAAGCAAAAATATACTGCCTGGTGTGTTCCACAAACGAGCATGAAGGGTTAAAAAAGATTCAACAAAACCTAAAAAAATATTCCCTTCATCACCCAAATTTTAGCTCTCATGTGATTGCGATTCCGGGAGACTTAGAACAGCCATACTTGGGTCTTCCTAATACCCTCAATGGATTGGCAGATTCTGCAATTGTTTGTCCACCAATGGATGTTAAACTCCTAGATAAATACTTGTCATATTTCGTTAGTAGTGGTTTCTTAAATTCACCACCTTTAAGACAGGAGTAAATTTTCACGCTATAATTTTCAGCATTCTATTCGTCCATTTTGCTAGCAAAACCCTAGAGAAAAAAGTCTCTAGGGTTTTTTGTCGTTAGCGATCGCCTAACGTATCACTTAATATGGCCACTTCCAATCACGAATTTCCGGCATATCGTCGCCGTACTTCTCAATGTAGTGCTTATGTTCGATCAGTTGATCTTGCATCTGCTGTTTGACATAAGCTGCCTTAGATCCTAGTTTGTCCACGCGATTGATGACATCAATTACTAGATGGAAGCGATCGAGATCGTTGAGAACAACCATATCAAAGGGGGTGGTGGTGGTTCCCTCTTCCTTGTAGCCACGCACATGCAAGTTTTTATGATTAGTGTGGCGGTAGGTTAAGCGGTGAATTAGCCAGGGATAGCCATGAAACGCAAAGATGATCGGTTTGTCGGTGGTGAAAAGTGTATCAAAATCTTTTTCGCTCAAACCGTGGGGATGTTCGGTTTTTGGCTGTAGTGTCATCAAATCGACTACGTTCACTACCCGCACCTTTAAGTCAGGGAAGTGCTGGCGCAAGATATCTACCGCCGCCAAGGTTTCTAAGGTAGGAATATCGCCAGCACAACCCAGTACTACATCTGGTTCGCCGCCTTGGTCGTTGCTTGCCCATTCCCAAATGCCGATGCCTTTGGTGCAGTGTTTGACCGCTGCATCCATGTTGAGGTATTGCAACGCCGGTTGCTTCCCTGCAACGATGACGTTGACATAGTTGCGGCTTCTCAAGCAATGGTCTGTTACTGATAGCAGAGTGTTGGCATCGGGGGGCAAATACACGCGAACAATCTCTGCTTTCTTATTAACCACATGGTCAATAAAACCGGGGTCTTGGTGGGAGAAACCGTTGTGGTCTTGTCGCCAAACGTGAGAGGAAAGTAAGTAATTGAGGGAAGCAATTGGTCTGCGCCAGGGAATATCTATGGTAGTTTTCAACCATTTGGCGTGCTGGTTGAACATGGAGTCAATGATGTGGATGAAGGCCTCATAACAGGAGAAAAAGCCGTGGCGACCTGTGAGAAGGTAGCCTTCTAACCATCCTTGACAACAAGTTTCGCTGAGAATTTCCATCACCCGACCATCTGGTGAAAGATGGTCATCTTCGGGGAGAATCTGGGCTTCCCAAGTCCGGTCTGTAACTTCCAGCACAGCATCCAGACGATTGGATGCTGTTTCATCGGGACCAAAGACGCGGAAATTGCGACTTTCTTGGTTAAATTCCATAATATCCCGCAGGAATCTACCACTCACTTTGGTAGCTTCACCAATCGCCTTCCCCGGTTGAGAAACATCTACAGCATAGTCTCGAAAATCCGGCATCTTCAAGTCATGCAGCAAAATACCGCCGTTGGCGTGGGGATTGTCACCCATGCGTCGATGCCCTTTGGGAGCCAGTTCTGCTAATTCCTCAATTAGCTTACCGTTGCTGTCGAAGAGTTCTTCTGGTTTATAACTCTTCATCCAATCTTCTAGGAGTTTCAGGTGTTCTGGCTGTTTGGCGATGTTGCTTAAGGGAACTTGATGCGATCGCCAATAACCTTCGGTTTTTTTGCCATCCACTTCCTTCGGCCCCGTCCAACCTTTGGGAGTTCGCATGATAATCATCGGCCACTGGGGACGTTCAGTGAAACCATGTACGCGGGCTTCTCTTTGGATACTTTGAATTTCGGCGATCGCTGTATCTAGAGTTGCTGCCATTTGCTGGTGGACAACTGCGGGATCGTCACCTTCTACAAAGTATGGCTTGTAGCCGTAGCCTACAAATAAACTCTCCAATTCTTCATGGCTAATCCGTGCTAATACTGTTGGATTGGCAATTTTATACCCATTCAGGTGCAGAATTGGCAGTACCGCACCATCAGACACGGGGTTAAGAAACTTGTTGGAATGCCAGCTAGCCGCTAAAGCACCTGTTTCGGCTTCACCGTCACCCACAACAGCAGCAACGATCAAGTCTGGGTTATCGAAGGCAGCACCGTAAGCATGGACGAGGGCATAACCTAGTTCCCCGCCTTCGTGGATGGAACCAGGTGTTTCCGGTGCAACGTGGCTGGGAATACCACCAGGGAAAGAGAATTGTTTGAAGAGTTTCTTCATTCCCTCAGCATCTTGGGAGATGTTGTGGTAGTACTTGCTGTAAGTACCTTCTAGATAGGTGTTGGCTACCAGTCCTGGACCTCCATGACCAGGCCCGGCAATGTAGATCGTGTTGAGGTCATATTTTTTAATGACCCGATTCAGGTGAACATAGATAAAGTTCAGCCCTGGTGTTGTTCCCCAGTGACCCAAAAGCCTGGGCTTGACGTGTTCTAATTTTAGCGGTTCTCTCAGTAGCGGATTGTCGAGTAGATATATTTGCCCAACGGAAAGATAATTAGCTGCACGCCAGTAGGCATTGATCTTGCCTAATTCTTCATCTGTTAAAGGCTTTGTTTGTGGAGTCGTTGCTAATGTCATTTCGACACTCCATTACAAAAGGATTTTGACGGATTCACTCAGTATGTAATTATACTTATTTTCCAGATGATGGCCATCTAACCTATGATAAATTTTCCAGGTTTTGTGACTAAATTCTTTGGCTTTGGGCAAAGAATTAGGATTTACGCACTGTACAAATTAATCATGGTGTGAATTTCTAAAATAGGTCGTTTCAGGCTTTTATCAAATTAGGGCGATTCAATAACAGTACATCTGGCGAATAACCTGATTCATTTTCAGGTGGCTTGACTAGTGCTGTTTTGGGTATGAAGTAAGGGAGATTTAAACGGATACATTCTCTAGTCAGTTCAAAGGCTAAAAATCCTGTTACCTCTTCATGGTCTCCTACAGGTTGAGGCATTTTAATAATTATTCCGTTGTGCAATTCATAGCGTTCATTCTCTGGTTTCCACTTGACAAATTCGTCAAAAGTTACGATTTTTGGTAAAGCTTGAGTCACTTTCCAGCCTCCAAAATTTTAACTAATTATTAATTTCCAATAATCCAGGTGGCGGCGTAATTTCAATGCGACCAGATTGTAAGTCTACCACTGGGGCGATCGCTTCTACAAAGGGAATCAAAACAGTCTTTTGCTTTTTGTCATTTGTCGTTTGTCCTACCCTGCGGGAAGCCGCTGGCGCGTCTATGTCATTTGTCGTTTGTTCTTTGTGAGTACTAAAAGATGGGTGCAATTTTATTTCTAACAAATCATTGCCGGCGGGGATGATGTCTACTACCGTCCCTACGAGTTCGCCAGATGCTTGCATGAAGACTTCCAAACCAATCAAATCGAGGACATGATATTCATTTTCGCCCAATTGGGGGCGATCGCTTGCTGGCACCATTAACTTACAACCCCGCAATGCCTCTGCCTGATTGCAATTTTCCACTCCAGCTAATTTGATCACATACAAGTTTTTATTACTGATGTAACGTCCTGCTAATAATTCGATTGGTTGGGGTTCCGTCTCACCAGGACGCAACAACCAACGTTTTCCTGGCACTTCAAATCGTTCAGGGAAGTCCGAGTCAGGATAAACTCGTAATTCCCCAGCCAATCCTTGAGGTGCAACAATCTTACCAATTTCTAGCCAATCATCGGATTTTGGATTTTGGATTTTGGATTTTGGATTAGTCATTTGTCATTGGGCATAGGGCATTGGAAGATGCAGGGGGGCACAGGAGTAGGGGGAGAATAATAACTCTTAACTCCTCACTCCTCACTCCTCACTCAGCACTTATCACTCACCACTCAGTACTCCTCACGCACTGACAGCGGTACGTTGATAGGCTTCTTGGGCTACTTTGGCTAAACGTTGCATAGCAGTGACAATTTCTTCATCGCTGCCGGTGAGGCTGATACGGAAGCATTGGTGCTTGTGCGCCCACTCTTCATTTAAACCGGGGAAGAAGGTACTTCCAGGTACAATAATTACACCTACTTGCTTAAGTTCTTGGTAAAATTCCCAGTCAGTGATGGGTAAATTTTCTAACCACAACCAAGCAAAAATCGCTCCTTCACCGCGATGGAGAAACCAAGGTAAATTCTTGGGCATTGCTTGTTCTAAGCTGGTTTCTAAAACCGTAAACTTATTTTGGTAGAAGGGACGAATAACAGTCTCAGAAATTTCTACTAAGGCACCAGAATTAATTGCTAGGGCAGCGATCGCTTGACCATAACGCGAAGAATGAAGACTCGCGTTTGCTTGGAAACACTCTAGCACCTCAATCCACTTTTCATCCCCGATCGCAATACCAATCCTTTCTCCTGGTAATCCTGCTTTGGATAAACTCATGCAGTGGAGAATATTATCGCCAAACACTGGGGTCATTTCGGTAAAGTTCAATGACGGGAAGGGAGGCGCATAAGCCGAGTCAATTAGGACGGGTAGATTGTAGGGCGAGGCTAGGGCAGCAATCTTTTTCACTTCCTCGTCAGTGAGGACGTTTCCAGTGGGGTTACAGGGACGAGAAAAGATGACACAACCAGTGTTTTCGGTAATCGTCACTTGGCTGAAGTCTGGGCGATATTTAAATCGGTGGCCGGCTGCATCGATATCGAGAGTTGGTTTGTAGGCGACTAAGGCTTTTGGTTCCAAGCAGATGCCGCCGTAACCGGTGTAATCAGGACTTAGAGGCAAAACGATTTGTTTTAACTGGCCGCTGGTGGTGTAGCCACCAAATATATTAGCGGCGTAGAAATACAGGGTTTGACTACCGGGGGTGATAAAGATATTGCGATCGCCCAATTTTAACCCGTAGCGTTTATTAAAGTCATTGGCGATCGCTTCAATTAATGGTGCATAGCCCTGGCTTGACCCGTAGCGACAAACTACCTCACCATATTCTGGACTAGCTAAAAGCTGTGCAGTGCAATCCCGCCATAACTGTTCTACCTCCGGTAAAATCAGCGGGTTACCAGCACTCAAATTAATAAACTGCTGCCCTGCACCAGATCGTAACGTTTCGATAATATCCTTCATGATCGCTCTGACGCCAGTCAGGTTGGACATTTGAGTCCCAATTTGTGTTAGGGCAGGGTTCATAAGCTGTGACAAAATTTATTAATTGAGGGTGGACAAATTACTTGGGGTTTGCTGCTGACATCAAGTTTACATCGTTGTCAAAACAACTGTCGCCGCCTTTAACCAATCTAGCTAGAGAATGATATTTTTACAAAGTAATATTCGAGGGACTGGGGACTGGGGACTAGGGACTGGGGAAAACTTTTCCTAACCCAATCCCCAATACCCAATCCCCAATCCCCAATACCCAATCCCCAATCCCCAATCTCCAATCTCCAATCCCCAATCCCCAATACCCACTCCCCGATATAAACTCAAATAAGCCGATTGACTATACAGGAGGGCTGACGTTGCAAGTTAAAGCAGCAGTAGCTTACAGCGCAGGTAAGCCGTTGACTATTGAAACGGTTGAACTATCTGGGCCACAAGCTGGAGAAGTGTTAGTCGAAATTAAAGCCACTGGGGTTTGTCATACCGACGCCTATACCCTTTCTGGTATTGATCCCGAAGGTTTATTTCCGGCAATTTTGGGACATGAAGGTGCTGGTGTGGTGGTTGAGGTAGGGGCTGGTGTCACTAGTCTTAAACCAGGGGATCATGTGATTCCTCTATACATTGCTGAATGTCGTCAGTGCGAATATTGTCTCAGCTTTAAAACTAATCTTTGTCAAGCCATTCGCCTAACCCAAGGACGCGGTGTTATGCCCGATGGCACTAGTCGCTTTAGTATCGATGGGCAGATGATTCATCATTACATGGGTACATCTACTTTCGCTAACTATACGGTGCTGCCGGAAATTGCCTTAGCAAAGATCCGCGAAGACGCGCCGTTTGAGAAGGTTTGTTACATTGGCTGTGGCGTGACTACTGGTATTGGTGCAGTCATTAATACAGCCAAGGTGGAACCAGGAGCAAATGTGGTGGTTTTCGGTTTGGGTGGTATTGGTTTAAATGTCATCCAAGGGGCGCGGATGGTGGGAGCAAATATGATTATTGGGGTGGATATTAATCCCAGCAAACGCGCTTTAGCAGAAAAGTTTGGCATGACGCACTTTGTCAATCCCCAAGAAGTAGAGGGTGATTTAGTTCCCTACCTGGTTGATTTAACAAAAGGCGGTGCTGATTATAGTTTTGAATGTATTGGTAATGTGAAAGTAATGCGTCAGGCATTAGAATGTTGCCACAAAGGTTGGGGCGTTAGTGTAATTATTGGTGTTGCTGGTGCTGGAGAGGAAATTAGTACTCGTCCTTTTCAATTAGTAACTGGAAGGGTTTGGAAAGGTACGGCATTCGGTGGCGCTAAAGGGCGTACAGATGTGCCAAAAATTGTTGATTGGTATATGGAAGGTAAGATAAATATTGATGATTTAATTACCCATATTATGCCCGTTGAGCAAATTAATCATGCTTTTGATTTGATGCACAAAGGTGAATCAGTTCGGAGCGTGGTGACTTTCTAAGTCATAATTCGTAATTTCAAAGGCTTTGTATCTGGTGCTGATGTAGACAGTTTTGTTTCAGATAGGAGGTGAACTACCCCAACTTACCGAGTACGGTTGAAGTTGGGGCTTCTGTAATCATAGGGGAGTGCCTATAGGGGAGTGCCTAAACTTAAAAACATTTGCATAATTTTATTACTTTCGCCTGAAAAGTACTTTTAGCTACTTAATGCATCAACCGCTACCCTTTTTCATAGTTAGCGCTAGGATAGCTATGTATTTTTTGGAAGTATAAATATGGCTCAAAGTTTTTATGTAAATCCAGTAACAGGCAGCGATACCAATGCTGGTAGTCAACAAGCGCCGTTCAAAAGTATTACGCAAGCTCTGAAGGTAGCTACAGTTGATACTAAGATTCAACTGGCAAATGGTAATTACAATGCTGCTAGCGGTGAAGTGTTTCCGCTAACGATTCCATCTGGGGTGACGGTGGTGGGTAATGAAACCAACAAAGGTAATGGCATTTTGATTGAAGGAAGTGGTAATTACTTAAGCCGTACTTTTGCTGGTCAAAATGTGACTTTTGTGCTGTTGGATAAAGCCGAACTTCGGGGAGTGACTGTAACAAATCTGGCTAGCCGTGGTAGTGGTGTCTGGATTGAATCAACTGCGCCTACTGTTGCAAACAGCACCTTCACTCAATGCAAGCGGGAAGGAGTATTTGCTACAGGCGATGCTAACCCAGTTATTCTAGGTAATGTGTTCAGTGAGAATGCAGCCAATGGAATTGCGATCGCTAAAAATTCCCAAGGTCAAATTCAAGGTAATACTTTCTTCAAAACAGGTTTTGGTATTGCCATTAGTGATACCGCATCACCCATACTTCGAGATAACAAAATTTCTGAAAATCGTTCTGGGATAGTCGTTTCTGGTAGTTCCCGTCCCGTATTACGTAATAATCTCAGTGAAAATAATACTGATGATGGTCTAACTATAATTGCAAGCGCCCTACCGGATATCGGCAGTACCAATAATCCAGGGGGCAATACTCTACGCAATAACGGTAAATTTGATTTGCAAAATGCCAGTTCCAACAAGCTGGTTTCTGTGGGAAATACAATAGATGCGACTAAAGTCACGGGAAAAGTAGAGTTTGCAGATACCTCGGTTCCAACTCCAACACCCACTCCAACTCCAACACCCACTCCAACTCCAACACCCACGCCAACTCCAACACCCACACCCACTCCAACACCCACTCCAACTCCAACACCCACGCCAACTCCAACACCCACACCCACTCCAACACCCACTCCAACTCCAACACCCACGCCAACTCCAACACCCACACCCACTCCAACACCCACGCCAACACCCACGCCAACTCCAACTCCCACGCCGACTATCGAATTAACCGATATTACTAATCATTGGGCAGGGGCATTTATTCGGGAATTAGTCAAATTGGGGATAATTAATGGTTTCCCCGATCGCACATTTAAACCTGATGCTACGATGACACGGGCGCAATATGCAGCATTAATAGTAAAAGCTTTCAACCCATCGCCAAACCGCGCGGTTACCAAATTTAAAGATGTACCAGCAGACTTTTGGGCATCTAAGGTAATTCAACAAGCATATCAAGGTTTATTTCTCTCTGGTTTTCCCGATAATACCTTCGGCCCCAACAAAAATATCCAGCGGGTGCAAGTGATTGTCTCTCTAGTGAATGGATTGGGATTATCTGGTGATACCACAGCAACCACTAAAACTTTTGATGACCAAGCAAAGATTCCTGATTATGCTAAGGATGAAGTCATCAAGGCTATTAAAAAAGAGATTATCGTTAATTACCCTAATCTCAAACAACTCAATCCTACCCGCGATGCTACACGCGCTGAGGTAGCTGTGATGGTATATCAAGCTTTGGTAGATGCTAGTCGTGTAGCAGCGATCGACTCATCTTATATTGTGAGCGCGTAAACTGGTTTGTTTGGCAAAATCTTTGCAAAACATAAATCGGTTGTAGGGGCGTACAGCTGTACGCCCCTACATCTGTATCTACTCGAATTTGGGCAAATTATTCGGGTCTATACCCTGAGATTGCAAATAAGCAATCAGCTGTTCTTTTTGCTGGCGTTCTTGTTCGGCGCGTTGGCGTTCTTGTTCAGCGCGTTGGCGTTCTTGTTCAGCGCGTTGGCGTTCTTGTTCAATCTGTTCTACAGCCCACGGTAACAAATTACCAGCTCGATCCCACCAGCGCAACCAATAACCAGTTCGCGCTTCTTTTGTGCCTTGCCAAGTTCCTAAAAATAAGCCCATTACATCAACCCAGTGACGACCATTTTCGTCGGGTTGCTTTAACTCATAACGTTGATTTTCCAGTTGATAATATTCTAATAAACCACCATCTGGCTCAAAAATTACGTAGATGGGAATCTGTAAAATTTGCTCGTAGAAAAACCATTTTCCTGGAGGATAACTTCGCTTAACCGAATATTCTCCACCCTCAGTATCGGATAGAAATTCGATGGCGATCGCCGGAATATCTCCTTCTAAATTCGGTGTATAACTTTTACGATTACCTACAACTTCATTCACCGATGGCACATAAACCCAATCTGGTGCTTTAGCAATAAATTGCCCGTTGATTGTCGCACAAAGACCAAAGTTTGAAGCTATCAACATCTGGGGTTGAATGAATCCACTGATTTCTAGGCTTTCACGCAAAGCACCAGCCAAAAGCGGCTGACCGGTATTCTCCACTGGTTCATCCTCTAGTTGAAAATCTTTGGGCAAGGCTTCCCAAGAGATTACCAGTTCAGTTGCAGATTTCGCTTGGCTGAGTTGGGTTGCCATAAATACAGCATGAATTTATTTTTGATTTTATCGCTTCCAGAACGTCATAGAGGCGATGCCAGGATCAAAAACCTACCTGTGAAAAAGGCTCGTGACTACTGATTTCCTCAGTGGGAGATTGTTTGCGTGAATCAGGAGTTAATTAAGTCTTAGGGAGGTTGCGATCGCGGCATTTGCAAATATATTTTACTACTTAAGATGAATTTCAGTTAAACAAATTTGTATTTAAGTAGGACTTACGCAAAATCATGAAAAAACGAACCGCAAAGGACGCAAAGGACACAAAGAAATAAGAGTTTCAGAGAGTTTTTGCGTAAGTCCTATTAAGATTACAAGTGTTGAAATATTAGATTTGCAGGTGACTAATTTTCCCTGCTACCAAGGAGTAATAATGATTTTAAGTCAAAATCAACGCGTTATAGGTGTATTTACTCATCGTCGAGATGTAGAACAGGCACTACATGAATTGAAAGATTCTGGTTTGGCGATGGAGAAAGTATCTGTAGTTGTACAGAATGCAGACTCCAATCATGAGATTGCTAATGGTGATAAAGCTGACGAAGGTGCAACAGTAGGAGGACTTTCAGGGGGTGCTGTTGGTGGTTTGACTGGTTTATTGGTAGGTCTTGGGACTTTAGCAATCCCTGGAGTCGGGCCAATAATGCTGGCTGGGGCAGCGGCAACTGCTTTGGTTACAACCCTTGTAGGAGCAAGTATTGGTGCTGCTACTGGGACTTTTGCTGGTGCATTAGTTGGTTGGGGAATGTCGGAAGAGCAAGCTAGAGCATATAACGAGCGAGTAGAGCATGGACAATATTTAATAATTGTCGATTGTACATCTTTAGAAATTGCTAAAGTAGAAGCAATTTTACAGCGTTGGGGTATTGAAGAGTTCGGCATTTACGAGCATTTCAATACTGAGTATGAAACTACAAATTATTTGAACACAACGACTTCTGTTAGCGCCATTCCTAATAAAAGTGGAATTCTGACCAAGTATGCGATTAATTACTTCGATCGCATAGATCATGCTGAAGCGGCAATTAACGATATGCTTGTTGTAGGTTTTCCGGTAAGCCAGATTTCCTTAATTTCCAAAGACTTTCCTCAATTGATTGGCTCAACAGGTGTTATTTTAAGCGATCGCTTTGACGCTGTAAGGCTAGGAATACCAGATGAGTGGGCACGTTTTTACAACGAGCAAATTGAGCAAGGTAATTACATACTTATCGTTAGTGGCACAGATAATGAACTTGACCCCGCTAGCTTGATTTTGGGCAAGTATGGCGTTCAAGAGTGCCAAATTTATGACCCGATGTTGATTCGTTCTTAAAAGTGGGTGCTGCCATGTTCCGCCGCGCCCATTGCCGAAGGGGAGATGGGGAGATGGGGAGGCAGGGGAGGCAGGGGAGGCAGGGGGAGAAATAATCAATGCCCAATGCCCCATGCCCCATGCCCAATGCCCAATGCCCCATGCCCTTTAAAGCAAAACTTTCGCTAAAATCGGTTCCACAGTTTTAGAAATTTCTGGGACATACACTTGTGAAACGTAGTCAGCAATCATTCTGTCGGTGTTGAATAACGGCGCATTTGTCTTAATCGACGTTTTCATCATCTGCACCCAGCGGTGGGGAATACCTTGAGCGTCTTGGTCATAGTATAAAGGAACGATTTCTTCTTCTAACAACTGATAAAGCGATCGCGAATCAATCCGATCTTGCAATTCTTGGTCGCTAGTATGAGCATCTTCACCAATTGCCCAACCGTTAATTCCTTTACCATCCTTGCCGGCTTGGTAACCTTCGCACCACCAGCCATCCAGAACGCTGCAATTAAGACCACCGTTGAAGCAGACTTTTTGCCCGCTTGTACCAGAAGCTTCCAAGGGACGACGGGGATTATTCAACCAAACATCCACACCTTGCACCAATTTTTGTCCAGTGTAAATGTCGTAATCTTCAATAAAGGCGACTCGGTTAATAATGCCGGAATTGTGACACCATTCCATTAACCGCTGGATAATCCGCTTGCCTTCTTCATCTGCTGGGTGGGCTTTTCCTGCAAAGATAATTTGTACTGGACGTTGAGCATTACCAAAAATCTTTAATGCCCGTTGGGCGTCGCGCAAAATCAGATCCCCGCGTTTGTAAGGGCTGAAGCGTCTGGCAAATCCAATGGTTAATACATTGGGATCGAGTAAGCTGTCAGTTGCTTGAATGAGTTGCTGATTTTCACCACGCAATTCCCGTGATTTCTTTACCTTATAACGAGTGAAAGCAATCAATCGTTCTTTGAGAATAAGATGTCGTGACCACAGTTCCTCATCGGGAATTTCGTCAACTTTAGCCCACATCTTGGGATCGACAGCACGAGTTTTCCAGTCTTCTCCCAGATACTCGTTATATAAGTCAGCCAACAGGGGTGCAGTCCAAGTCGGTGCATGAACGCCATTGGTAATATAACCAATTGGTACTGTGTCTTCCGATCGCTGCGGATAAAGAACTGTCCACATCTTACGGGAAACTTGACCGTGCAATTCACTGACGCCATTACAAGCCCGACACATCCGCAGCGCCAAAACGGTCATCCCAAACGGTTCCCAAGGGTCGCCCAGTCGCCTTGCACCCAATGCCAAAAATTGCTCGCGGGAAAGTCGCAATTGCGGCCAATAGCTAGCAAAGAAGGAGTCAATTAAATCGGGTGAGAAGACATCATGACCGGCGGGAACGGGGGTATGGGTGGTGAATACACAGCTGTTTCGCACCTTGGCTTCGATGTCGTAGAAGGATTTGCCAGTGCGCTCAATTTCTAAGCGGGCAATTTCCAAGGTGCAAAATGCAGCGTGTCCTTCGTTGAGGTGATAGACAGAAGGTTGAATTCCCAAGGCGTCCAAAGCCCGGACACCACCAATACCCAAGACAACTTCTTGGGCGATGCGGGTTTCTAAGTTACCGCCATATAGGTGTCCTGTTAGCCAGCGGTCAATGGGATCGTTATCGTTGCGATCGCTATCTAATAAATATAATGTCACTCGCCCGACTAGCACTCGCCAAATTTGCACTTTTACCAACCGCTGGCGGACTTGTAGCTGGATAGTCACCGCTTCCCCTTGGTCATCTTTAATTAACTCTAGGGGCATTTGCTGGAAGGGGTTGTCGATATAATAATCTTCTTGCCAACCGTGGCGGTTCAAGCGTTGCCGAAAATAACCTTGGCGATACAACAAGCCCACACCAACCATCGGTACACCTAAATCCGATGATGATTTCAGGTGATCCCCAGCCAGAATCCCCAAGCCACCAGAGTAAACGGGTAGGGATTCGTGAATGCCAAATTCCGCGCAAAAATAGGCAATGGGGTGGTCTTTGGATACTTGCGGTGCAACTCGACTGACCCAAGTATCTTGCTGTTTAATATATTGGTCAAACTCACGCGCCAGGGCGGATATCTGCTTGAGGTAGAATGGATCTTCTGCTAATTGGGTAAGACGCTCGTAGCTTGCCGACTCTAAAATCGCCACTGGATTATGCCCACAGCGTTCCCATTCTTGGGGATCGATGGTTTGGAATAAAGAAACGCGATCGCCACTCCAACTCCACCAATAGTTATAAGCCAAATCTGCTAAACGTTTGAGCGGTAAAGGTAACTTTTCACTCAAGCGTCGTGCTGGGGTGATTGCACTGCTGTTAACCATACTAAATCCATGTCCTCGCGCTTAACTTTTTCTGTATTTCACTCATCATCTGCTCGCAACCGATTCCTCTTCAGGTTTATGACACCGGAGTTTTCATTTATGAATCCTCCCCTGAAGTCAGAGCAGTTTATCGACATCAAACCTTATCCAAGTAAATGGTTTTTATTGTTTTCGTCTTCTCAAAATTATCCCCATTTTTGGACAGTTTTGATATTTTTTTATATCAAATTCGTTGACATTATTTTAATTTTTTTATGTTATTGTTAATATTTGTTTAAGTACTAACAATTAGGAACCAAAATTATTGATATATCTTGATAACAGTTATATTCATTCTGAATTCTGACTCCTGACTCCTGAATTCTGTTTGATAAAAATGGCAAAATCGAACTAGCCCAAACACCACAATGTATTACTAAAAGCAGAGTCTTTTGTTTATTAAATTTCAATATTTTTTTGTTTCCAGTAATTAGGTTTGCGTTTACTATGGGCGATCGCAATAACCCAAATAACTTCTTCAAGCTCAGTATAAAAAATCAGATAGGGAAAACGTTGAATAGCATAACGACGTATTCCTTCAATCTTGTGTGGGGTTCCTAAATTGGGGTTTTGCTGAATTTTCAGAATAACTTTTTCCACTTGAGACAGTAAATCTAGCCCCAAACCTACTTTTTGAGCTTCATAGTAAGCTATTGCAGCATCAAGCTCCTTTCTAGCTTCGGTGTGGATAATAATAAACTTCACGAATACTTTTCTCGTAACTCAGAAAAAACTTGAGATGATGGTTCCCCAATAGTTGTTTTGCAATTAATATCCTCCAACCGTTGGGTTAATTCCGTATCCCAAGCAGCTTCTAGATTATCATCTATACCTTCATCTAGAGAATGAATTAAAAAGTAGGCAATTTCAGCACGTTCTTTTGCAGAAAGCTGAGAAAGTTCGAGTTTAAGTTTTTGGGCAGTTTCACTCATGCTTTGGAGTCTCCCGAACAATTCTAATTTAATTATAGGCTCGACTATCCGATCCTAACTGCTTTACAGGTAAATTGCGATCGCATTCTTTGTTCCTAAATTCTATAGAGTGGATGGGTATCAAAGCGATGAACGAAATTGGAGCTATAGGACTCATATTTGATTTTTAGGAAGCTAGGTACACCTTTATTCCTTCTTCCCAGTCCCCAGTCCCCAATCCCCAGTCCCTTACCTCTACCAGTGATTCTCCAAATCAAATCGGATTGCTATAGTTCACACATCGAAATTATCACATACTTGCAAATTTCTATAATAAAGCGATCGCATGGTGGCGAATATGATCTTCAATAAAACTAGAGATGAAATAATAACCGTGGTCATAGCCTTCTTGGTAACGTAACTGTAGCGGCTGCTTAACATCTGCACAAGCTTGTTCAAACACTTCTGGGAATAATTCCTCAGCTAAAAATTTATCGGTCGTGCCTTGGTCAATGAGAATCGAACTGTGATATCCTACTTTTTTAACTAATTCACTAGCATCATAAGCCCGCCAACTTTCTTGATTGCTGCCAAGATAAGCATTGAAAATCTTTTGACCCCAAGGAGAACGCATAGGTGCAGTGATAGGTGCAAAAGCTGATACTGATTTGTAGAGTTTTGGATTTCTCATTGCACAGACTAACGCCCCATGTCCCCCCATTGAATGACCGAAAATACCTTGTTTATCAGCTTTACCTGGGAAGTTTGCAGTAATTAAAGCAGGTAATTCCTCAACAACATAACTATACATTTGGTAGTATTGGCGCCACGGTTCCTCAGTCGCATCAACATAAAACCCTGCACCAGTGCCAAAGTCCCAATCATCATCCTCACCTGGAATACCAGTATTCCGCGGGCTGGTGTCTGGTACAACCAGTATCAAACCATACTCAGCTGCAAAGCGCTGCACTCCTCCCGCCTTCACCATAAAATTCTCTTCTGTGCAAGTCAAACCAGAGAGAAAATAGAGAATTGGCACAGATTGTTTAGTTGCTTGTGGTGGTTGATAGATGGAAAAGCGCATTTCACCGTTACAGCTTGAGGAGGAATGACTGTAAAAGCCGACTTTACCACCAAAGCTTTTATATTCTGAAATCAGGTTGAGGTTAGACATTGGTTATATTGTCTTTCTTGAGTGCTTGCCAGAGAAAGATTATTTTACCGTGAACTACACGCATTTGTATTGAAACATTCAGTGCAGGCTTTTGGGCATATTATGATCTAAACTTTTTGCTTTAGATTTATATAAGTTAAATCGACGTTAAGAAGTTATTTAGAAAGTAAAAATTAAATTATTCTAGGGTGTAATGGCAGTTACTTCAACAAAAGATTTTACCCAAATTTTCGACTTCTTAAAAAATTTGGGATTCTAAATCTAGCTATTTAGTAATATTCAAGGTAAAGCATCTCTCAATTAACCTTTCGACTAGGTAACTTACTTCCACAGCTTTTACAAAACACAGCATCGACATCGTGAAAAGCCAAACCACAATTTGAACACACTGTTTCTACCTGATTAGCTGTTTTCACCACTTGCTTAATCAAATCCCCCACTTGCCAAGGAATCAGCGCAATTCCCGTAAAAATCATCAGTACTGTTAGCAAGCGTCCTAATTCAGAAATAGGAATCACATCGCCAAATCCTACAGTTGTCATTGTGACAACAGAGAAATAAAATGCATCCAAAAACGTAGCATATTTTTCAGGATTAACCGGATGTTCGACTTGATAAATTAAGCCAGAGTAAACAAAAACAATTGCAAATAATGTAAATAATATTCGCGCGAAAATCATGCCATCTTCAGTGCTGATACTGGCGAATAAAAATTTTCGATCTATAAATCTGATTAATCGTAAAATCCGAAACCATCGCAGTAGGCGGATATAGCTGATATCCACTATTCCTAAAAACAATGGTAAAATTGCCATTAAGTCAATAATCGAATAAAAGCTAAAAATATACTTAATTTTATTTTCCGCACTCCATAGACGGAGTGAATATTCTACGAGGAAAATGATGGCGATCGCAGTATCAGCGACGTTCAACTGAAAGCGGACATAATCAGGAATATTATAAGTTTCTGCCACAAAAATTCCTGATGAAACTAGCACCAAAGCGGCAAGTGTTAAATTAATGGCTTGACCTAAAGGTGTTTCCAAGTCTTTTAAGTAAAATTCTGTTGTTTCTCTACTCAGTAGCATATTCGACCATTAACTAATCTTAATTCCTAGTTATAGCATTAGAAATACGATATTATTAAACCTTATCCTGATGTTATCTCCAGCTTATATGAACTCAGAATATTTTATGCGTTTAGCATTGGCAGAAGCCAAAAAAGGCGATGCGCCTTACGGTGCAGTAATTGTTAAAGATAACGAAGTCGTTGCCGTAGCTCATAATACTGTCAAAACAGACAACGATCCATCAGCCCATGCGGAAATCAACGTCATTCGTCGTTTAACAGCTAAACTTAAAAACCCCTCTTTAGAAGGTTATAGCATATATACAACTGGCGAACCTTGTCCGATGTGTGCATCTGCTTGTGTTTGGAGTGGTTTATCAGAAATTGTATATGGTGCTTCAATTGAAGATTTGATTTCGGTTAATCAATCACAAATTAATATATCTTGTGAACAAGTGATTGCTCAGTCACTTAGAAAAATTAAAGTCAGCAAAGGCGTTTTAAAAAACGAATGTTTGGAATTATTTAAATAAGCCATCAAAAAACTTATTTTTAGGAGTAGCCCCAATACTGTTCGGTTAAGGCACTAGACGCGATAAATCGCCGTCTCTACAATAATCATTCCTTTGTAGAGACGGCGATTTATCGCGTCTTAGGAATTTATAATTTTAATCAAAATGGTAGGTTCGCAATTTCTAGCGATCGCCTGCTTTTTTTTTGATTTTTCGGTTGTATAAGTAGGTGGGCGAAGAATTATAAATTATCTAACTTAGCTCATTCAAATAGGATAAATAGGTATTTGCCCAAATAGCAGCTTGAGTGCGATCGCGTAAATTTAACCTGTTTAAAATATTGGTAACATGATTTTTTACTGTTCCCTCAGAAATGTAAAGTTCCTGAGCAATTTCTCGGTTACTAGCGCCTGTAGCAATTAACCGCAAAACCTCCTTTTCTCTGGGAGTGAGTTCAATTAAACTAGATGGTACAGGCGGTGACTGAGTTGGTGTAGAATGAGAAAATTGAGTCAACAATTTTTTGACTATTCCTGGGCCTAATTGAGTGTATCCTTTATAAACAGCGCGAATAGCCACAGCTAATTCTTCTGAGGGTGTATCTTTCAATAAATAACCCATTGCTCCATTTTGCAGAGCTGCCGAGACATATTCATTATCATCAAAAGTTGTCAGTACTAAAATCTTCGTTTTGGGAAAATGCTTTTGGATTTCCCGTGTAGCTGCAACTCCATCCATAATTGGCATTCTGATATCTAATAATACAACATCTGGCTGAAGTTCAGCAATCAAATTAATCGCCTCTTGACCATTTTCTCCTTCTCCTACTATTTCTAAATCTGGTTCTAGTTCTAATAATGCTCTTAATCCTTGACGAATTAAACTTTGGTCATCTACCAGCAATACTTTAATGGTCATGTCAACCTCGTTAAAGGAATATTAACTATAATTTTGCAACCAGAACCAGGAGTGCTATTAATATTAAATTCACCCCCAAGTGCTAAAGTGCGATCGCGCATACTATGAAGTCCAAAACCAGTAGTATTTTGCCTGATATCAAAACCTCTACCATTATCCTGAATTATCAATCGTAAATTGCTTCTGATGGTAGTAAGTTCTATTTTCACCTCCGTTGCAGATGCATATTTAGAAATATTTGTCAAAGATTCTTGAATAATCCGATAAATAGCAGTGTTGATTTCAGGCGGTAAAGAATATTCAAGATTGATTTGATAAATTGGTAGAATACCATTTGAGCGATGAAAATCTTCTGCAAGACCAGCGATCGCACGTTCTAAAGATTGCTCTTGTAATGGGTTGGAACGCATAGTTGAAACAGATTGACGGACATCTTTGAGCGCTTTTGAACCTAATTCCTTTGCCGTTGCCAGAAATGTCTCAGCTTTCATTGGATTAGATGGCCACAATTTTAAAGCAGTTTCTAATTGTAGATTTAAAGCAGTTAGAGAGTGTCCTAATGAATCATGGATTTCACGTGCAATGCGGTTTCGTTCTTCCAAGGTAGCTTGATTTTCAATCCGCATGGCGTATTGACGAAGTTTTTCATTAGCAATAGCTAGTTTTTCCCGACTGTGGCGTTCAGATAATACCGCATTCATCATCAACAACACAAAAACTAAACTCAGACCAAACACCAATGACCAGTTTAAGCTGAAAAATCGAAAACGTTCTTGAGCTTGTGGTGAAGATTGAAAACTGAATAACTGATATTTTAACTGTGTAGTCAGCAGAAATAAAGTAAATGACAGACTTGTAATGAATAAACGCCCAGGTAAATTAAAAATTAGACAACTGCGAGTCACTAAAATTATGTAAAGAAACGGAAAAAGACGAGCAAATCTTTCACCAAAAAGCCCGATCAATAAAATCAATAAAATTTGAATAAATGTGTATATCAACTTACTTTTTAGATTATTTTTGGGTAACCATAAGCCCATTAATGCAAAAATAATCAGACTATAAATTGATAACTCTGGCAATAAATTACAAATTGATAAATCTGGAAATGTACTACAAATTGATACATCTGTTCGTTTAGGGCGAAATCGCCGTACAGGAGGTGGTATAACTGCTATTAAAGCAGTGATTGCCAGTAATATCCATTCTAAATAAAGCAGAGATGGAAAAGGATGTTTTTTAATTTGAATTAGAGGATTTATCATGATAAACACCTAATTGCTAACTCTCAATTATTAATTACTAACTCTTAACTTCTAACTTTTATTATTGTCAGTCACATTAGTCATAATTCAATCATGACTAAAGTCATGGGCATAACCGTGACTTTCTCCTCATGTGACAATTGAAGAAAAATTCTTATGATGGTGGCATCCAAACAGGCAAGAACCACGAGATCAGTCATGAAACTCAAAACATTATCATTAATTGCTGGAGCGATCGCTTTAAGTTTAACTGCAACTTCCTTTGCTGTGGTAGCTCAAACAGCCTCTCCTTCACCCCTGCTACTCGCACAAACTCCACAAAAACCAAAGGGTCCTTGGGCAGAGTTGGGACTAAGCGATGCACAAAAAAGCCAAATTCAGGCAATTCGCCGTGATAGCCGCGCCAAATATGAAGCAGTTTTCACCCCAGAACAAAAAGCAAAGTTAGAGACCGCAAGGCAAGCCCGTCAGACTCAACGCCAAGCAGGCCAAGGTCAACAGCAACCAGGTCAGAGTCGAGGTGTATGGAAGAAGTTTGCTGACTTAAATCTGACTGAAGCACAAAAAACCCAAATGCGACAAATCCGCGAATCAGAGAAACAACAGATTCAAGCAGTTTTAACCCCTGAACAACGGCAAAAACTAGAACAATTCCAACAGAACATGAAACAGCGTCGTCAACAACGCAATCCTCAATAATTTTTAATCTTAAAAAAAGAGTTAATAGTTTGGGATGGGCAATATCGCCCATCTCATCCCAAGCTAGATAATCCGGAAATACTGTGGCACTTACCCTTGACTGATGTCCAGGCACTTTTTTCCATAGCCAAGAATTAAACAGTTATACAGACTTCTTGCAGAAGACGGGAAAGGAGAAAAAGTTCATCTCCTTTCCCTTTCCCTATTTTCATACCCCATATCCAATGCATAGACTTTCAAGCGAGAAGTTCATATAATAAGAATCTCTTGACCCCCAAGACCCCGTAAGGGTTTAGCATTGCTAAACCCTTACTCCCCACTCCCTATTTTTAAGCTAGTCAATCACGGGAAAATCCCCCAACCAAACATAAAAAAGGTTTCTTCCCCACTCCCCACTCCCCACTCCCTATTTTGAAGCTAGCTTTTTCAAGATGTCTAAAGAATTCCCTATTGGTAGTAAAGTCCGTGTCGTAGCATTACCACCCTACGTTAAAACCGCTGAACCTATGCCCATGCTGCGCCCCCCCGATGTGATTCGGATTGGCGAAGAAGGTATAGTTCTTGACCGTAGACCTGGTGGATATTGGGGTATTCGCTTCTCTAAAGGAGCCTTTCTCCTAGATAGCCAATACATCGAAAGCACAGATATTCCTCCCCAATCTGACTCAGAGTGAGATTAGTAGCAACCAGGAATTGTAAACTTGTGTAAAGTTGTCATTCTGGTTTGCACCATGATTTCCCGCCGCACTTTTTTAAGCATATTATTTGCCAGCTGTATTTCTATTATTAGCTGGCTGAATTTTACCCCTACTGCCGACGCTCTTGGTGGTAAACTTCCTACAATTAATCAACCGGCGCCGGAGTTTACTTTGCCAACTAACACAGGTGATGGCAAAATTTCCCTCTCTGACTTTCGTGGTAAGTGGGTAGTTTTATACTTTTATCCCAAAGACTTCACCTCTGGTTGTACTATAGAAGCTCGTCGTTTTCAGGAAGACTTACCCAAGTATCTGGAAAAAAACACCGAAATTCTCGGTGTCAGTGCTGATGATATTGATTCCCACGCTAAATTTTGTGATTCAGAGGGACTAAAATTCCCTTTGTTGGCTGATACTGATGGTTCAGTGAGTAAAGCTTACGGTTCGTGGCTGAGTTTCTTATCTATGCGCCACAGTTTTATCATCGATCCTCAAGGCATCTTGCGCGAAACTTTTGTCAAAGTCAACCCAACTATTCACAGTTCAGAAGTATTAGCACGACTAGAAAAGTTACAATCGGCAGCTTCTTAAATACAACAGAAAAGCGTAACCCAACAAATACACTGGGTTACGCTTAATTATTGTAGAATTTTTGTCTTTTGAATGTGCTGCTAAAATTAAATCGTTAATATAAAACCTTTGAATATCAACTCAACAAAATTATTACCTAGAAGCTTCACTTCAATTCCTCCAACGATTGCCTTCAGATCCGCCTCAGATAGTTTCTGTTCTTTAACTTGATTGTCAGGTTGCAAGTTAGTGATTGTGATTCTAGACATATTTTTTCGGGAGATTTTTAAAATCTACGAGAATTTTCCTTTGATTAGCTAGCAATCTCATCAACCAAAAGTTATACATTTTAGTATTTACATACTTTTTAAATAGACATTATTGTAATGAATATTTTTTTGTTCCTAACGCTTATATTAGCGGTTCCCATTCAGATGCGGTACAACATTATATTGCGAGGGTAAGGGCACGGCAATGCCGTGCCCCTACGGGTGTACTTCACTGGAGTTTATCGAACAAGCTGCTAGTTATTTAGACACAATAAATCCATATTTTTTGAGTATATCTTTAGCTTGAGCGCTAGATAAAAACTGGACAAATTCTTTGGACGCAGAAGGATTTTTACTGCTTTTGAGTACTGCCATCGGATAGACTATCGGTGAGTGAAACTTCTCATCAGCAGCGACTACAACTTTTACCTTGTTGGAGATTTTGGCATCAGTGGCATAAACTAGACCGGCTTCGGCATTACCGGTTTCTACTGCTGCTAAGACTTGACGCACATTGTTAGCAAAGACTAATTTGGGTTTAAGGCGATCGTAAAGTTTCAATTTCTTTAAGACTTGCTCTCCATATTGCCCTGCGGGCACGCTTCTGGGTTCACCGATCGCAATTTTCTTAATCTTGGCATCTGTTAAATTATAGAAGCTAGTGATACCCTCAACATCCTGAGCTACTATCAAAACCAGACGGTTATTTGCTAGATTAGTGCGGGTGCCTGGCAAAAGGAGTCCTTTTGTTTCTAAGGCATCTACTTGTTTTTTACCAGCCGAAATAAAAATATCCGCTGGGGCACCTTGTTCAATCTGTTGCTGCAAGGCACCAGAAGCCCCAAAATTATAAGTAACATTCACATCTGATTTACTTTGTTGGTACAGAGGCTTAATTTCTTCCAGCGCATCTTTTAAGCTAGCGGCGGCTGACACAAGTATGTTGTTAGACTGGGCGATTACGGGAGAAGGAGTAACTAACGGTAACCCAATTGCCAGCAATAAGCCAGCAACTACTATACCCAGGAAGCCAAGAATTTGTCTTCTTTTCATGGAAAAGGTGCTTGAGAGGTTTTTTGATAAAATTGATGCTAGGTAGAATCCTACCAAAAATACCAATATTTACCCAACTATATCGGTAAAATTTTTGTATCAGATGTTCATCTACACACCTCGCGGAATCGCCGAAACGCCATATTTTTCGTTTAGGTGTGTCGATGCCTTACAGCACAAGGGTTTGAGGCATGTGTTTTACTTAATTTCGCACAAGATATATAATCTTTTTCAACAGTTCGCTTGAAATCGCAATTAATGAAAACAAGCTATGTAGACAAACTTTGTTTGTATTAGCAATATGCCAAAACAATTGACTGAATTTCAGGTTTTCCCCAAACATATTGGCACTTGGTCAGGCTATTGGATAAGAATGGACCCTAATGCTCAAGAAATAGAACGTTTTGAAGCAGAAATCACACAAAAAATAGTTGACAATCAATGGTTACAAACCAATACTTACCATTATGCCGACGGTAGAATTTTCACTAACAGTTTTGTTGGTAAGGTAATTAGTAATGATGAAATAGAAATAGAAGCAGTAGATGTTCCCGCATGGAAAAATTTCACGACTATTGCACGCGAACATGGGGATAGAATTATCATTTTTAATGTCTGGGATAAAGCGACGGGGCAATTATTCGCAACAGAAATGATTAATCTTATAAATAACGATAATAAATGTCGCAATGTCCAAAGTTTTACAGAAGATGGGAAATTGAAAAGCTTAATGTTAATAGTTGAAAAGCGGATTTCTACTTGAACAAAGTTTGGGGGTTTAATTCCCCTGCCTCTACGGCAGAACGTTTTGTGTCGGGGTTAAATCCCCATTACAAAACGTAATTACGAATTACGAATTACGAATTACGAATTATTAGCCATCTCTAATAACTCCGTTTCACTTAACTGCATAATTCCCAACGAAATCGCTTTTTCTAACTTAGAACCCGCATCTTCTCCTACTACCAAATAATCTGTTTTTTTACTGACTGAATCAGTCACTTTGCCCCCAGCTTTTTGAATCAACGACTTAGCCTCATCCCGCTTTAAGGTCGGCAACGTACCCGTAATTACAAAAATTTTTCCAGCGAACTTTTGATTACTATTATTATCTGTTTCCGTTGATTCTGTGGCAGTAAATTGCAATCCTTCTGCCTGCAATCGTTGTATTAAGGTTTGGTTGGCATCAATCCGAAACCACTGATAAACAGATTGAGCAATTTCAGCACCAATACCGTAAATGCCTTCAATATCTGACTGTTTTGCTGTAGCTAACTCTTCCACCTTGGCATATTTCTGAGTCAACAATTGAGCATTCACACTGCCTACATGACGGATGCCTAAACCATATAATACCCTTGACCAAGGTTGGTTTTTTGATTGAGCGATCGCATCCACTAATTTCTCTGCGGATTTTTTCCCCATTCTTTCCAAATCATATAATCTTTCTTCTGTCAACTCATATAAATCGGCAACGGAATGCACCAAACCTTTATCAACGAGTTGGTATACCAACTTTTCTCCCATGCCTTTAATATCTAAGGCATCACGACTTACCCAATGTTCAATGGAACCTTTGAGAATCGCTGCACAAGAAGCATTGACGCAGCGAGTCACAGCCTCACCTGATTCTCGCACCACCGATTGACCGCAGACTGGGCAATCGGTAGGCATGATAAAGGGTTCGGTGTCAGCAGGACGAAGTTCTTTGAGTACCCTCACCACTTCTGGGATGATTTCGCCAGCTTTGCGGACAATCACAGTATCGCCAATGCGGATATCTAATTGAGCAATGCGATCGCTATTATGTAAAGTAGCGCGAGAAACTGTCGTCCCCGCCAGTTGTACAGGACGCATCTGGGCTAACGGCGTTAACGCCCCGGTTCTCCCCACATTCACAGCTATATTTTCCACACGGGTGGGCGCTTCTTCGGCTGGATACTTCAAAGCTACCGCCCATCGGGGAAATTTCTGGGTAAAGCCTAGCTGTTCCTGAAGTTTAAAAGCATCCAACTTCACTACTACCCCATCAGTCATGTAGGGTAAATTCAGCCGTTCGGTATCCCAGTATTCGTAATATTCTGCCACTTCTTTTAGGGAAGCACACAATTTATGGTTGGGGTTGACTCGAAAACCCATTTTTTCTAACAATTCCAAAGCTTCCCATTGAGTATTAGCAATACTGGTGTCATCTCTACCAGGAATATGCAAGGTGTAAGCAAAAAAATCTAATCGCCGCTTAGCCACAATGCGCGAGTCTAGTTGCCTGAGTGTACCAGCTGCGGCATTCCGAGGATTAGCAAATAATTGCTCACCTGCTTTTTGCCTTTCCTCATTAATTTGTTTAAACACTTCCAACGGTAAAAAAGCTTCGCCTCGGACTTCCACCCTTTCTAAAATTTCTAAACCTTCAAAATTCAACCGCAGAGGAATTGAGCGAATTGTCCGCACGTTTTGGGTGATATCTTCACCCGCCACCCCATCACCCCTAGTTGCACCCCTAACTAAAATTCCATTTTGATACGTCAGAGCCAAGGCAGAACCATCAATTTTCAATTCGGTGACATATTTCACTGAGTCAGGTTTAGGTACTTGTCGCCGCCAACGTTGTTCCCAGGCTTGCAACTCACTGATATTAAATGCATTCTCCAAACTGTAGAGGGGAATATTATGGCGCACCGAGGTAAACTGAGTTGCCGGTCTCTCACCCACGCGCTGAGTCGGACTATCTGGTGTCGTTAACTCTGGATACTGAATTTCTAGTTGTTGTAATTCTCGATATAACTGGTCATAGACTGCATCCTCCATAATTGGAGCATCTAAGACGTAATAAGCATAGCTGGCTTGTTGCAATAACTGGCGCAGTTCTTCTGTGCGCTTGACTTGAGACTGAATCTGTGTCATTAGATTTTTTGTAAAATATCTAGGAATAGAAGTTAAAGACGATAAAACCTGCTTCTGGCAGGTTGTGGATGCGTAACCTTAGACTGATAGTCGAGTGGCTCTGGCTTGAAACAAAAAACATCTACTTTTACTAGGTTACTAAATTTAATACCAATAGTCCCATTCATCGGTACAGTTAACACAGTCCTAATGAATTGCATAAAGTCGAGATGAAATCTTTACAAAAGATTCATTTGGGGTAACTAATGCCGGACAAAGTGTCATAATTGAAGAATATGCTGTTCAAGCTTTAGATATTCGGCAAATTATTATCTGCCCTCATCCCCCAGAAATATTCCCACTAGACAAATAAATACTACAACCTGTATTATAAAATTAGTTCCAACTACAAATACTACAAGGTTTCGATGATCGGCAAATTCTCTTCAACCATAGATAGCGTGATGCATTGTCAACCCAGGAAGGGTTCAGGCAGAATACTGGGCGCGTGTGCCTTTGAGAGGACGTATCGCTTATTAGTGGCTCAATCTGCAAGTGAAAGCATTTTGAGAGCGATCGCTCTTTGGCTGAATCCAGATCGAATTATTCTTCACAGCGGGAGGTGCAACTGTCTCATAGCACCCATAACTAGGGAAAAAGTACCAACGACCTGACCCCCGCTGCTGATAACCAGAAGTGGGGGTTATTTTTTTGAGGAGTTTTTACACATGCAAGTCCAGCAGCAAACTCAGCAACCACACATACTACAAAATTCGGTGGTAGTCTTCTCCAAGAACTACCTACCATTGGCACGCATCAACATCAAACGAGCAATAGTACTGTTAGTTACAGGTCAAGCAGAATCATTGGATTTTGGCAGTACAAAGCAGTGGGAAGTTCGTTCACCCAGTGTTGTACTACAAGTTCCGGAACACATTCGTTTAACAACGGGTAATCCAGAACGACACTGGAAAGTACCTCCGGTGAATCGTCGTGAAGTACTCAAGCGAGACAATCACACTTGCCAATACTGTGGTAGCGGTAAGCGTTTAACCCTTGACCATGTGATTCCTCGTTCCAAAGGTGGACAGCACAGCTGGGATAACGTTGTCACTGCTTGCGAGAGGTGTAACTCAACCAAGAGCGATCGCTTACTTCATGAAGCCTCTATGGTACTCAAAAGCAAACCCAAAGCTCCAATTCACCCCGCCGTCGCCTTTGCAGAGCAGTTTTGGAGCGTACAACGCCTGAATGAAAACGAGTAATTCACTCGGCTATCTGCCTAGACGGTAATATACAGCTATTTTCAGTTAATTGAACTATGGGGTGGGGGTACAGCAATGTTCCCTACTCTATGGTTTGAGCAAAAATGGTAACTCATATTGGCGATGCCTGGGTTGGGCTACGCCTACGCTAATCCGATTTATTTGAAAAATTTGCCACCCTACCCAACAAAAACAATCTATAGGAATCCGGTTTGATTTTTGAACAAAATTAAATATTTGTAGGGTGCGTTAGCGACAGCGTAACGGACTAAATCCTTAAGAATGGTGCGTTACGCGAAACGCTAAGAGGATTAAGCTTTAACAGAACTGTATTGACTAATAACCAGAATCCCGAATAACTTTTGAATCTTGAATTACAACTTTTGATTGTTGAGAACGTACTCTTGAAGTCGCTCTACTAGAAACTTTTTGCTGGGAAAACATTGCTTGCAAAACAAGTGCCGGGTCTACATAATTATTGCTATATTTTAGTCCCCAGTGGAGATGTGGCCCAGTGGTGCGTCCAGTCATTCCCACCCTACCAATTCTGGCTCCAGTCGGTATTTGCTGACCTTCCCAGATTTGAATTCCACCTGCGCGGTCAATCAAATAACGACGACCAGATGCAGTTTCTACGTTTCCTTCCATGTGGCAATAAGTGTGTTCCCATTCTCCTGATTTAATTACTATATGGGAACCGCAAGCGTTGCCATCGCCAACTTTAATTACTGTACCTACCCACCAATTACGAATGTAACTACCTTGGGGAGCAGCCATGTCTAAGCCGCCATGAAATTCCCAATTAGAACCGCCAGTAGCCGAGGGACGGTAACCAAAACCAGATGTGTAAGCTTGAAAGTTTTCTACGGGGAAAGAAGCTGCTAGCCAACCATTAGCTCTCGCTACTTTCTTTGGCTGAACTTCTCTAGCTCTAACTATTTCTGGCTTAGGCAATAGAGTAATTAAACTTACCAAACCCAATCCTAATATCAACAGTGTGGCTCCAGAAAGTACTACTCTTTGTTGCCTCTTCGTCATTTTTTTGATTCCCAAATTTAACAAGATTATTTATTTTTTACTAATTTTCTGACTAGATGATTTAAAATCACGATCAAAAATGAAAATTTTTCACTACCAAAGATAGCAGATTAGTTATATTTTTTTATTATCTAATGTATTATCTTAGTTTAAGATTTACTAAATTAAAGTAATCTCAATACATACTACCAGATTTTTGCTTTTCAAATTTTAATTATTTGTTTAAATAAAAAAATGAAAAATTAGATAATAATATAAATTTCTAATAACCTAAAAAATTAAGTATAAATTATATCTTATATTAAGTAGACCCGTAGGGGCACGGCATTGCCGTGCCCCTACACCTTGCGATATGATGTTGTACCGCATCTGAATGGGAACTTCTTTAAAGTGTTGAAATCTTGTTAACGTTTATGCTTAAAATTGCACAAGAGGTTTGTTTAGCATCTACTAAAAGCTAAAGTTGACCCTTGCAGGACTCCCCCAAGACATGCTGACTGAAATTTTGCCTTTCCGCTTTGAATTAGACACGATCGCGATCGCTGGAGCGAGTTTGTGGTCATTGGCGTTATATCTAGGTTTTTCCAAAGCCAGTGAATGGATAATCGAGCAACTCAACCGCTGGTTTAACTTTGCCGAGCGATCGCTTTATACCAGCCAGTCAGAATTTGAAAAGACTCGTAAAGCTAGAGAATCCCAAAACGCTTTTTACGCCTCACTGTTTAGTATTGTGCCTTTTTTGGTAGTTGGCGCTTTATTTAATTGGGGTGTAGAAATCAGTTTAGGGCCTAGCTGGGGAATCAGCTTAGGTATACTTGCTTGTATTAGTTGTGGCATTTTTGAACTCGGACGACGCAATGACGGATCGTCGGATTGAGAAAAAATCAAATTAATTTTTGACATCTCCCCCGACTTTCTCAATTTCCTCACAAACAATCTGTGCTATCTTTTGGGCTGCTCCGCTTTCGCCACGAACTCGACGTAGCTTGGCTCGAATCTCGTCCAATTTTTCTGGATGAGCCAAAAAATCTAATACCATTTCTCCAACTTCTGACGGCTGGAGTTTGCCTACAAGTTCCGGCACGATTTCCTCCTGTGCCCAGATATTCGGCCATGCTAATAAACCTTTGCGACTGAGGAACACCCAGTTAATCACCTTGGCAAAGGTAGAACCCACCCCTGGCAAATTAGCCAATAAGCCCGGTAAACCATCCCAAGAACGCATCGCATCCAATTGTTGGGTAGGTAGCACAACAATCATCGGCACTCCTAAAGCACCGAGTTCAGCGGTGTTTGCCCCGACTGTAGTTAGGCAAATGGAGCACTGTGATAATAAGTCATAGGCAGGGTTTTCTTGGCATAATTCTACAGTTAGACCCCTCTGCGTTTTGAGTGATGCCTTGCTTTTACCGTCCTCTGGAATAATTAAGGAAACATTGCTAAGACCAAAAGTTTCCACAAAAGGGTTTTTTTGGGAATCGCCAAAACTAGCTAAGGTTTGTAAATCCACCGTTGGAGCCACAGGAATCACAAATTTGGTTTGGGGTTTGTTGGCGTGGATGTGTTCGGCGATCGCTAACATTAAAGGTATCCCTTGGGTTAATTTTGCGGCTTTTGAACCCGGTAAGATACCAATTAAGTCAGTTATTTGTCCTGTGTCATTTGTTAATAAGGGATGGCTCTTGACTGATGACAAATTAGTATTAGCTTCTAACATCAAATCTCCCACAACAGTGAATTTGTGGGCATATTTTTGGGAAACGCCAGCAGCAACTTGAGGTTTCATAACTCCAAAGCGATCAATCCAGTTATGCCACCGGGCTTCCCATTCGGCATAAACAACTGTGCGATATCCTAATTTTTTACCGATGACTACAGGGAAAATTTGATCGCCACCGAGGAAAACCACTACACCGCAACTTCTCCAGTCCCAATTTTCCAATGTTTTCCCCCAGAGCAAAAATTGCCAAAAATGCTCTGGGGATTGAACTCTGTCTACTTCTGGGTAAGAAAGAGCGATCGCAGCTTCTTTACCAGTAGCATTTGGGCAAGGCGACAGGACTACACTTATCCTCAGTTGATTTCGGTCATTGCCGAATTTTTGCCGCAATGCCTTTACCACTGGACGCACCCAGGTTGTTACCTCACCTGGACCATTTGATAGTATCAGAATATCTACTTGAGTCATTAGTGAATGGTCAAGAGTTAGGGGTCATTAGTCAAGAGGCAAATATTCATAAATTCGTTCCGATGTTATGAGTATATAGTGTACCTTGTAGGTGAGATTTGATAATCTGTTCCAGATTTAATTTGCATGGAGTCGGAAGTCAGGATGCAGTGTAATCAAGGATTTTGAATTTTCAATTGCTTATCTATTATCTAAATGCCTAGCCTCAAACTCTCGCTGAATGGACTACAAATTGTTAAACAAGCTCGTCAAGAAAAAGCTTGGACAATTGATAATCCACGCTGGTTAGAAGAAGCAAGTCAAATTATCGAACCTGGGCGTGACTGGGAAAATGCAGAAGTTTTTGCAGCAGGTGTATCTTTATCGACATGGAAACGTTTCCTTAAAGGTGATGCCATTGATGCCTCAGTACTTAAAGCATTTTGTCAGGTTTTGGGTTTGAATTGGCAAGACTTACTCGATCGCCCTGTCAATTCGTCTGCATCTGGTACAACCCAAATCCCAAATATTCCTTTGTTCTTTGGGCGGCGTTACGAACTAGCGACACTCACCCAAGCAGTTGAGCAAAGAACGCGCCTGATTGTAATTACAGGGATGGGGGGTATCGGTAAAACAGCTTTAGCAGCAAAACTTGCTGAAGCTTCTAAATACAGTTTTCAGCAAACTCTGTGGTTTGATTTTCATGTGACTCCACCAACAATAGATTTGTTTCCACTTCTACTACCAAAAACTCTGTTAGTTTTTGATGGTTGGGATCGGATTTTGGGTGGCGATGCCAACGGCGGGCTACGCCAACGTGCGGGGCAATATCGTTTAGAATACGAATCCTACGCTGGTTTTCTGCGTTCTGTAGTGCAAACGAATCATTCGAGTTGCGTAATTTTGACCAGTCGAGAACAACCAGAGGAATTAAATACCCTGAGTGGGAATGGTGCAGTTATTTTCCCACTTGGTGGTTTGATGGAAGGTGCGATCGAGCTTTTGCAGCATCATCGGCTCATATTTGATGCCCAGCAGTGGATTACCCTGGTAAATCAGTATGGTGGCAATCCCTTATTTTTGAACATGGCGGCAAATTTTATTCAGGAATTATTTGCTGGCGATGTGGCAGAGTTTTTAGCCTCTGGAACCCTAGTTGCTGGTGAATTTGAGCCACTGGTGGCGCAATGGTTGAGGGAGATTTCGATGCTGGAACAAACTCTCATCAAGTGTTTGGCTACACAACCCCAGGGATTAACTCGTGAAGAGATACTATTACACTTTGAAAATCATCCTTCAAATGGAGATATTTTGGCTGGGCTTTTATCCTTAAAGCGCAGGGCATTAGTAGAAACCACGAAAGATGATAATAAGCAACGCTTTTTTTTACAACCAGTTATTCTCAAATGCGTACAGCGTTTGTTTAAATCTCAACAGTAGTAGCCAAAGCCATTTAACCGCCACCTCCATCACCACCACCACCCCCTCCGTCACCACCACCACAGCCTCCGCCACCTCCATCACCACCACCGCCTCCGTCACCGCCACCACCAATATAACTACTGTTCGTGTAACTAGTGCGCCTGGAACCGCTACCTCTGGAAGTACTGCCACCACTTCTGCGGAATATCATGAATAGTATGAACAGAAGAATTCCCAAAAAAATCAAGAGACTCCACCAATCTGAACTTTGCCATTGAGGAGTCGTGATGTCAGTACCTAACCGATTAAATTTCACCTGAACTTCTAACTCTTGCTGTGGTTCAATAGTCCTTTGAGCAACAAACTCAATCGTTTTAGCATCGACTTTGCGAACCTTTGCAGCAACACCAAAACTCTGGAAATTGTTGATACCATTAGTGACTTGCTCAGGGATTTTCACTTGGACTTTTGCCTGTTTGATAGGGGCTTGATGGTCAGAAAATATAGCCTTCCAGTATACTTGAGCATCATTTTCATCTACATGTAACCCACCAATAACGCGATATTTCAAAACAAAAGTATGGCTTTCGGGCGCTTTGACTTGGTGTGTCCAACGAATCCAAAGTTGGTTGTTTTGAATCCCTGTTTCACTGGGCAGTACTTGACCATTCTCCGAAACAGAAATATCAGTAATTTTGTCTACTTTTTCCAGAGAAATATAGCGGTAACGTTGATTTTTATAATCTCCAGTGAATGTATACTTTTGAGTTTCTGAAACTAACATATCACCGCTATTCTGTACGGCAATATCAACATTAATAAACTCCCAATAAAAAGGTAATTCCTGGGCTGTGATATGATTGATACAAAGTCCCAGAGTGAGTAAGAAAGTCAAGCAACATAGAATAATCCTTTGGGTTAATTTAGTCCACATAATTTAATTAACTCTATAAATAATAAATAGTGATTATCAAATCGGTACAGCATTTTTTAAATGCCAATAGAGTAGCGAAATTTATTTAATTAATTCGTAATTATTAGCAAAATACTCGCGGCTAATTGTCAAATTGGTAGTTTTTATCTGTTGCGATCTAAATCTCTAACTCTAGGATTCATATTTAATTTTTGAAATATACGTAGGGTATTTTATCGCCGAGAGTAAAGCACCAAAACCCTTCGGTTAGTGCGTTACGCAAGCTGTAACACACCCTACATAACTAAGATTTTTTCAAAAATCAAAGCTGATTCCTAGAATTCAATTACGTTAGCGACTCCGCAAGTGTCATTATTAATTACGAATTATTTTAACCACCGCCACCACCGCTACTGCTACCGCCACTTCCACTTGCACCGAATATCCAGATGAAAATAAAAAATGCCCAAAAAATCCAGGAACCCCAAAATGGAGATTCTGATGATGTAGAGTCAGACGTACTAACCGAGTTTGAACTTTGCCATTGAGGAGCTGTGATGTCAGTATTTGCGCGATTAAATGTCACCTGAATTTCTAACTCTTGCTGTGGTTCAATAGCTTTTTGAGCAACAAACTCAATGGTTTTAGCATCGATTTTGCGAACATTTGCAGAAGCACCAAAACTCTCGAAATTGTTGATACCATCAGTGACTTGTTGAGGGAGTTTAACTTGCACTTTTGCTTGTTTGATGGCAGCTTGGCGATCGGCAAAGATAGCTTTCCAGTATACTTGAGCATCATTAGTATTGGTATCTATATGCAATCCGCCAACAACACGATATTTCAAAATAAAGGTATGGCTTTCAGGTGCTTTTAGTTGGTGTGTCCAGCGAATCCAGAACTGATTATTTTCAATTCCGGTTTCGCTGGGTAATTCTTTACCATTTTCAGAGACAGTAACATCGGTGATTTCGTCTACTTTGTCAATGGTAATATAGCGATAACGTTGATTTTTGTAGTCTCCAGTGAATGTATATTTTTGAGTTTCTGAAACTAACATATCACCGTTATTTTGGACGGCGATATCAACATTAATAAACTCCCAATAGAAAGGTACTTGCTGGGCTGTGACATAATTGATAGAAAGCCCCAGACTGAGTAATAAAGTCAAGCAGAATAGAAGAATCCTTTGGGCTAATTTAGTCCACATAATTTAACTCACTCTATAAGTTGTAAATAAAGTCCCCCTTTTTAAGGAGCGCCCAACGCACTGACTCCCTATGAGCAAGTGGCATGGATTTAGGGGGATCTAAAAAGTTAGGAGGCTAAACAAGTAGTTTGAAAACACGCCCTAGTGAAGCTGGCGCTGGCGTCTTCTTCAAAATTCGTCTTTGCCAGTCAAGTCTTTTTCTGCGGTGTCAGCAATATTAAGAATTTTGATAATGTCTTTACGTGCCGAATCTGAATCTGCTTTGAGAGGTACTACGCTGCCGTAAGTAGTTAGATACATCTCATTTGTAAAGATTGTTTTCCACCCGCTCAAAGAGTCATTAAAACTGCTTTGCTGCAATTTCTTTGTATTTTCTGCATTGGGAGGAGTCTTGGAAATTTGGGACACAGAGGCAACATAAATGTATTCAACACCACCAATATTGGCAATTTCCGGCAGAATGAATCCAGTTTGAGTCCGCCCACCATCAACTCCAGCCAATACTACAAAATAACCATCTTGTTCTTTATATGTCATGCCTAAGCGATCCAACAAGGCTGGAACTGGAGAAGATTTGCTCTGAGCGATCGCCTGAGTTGATAACGAAACCACCAGAGCAACCGTAGCAAAAGTAGCTGAGATTAAACGCTTCATAGATGTTTTTCATAATGGTTGGGTATATTAGTAATTTCGCTGTTTTAGATTGTGTATTCTAGTTAAGTTTTGGCTCACCACCTAACTGATCTAAAATTGAGCTTGACAAATTGCGCTAGGCGTAGGGGCACGGCAGTGCCGTGCCCCTACAGGTGTACCTTATTAGGTCAGGAAACGCTATATCAACCCTGAAGGTGAAATGAATGGCTAGGGCGTGTTTTCAAAGTTTTAGATCCCCCCAACCCCCTTAAAAAGGGGGGGCTAAGAGTCTCTTAAAGTCGCCCAATTTATCGGGGTATTTAGGGGGATCTAAAAAGTTAGGAGGCTAAACGCACATAGCTCACATTTTGCATAATCTCTCAACACTCAGAGATATATAGCTGTGAGCAGCAATAAAACCTCTGCAATACTTAATATTTTAGGAGATTCAACAATGAAAGGTTTGAAATTAGTAGCAGCTATTCTAGTATTGTTCGTAAAATCCGGTTTTTCTTGAAATATCCGCTCAATTTTTGCATATCCTTATTTGATGAGATAATTTTATCAACAAATCAGTGAAAACCCAGCTAAAGCTGCTGCCTTACATCATGCAATGTTAACTGCGGTTAACAACAAAGCCGGAATTGAGAGGGAAGAATGTGTTGTATGTAATTAGCACTACCTCAACACAAAATTGAAGCCGGATGGAACTTTATGGCCTACTGCATCAATCCAGATTGTTCGCAACGAGAAAATTCCTATAATTGTGCGGTATGTGAAAGCTGTAAAACGCCACTTATACTGCAAAACCGTTACCGAATTAAGCATCCTCTGCAAGTTGATAGATATAGCTATACAGAAGTATTTGAAATCGAAGATTTATTTGTCCAAGATACACCGAAGGTTCTCAAGTCTCTGAAGGAAGTTACGCCGGATTTGCTGCGATTATTTCAACAAGAAGCATCAATATTAACAAGTTTGCAGCATCCTGGTTTACCTAGTGGTGAAATCCTATTCCCTCTAGTTTTGAATACGGGTCGCCAATTACGCTGTTTTGTAATGGAGAAAGTCGAGGGTGAAAATTTAGAGAATTGGCTTTCTCACCATGAATGCTTAATATCCCATAAAACAGCTTTAGATTGGTTAAAGCAATTAATACTGATTCTGGAATTTGTGCATGAAAATGGCTTTTTTCATCGAGATATTAAGCCGTCAAATATTATGCTCCGCCCCGATGGAAAATTAATTTTAATTGATTTTGGTACGGCGCGTCAGTTGACGCAAACTATTTTCAACGAGAAATCGGTTACGGTGATTCATTCTATTGGATATACTCCTCCTGAACAACTTGATGGACAAGCTGTTATTCAGTCGGATTTCTACGCTCTTGGTCGGACTTTTATCTATTTAATGACAGGTATTGACCCAGCTGGCGATCGCCGTCAAGATTTACCCAATTGGCATAAGTATATTAAGGATCAACAAACCCCAAAAAAATTTATCGATCTGATTCACGCGATGACGAGTTCTCATCCACAGAAACGTCCGCCAACAGCTAAATCCATTCTCGAAAAGATTGACAACATTCACAAATATTCATTGGCGCAATGGCAAAAATTATTATTAACTGCGACTTGTAGTATTTTGCTGTTGGTCGGTGCAAAATGGCTGTATGATGTTATAACTGTGACTCGCACTTGCGATTATATTCTAGGCGATCGCCTCAGTTGTGGTGAAGAAAGTCTAATTCCTCCAAGCTCTTTGGGAAGTTCTAAGCCCCCACTAGCAAAGCAATTAGCTATTGAACAGTATCGCATCAAAAACTTTTTGGCAGCTGAGGATCTATTTAAAACTGCTTTCAATCAGAAGCCAGATCCAGAAACTTTAATTTACCTCAACAACGCCAAAATTCAAAAGCAATTTCCAGCAAAGCAGATTCGGACGATCGCTGTTGCAGTTCCTCTGGAATATCGTACTGACATAGGTCTAGAAATACTCAGGGGTGCTGCTCAAGCTCAGAATGAGGCACTGAAAAACGGTCAACCCCTACGGATAATTATCGCTGATGATAGTAATAGTCACGTTAATGCCCAGAAAATTGCCCAAAAGTTGGTGAAATATCCAGATTTGCTGGCTGTTTTGGGTCATCACAGCAGCGAAGCTACCATAAAAGCCCTACCAATTTATACCCAAGCGCGGGTAGTTTTAGTTTCTGCAACCAGCACTTCAGATAACCTCAATCATCCTTTTTTCTTCCGTACTGTCCCTAGCGATCGCGTCACCGCACAAAAAATGGCAACCTATGTGTTTTCCCAACTACGGCAAAGTAAAGTTGCTATTTTTTATAGTCATGGTAGTGAATATGCTGAATCTCTATCTGGGGCATTTCGAGAGGCGGCTAAATCCTTTGACGGTCATGTTCTTGACAACCAACCAGCCTTCAATCTCGCTAGCGCTCCCTTTGATGCCAAAACGGCATTAAATCAAGCCAAAACCCAAGGTGCAACGGTAATTGTCCTCATCCCAGATGCCGGAGTAGGTTTGTTTAATGCAATTCCCAATGCAGAAGAAGTAATTCGGTTGAATGTCAACCAATCTTGGATTGTTGGGGGTGATAGTCTCTACAGTGCTGACTTACTCAAACCAGATAAAAATCCATCCTTACAGGAAATCCAACGCTTGGCATTTGCGAGCCCATGGCATCCCCTAAACGATATTAACTCCTTGTTTGTAGACCAAGCTCTAACCCTTTGGAAAATCGATCTAACTGATATTACCTGGCCAACCGCCACCAGCTACGACGCAGTATTGGTATTAAGCAAAGCTTTGAAGGAAAATCCCACTCCCACCCGCATCGGGATTCAGAAAACACTTACAATGCCTAAATTCTCGGTTAAAGGAGTAACGGGAATCATTCAATTTCAAGGAAGCAATCCCCGCAATGGCACAATTACGATCATTACGGCGCGTCGCAATTGTAATTCCAGTGGTTTTGTTTTGAGACCGAGCGATCGGCCTGTGGTTTGTTACTAAACTGATATAATTTGCTCTATGTTTGATAATGTCTGCAAATTTCTCCCAGAGTCATTTTCAGGCAACTTTCCAACATCAGTACACCGCAATGTTTTGTGATCTGTACTCGATAGTGATACCTTCTTAAGCTTGATATATAAATCAGATTTGATTTTTGAAAAAACGACCTACTCTTAAAGATTATGTATAAAAAAATTGCTATTCCTATTTTAAGTCTGATGTTTGCAACGCTCATGCCTAATGTGGTGGCTGCTGAGACTGTGATGCAAAAAGTAGCCAGAACAGGGGTATTGACAGCTGGTACTAGTAGAGATGCGCTACCTTTTGCCTATGTGGATAGTCAAGGAAAGTTAAATGGCTATTCTGTAGATATGCTGACTCTGATTAAAGAGCAATTAGAAAAAGACTTAGGAAAAAAAATTAAACTGCAATTAGTTGGTCTTAGTCCCTCTGAGCGGATTCCTAAAATAGTTAATCAACAAGTTGATATTGTGTGTGATGCTAGTAGTTTTACATGGCAACGAGATAAAAAAGTAGATTTTTCTGTCAGCTACGGTGTGACTGGAACCCAATTATTAGTTAAGAAAGAAAGTAATCTCGGTTCCCCTGAATCCCTTATTGATAAGCAAATTGGTGTGCTAGCGGGAACCACAAATGAGCAGGCGATCGCTCGTGTACAACCCCAAGCTAAGCTGGTGTATTTTAAAACTAGGGCAGAAGGATACACAGCTTTGCAACAAGGTACTATTGATGGTTTCTCATCCGATAGCATTATTTTAGAGGCATGGCTACAAAAGCAAAAAAATCCAGATACTTTTGCGATCGTACCTCCTCGCCCTTATTCACAAGAAGGTATCGCTTGCATGGTGCCAGAAAATAACTCGAAATTCTTGGATACAGTCAACTATTCTTTAGTCAAATTCATGCAAGGATTTGTCAATGGGAATGAGCGATATGTCGCTATTTTTGACCGTTGGTTTGGGTCTCAAGGTACTGTAGCACTCAATCGGGATTTACGTGATTTAGTAGTGGAAACTATGCAATTAGTCATAGAATTTCGTGAGGAAGTTCCCAAAAGTGACCTGTGAAATAATGGGTTTTGCCCACAAAATCATCATGTCTTATAGCGATTTCTCACTCTCAAAAGTCAAACGCGACTTCAATTTAACTACGGTTGAAAGTGGACGGTTTTTACCCGCAATTCAGTCCATAGAACCTAGTATTTATCTGAAAGAAGCATTAAGCGAAGGACTACCACTCTTCTTCAGCAACTGGTTCCGAAAAAGCCCGCTCGGAGTTAATTATTAGTCCTATCCTCCTAGAAGTTCGGAAAATTCTCGAACGCAAAGTCAGCTTTTTTTCGGGTGAAGATTTTACGGTTGCACCGGATTTGGGCTTAAGTGGAGTGTGTGATTTTTTAATTAGCCGCTCACCCGAACAAATATTTATCGAAGCTCCTGTTATCGTGATTATTGAAGCAAAAAAAGGTGATTTAAAACCAGGTTTAGGGCAATGTGCAGCAGAAATGATTGCCGCACAAAAATTCAATGAGACTAATAATATACCAATTAAGACAATTTATGGCAGCGTCAGCAGTGGTACGGCTTGGCGATTTTTGAAATTAGAAGGGCAAACTTTGAGTATTGATTTGAATGATTATCCCGTTCCACCAGTGGAAATACTATTGGGAATGTTGGTTTGGATGGTGCGGGAAGGGTAGATATTTTTATCTTTGTGTCTTAGTGTCTGTGGTTAAAATAGGAGCGCTTCAAAGATACGAAAAGCTGTACGCTAACCCTCTCAAGCCTCTATTATGTAGAAATCGAATACTCTAGAGAACGTGGATTATCGATTCTTTTGGAAGCGTCTAATATTTCTAGCCCGATAATATTTCCATCTTCGTCGGAATCTAAAATTACCCCTGGCTTTTCTTCGTCACTATCTTCTATGGGTACATCACTCAATATAATTCTTAATATATCTACTTCTGGGTCATAGGTAATTTTCATAATTCTCTCCAGTATTTTTCGATTTTACTAGTTTTATAGCGGTTTTCAACTGAACTGTATTCTTTGATAATTTCTCAGTTTAACGTGAAAGAAACCCTACCTCTCTGCTACTTGGTATAACTCGCAACTACGCAATTCAAGTCTGTCTATGCTGACTAAAAAATATTTAGTTAGCATAGGCAAGTTTTGTTTTGTAACTGCAATAAAATCGTTAAATAGTTATTCAACTATAAATGCAATATTATGTAACAAAAAATTTACATAATATGAGTAATTACTTTTATATAAAGTCAATAATTACGAAGAAATATTTCGTTTTTTATATCGAATTGTGTCAGATAGACGATAAAATGCCCTCTGGGCAAGCATTTTCTGATAAAAAACTGATATTGCCCAATAATCACGAAGTCAACTGTGGCTGCATCAGCCGCTATGAACTTCTAGTAGAGAACACGCATCAAAGGAGCCGAGGAAGCATGTTCACCCACGTCAAGTCCACCATTAGACACATTGCGCCTGATAACTTACGCGGACGTAATTTAATCAAGGTGGTCTATGTCGTGCTTGAGTCCCAGTACCAGAGTGCATTGTCACAAGCGGTGCGGGCGATTAACGCTCTTCACCAAGAACTGGCGATTGAAATCAGCGGTTACTTAATTGAGGAACTCCGAGATCCAGAGAACTACAAGGAGTTCCAAAGGGATATGGAGAGTGCCAATATATTTATCGCCTCCCTGATTTTTATCGAAGACTTAGCACAAAAAGTAGTAGCAGCAGTAGAACCACACCGCGATCGCTTAGATGTTGCAGTTGTGTTTCCCTCTATGCCAGAAGTTATGCGCCTGAGTAAAATGGGCAGCTTTTCCCTGGCACAGTTGGGTCAATCCAAAAGTGCGATCGCCCAATTCATGCGGAAACGCAAAGAAAAATCCGGTGCGGGATTCCAAGACGGGATGCTCAAGCTTTTGCGAACCCTACCGCAAGTGCTGAAGTTCCTGCCAATGGACAAGGCACAGGACGCACGAAATTTCATGCTCAGCTTTCAGTATTGGTTAGGTGGTTCTCCAGAAAACCTGGAAAACTTCTTGCTGATGTTAGCTGATAAATACGTATTTAAAGGTTTAGAGAAAGAAAATTTTGCACCTCGTACATACCAAGAGCCAGTAGTTTATCCCGATATGGGGATTTGGCACCCATTGGCTCCCAGTATGTTTGAGGATGTGAGAGAGTACCTCAATTGGTACACAGCCCGTAAGGATATCTCTAGCGATCTCAAAGATCCCCTAGCTCCCTGTATTGGGTTGGTATTACAACGCACCCACCTAGTTACAGGTGATGATGCTCATTATGTAGCAATGGTGCAGGAATTGGAAGCATTAGGCGCACGGGTATTACCTGTGTTTGCTGGTGGTTTGGATTTCTCCAAGCCTGTGGATGCTTACTTTTACGAACCGAATACCAACGTCCAGTTGATAGATGCAGTGATATCCCTGACTGGTTTTGCCCTGGTAGGTGGTCCAGCTAGACAAGACCATCCCAAAGCAATTGAATCACTCAAACGCTTAAACCGTCCTTACATGGTGGCTTTGCCTTTGGTGTTCCAAACCACAGAAGAGTGGATGGATAGCGATTTGGGCTTGCATCCCATTCAAGTAGCTTTACAAATTGCCATTCCCGAATTGGATGGGGCAATTGAGCCGATTATATTATCGGGTAGAGATGGGACAACAGGAAAAGCGATCGCTCTCCAAGACCGCATGGAAGCTGTAGCCCAAAGAGCATTAAAATGGGCTAACCTCCGCCGCAAACCCAAGCTAGATAAAAAAGTCGCCATTACCGTTTTCAGCTTCCCGCCAGATAAAGGCAACGTGGGAACCGCCGCCTACTTAGATGTGTTCGGTTCCATCTACGAAGTGATGAAAGCGCTGAAAAATAATGGCTACGACCTTCCAGAGTTGCCAGAATCAGCCGAAGCACTGATGCAAGAAGTCATCCACGACGCCCAAGCACAGTACGCCAGCCCGGAATTGAACATCGCCTACAAAATGTCAGTGCCAGAATATGAGGCACTTACCCCTTATTCCCAACGCCTAGAGGAAAACTGGGGACCACCTCCCGGACATCTCAACAGCGATGGGCAAAACCTGCTAATTTATGGTAAGCAATTCGGTAACGTCTTCATCGGTGTGCAACCCACCTTTGGTTACGAAGGCGACCCCATGCGGCTGTTATTCTCTCGTTCCGCTAGTCCCCATCACGGTTTTGCTGCTTACTACACCTACCTAGAGCAAGTTTGGCAAGCTGACGCCGTGTTGCACTTTGGCACTCATGGTTCCTTAGAATTCATGCCAGGTAAGCAAATGGGTATGTCTGGGGAATGTTATCCAGATAACTTAATTGGTTCCATACCCAATCTGTATTATTACGCAGCCAATAATCCTAGCGAAGCGACAATTGCCAAACGTCGGGGTTATGCCGAAACAATTTCTTACTTGACACCGCCGGCAGAAAATGCAGGTTTATACAAAGGTTTGAAGGAACTCAGCGAATTAATTGCTTCTTACCAAACCTTGAAAGATACTGGACGCGGTGTTTCCATTGTCAACTCCATCATGGATAAATGCCGCATCGTCAACCTGGATAAGGATATTAACCTGCCAGAAACCGATGCCAGAGACATGAGTGCCGATGAGCGGGATAATATTGTTGGCAACGTCTACCGCAGGTTGATGGAAATTGAGTCTCGGTTGCTGCCTTGTGGGTTGCACGTCATTGGTAAACCACCAAGTGCAGAAGAAGCGATCGCCACTCTCGTCAACATCGCCAGCTTAGATCGTCAAGAAGAAGAACTTGTTGGCTTACCGCGAATTATCGCTAACAGCATCGGGCGTAACATTGACGATATTTATCACAATAACGACAAAGGCATTTTAGAAGATGTCCAGCTATTGCAAGACATCACCTTAGCCACCCGTGCAGCAGTTAGCGCCCTTGTTCAAGAGCAAACCGACGCCAATGGGCGAGTTTCTCTCGTTTCCCGGTTGAATTTCTTCAACATGGGCAAAAAAGAACCTTGGGTAGAAGCGTTACATAAACTCGGCTATCCCAAAGTTGACACCGCACTTCTAAAACCCCTGTTTGAGTATTTGGAATTTTGCCTCCAGCAAGTTTGTGCAGACAACGAACTGGGAGCATTACTCAAAGGCTTAGAAGGCGAGTATGTCATACCCGGTCCTGGTGGCGATCCCATCCGCAACCCGGATGTCTTGCCCACAGGTAAGAATATTCATGCCCTCGATCCGCAATCCATCCCAACAACAGCAGCAGTCCAATCAGCCAAAATCGTCGTAGACAGGCTTTTGGCACGTAACAAAGCCGAAAACGATGGAAAATGGCCAGAAACCATCGCCTGCGTCCTCTGGGGAACCGATAACATCAAAACTTACGGCGAATCCCTAGCGCAAATTATGTGGATGGTGGGCGTGCGTCCAGTGCCCGATGCCTTGGGACGGGTGAACAAGTTGGAATTGATCTCCTTAGAAGAGTTGGGACGCCCCAGAATAGATGTAGTAATCAACTGTTCCGGTGTATTCCGCGACTTGTTCATTAACCAAATGAACCTGCTAGACCAAGGCGTGAAGATGGCGGCTGAGGCAGATGAACCCTTAGAAATGAACTTTGTTCGCAAACATGCTTTGCAACAAGCCGAAGACATGGGAATTAATCTGCGTCAAGCAGCAACTCGCGTTTTCTCCAATGCTTCTGGTTCTTACTCGTCAAATATCAACTTGGCGGTAGAAAACAGCACTTGGGACAGCGAAGCCGAGTTGCAGGAAATGTACCTCAACCGCAAATCCTTCGCCTTCAATTCCGATAACCCCGGAATCATGGACGAATCGCGGCAGATTTTTGAAAGTACATTGAAAACTGCTGATGCAACTTTCCAAAACTTGGATTCTTCTGAGATTAGCTTAACGGACGTTTCCCATTACTTCGATTCCGATCCCACCAAATTAGTTGCAAGTCTGCGGGGTGATGGTAAAAAACCAGCATCTTATATTGCAGACACCACCACAGCCAACGCCCAAGTGCGGACATTATCAGAAACCGTGCGCTTAGATGCCCGTACCAAATTGTTAAATCCCAAATGGTATGAGGGGATGCTGAATCACGGTTATGAAGGTGTGCGCGAACTCTCCAAGCGATTAGTAAATACAATGGGTTGGAGTGCAACAGCCGGCGCTGTGGATAACTGGATTTACGAGGATACTAACGAAACCTTCATCAAAGATGAAGAAATGCAGAAACGGTTAATGAACCTTAATCCTCATTCTTTCCGCAAAGTTGTATCAACTTTGTTGGAAGTGAATGGACGCGGTTATTGGGAGACTAGCGAGGAGAATTTAGATCGCCTACGTGAGTTGTACCAAGAAGTTGAAGACCGGATTGAAGGAATAGAATAGGATTACATGGGCAGGCATAATGCCTGCCTTAACTTTTCAATCCGAGATATGACTATGAATGCTTTAACCGTCAACCTTCAATCAGTATTGGAACTGACAGATGAGCAGTTTTTTAATCTATGTCAGGTAAACCGTGACTTGAGGTTTGAACGCACTGCTACGGGAGAATTAATAATCATGCCACCCACTGGAGGAGAAACTGGAAATCGTAATGGTAGACTAAATCAACAATTATTTAATTGGTCAGATACCGATGGTACTGGCATTGCTTTTGATTCTTCTACTTGTTTTAAATTACCTAATGGTGCAGATCGTTCGCCTGATGCTTCTTGGATAAAGTTAGAACGATGGGATGCTTTAACTGAAGAAGAAAAACAAAAGTTTCCCCCCATTTCTCCTGATTTTGTAATTGAGTTACTTTCGCCAAGTGATAGTTTGAAAGTTGCTCAGGAAAAGATGAGGGAATACATAGATAATGGTGTGCGTTTGGGTTGGTTAATTAATCGTAAATCTCGACAAGTGGAGATTTATCGACAAGGGAAAGAAGTTGAGGTGTTGGAATCGCCTGTTACTTTGTCAGGAGAAGATGTTTTACAGGGGTTTATTTTAAACCTTGAGGCGATTTGGTAACTGAATAACAAAACACAAAAGCCATGATAAATCTAGACGCAGTAGTACATTGAAGATTATGATTAGCTCCTGTATTAATATCATATTAATTGAGTAGACAATGCTAGATAAGGTTAACCAAATTATTAAGTAAGAAGTATTAATTATGGATAATTGGCAAGTTATTACTGATGATAGATTAGTAATACCAATTTAATATGAAGCTGCATAGAAAAGAGCTTCTAAAATAAAGTTATAAGAAGAGATGGAAATCACCTGTTCAGATGTTAATTGCTCGAACAATTGTTGTAGGCGAGTGCGTAAGTCTTGCAAGTCAGAAAACAGTTCATTCTTGAGAGATTTTTTGAGAAACTGCCACAGCCTTTCAATGGGATTAAGCTCAGGAGCATGAGGTGGTTGCAGCAGGGGAATAATATTTTCAGGCCAATTAATCGCACTACTGATATGAGCAGGAGCTTGGTCTATTTGTAAAATTGCATAATCTGAACCTAATTGTTGCGATAACCAGTCTAAAAACTGTTGAAAATAGTCACCATTGAGCTGCGGGTATTCTTGCTGAAAATGTTGTCCTGTTAATGGTTCAATTGCACCATAAATCCAAAAATTTTCTCTTTCCCATTTCACCGCTACAGTTGGTTTGACTCCAGGGGCCGTAATTACTTTTCCCGTTAAAGTTTTTAATCCCACCCTGGTTTCATCCTGACACAGATAATGAATACACTTTCCTGGTGCTAGATGTTTTTCTAGCCTCTCGATAATGATACCGAGTTTTTTTTAAACTCAGATACTAACTTCTCATCCTGCTTATGGCTTTGCGGACGTGGTACTTTGAGTTTTGCTCCTAATTTATATCTCACTAACGCATATACTGTTGCATACTCTACTTCCAGCCCCTGTTCTTTTTTTAACCACTCCACTATTGCACCATAGCTACTAAAGCCTTTTCCTGTTTTTAACTCCTCTGTTAGTGCCGCGATCGCTACCTCATCAATTTTTCGTTTTGCTCCCGGAGCTTTTTTAATTTCTAATAATTCATCTAGTCCACCGACTCTATATCTTTGTAACCACCTTGTGACAGTTGATGTATCTAGAGCCAAGCGTTTTCCAATTTCTTGCTGTTCATGAACCTGCCCGTTTTTTATCCACCACAGCATCATCAGTTTTTCTTTCTGGTTTCCTACGTTGGCTGTTTGTAGACGTTTCTTTAGTTCTGCTTCGCTTTCTGCAATTTCAATCTTAAAAGGGCGGCTCATGCTTATTTTTATTTATCCAGTTTATTCACTCTATTATATGCAGCTTCATATAAAATTGGTATAAGACCAATACATCCTGGTGAAGTAATTGCAGATATTTTAGATGATTTAGATATTAATACCGCAAATTTTGCAGATATTTTAGGAGTATCTAATCAAACAATTCAGGAAGTTATTAATGGTCAAAGCTCAATTACAGTAGATATAGCAATACGTCTTGGTAAAGCTTTAGGAAATGGCCCAAGACTTTGGCTTAATCTTCAGCAAAAAGTCGATCTTTGGGATGCTTTGCAAAGCCATAAAGAAGAATATGAGCAAGTTATGACATTAGTTTAGAAGAAATTGTGAATAATTATTTTTTGAATAATTGAAATTCACAGCAAAATTATTTTAGGGTAGGCAATATGCTTGCCCTAATCTCCCATCTAAAAGAAACAAGAATCAAACTCCTCTTCAATCTCCTCAAATTCACCTGGCGTTAACACAATAGTTCCAATCAATCCATTTGGATCTAAGTCAACATTCTCAATAGTATTGAAGCACAAATTGTATGATTCATCTCTAAATAAAATAATTTCTAATTCAACAGGGGTTAAAACTTTCTGATGTAATTTCCCTTCAACTTTTTCAATACCATAATATGTATGATCTTCACTATCCCAATAAGCATATTCTGTACTATCATAGCTAATATAAGCAGTATAAATAATCTCAGTCTTTAGCTCAAAGGTAACAACGGGAGATTCAACTTCTTCATCAATATCTACAATAGATTTATCAATAATTATTATCTCTTCTACTACTACTTCTATATATTCACTACCCAATTCAAAGTAACCATGTGCGAAGTCATCACTTAAAGAAAATTCTCTAGAGCTAAAACTATGTGATATTTCATTTTTAATTTCGCTCCAATTATCATCAAGTATTTTGTAACACAAATCTACTTCACTGGATTCTTGTTCTATAATCTCTGTTAACAATTTGTCAATGCTTTCTTTATAAATTAAATACTCACTCTGATTAGAAGCTTTCTCCCAATCATGATCGCCACTAATAACATATATTTTTCTATTTTCAGTTTTAGCTTTTTCTTCTATTGCAGCTATGGCAAATGCATCAGGAAATTCATGTTTCTTTTGACCATTTTTAAAAGGAGGAAGTATTTTAAAGTATTTAGTAAAAATATATTCTGCTGAAACAGCATCTATTCCTAATATCTCCATTTTTGATTTTTTTATAAACTCGTTGAATTGTTCTTTTAACTCATTAGATAGTTCATCGTTATTTAAAGATAAATTTAACAATTTTTGAAATATAAGAGAATTATAGATAATCTTAGCCTGTTTACGAAAATCTTTGTGGAGATTTTTAAATGCTGATGAAGCTTGTTGCGTTAGATGCTCAATATGAGCCATCACTTCTTGCTGTGTAACTGTAGTCAAATATAGACAAATTTTTTCATCTTGAACTAACTCTATAAGTTTTGTGAAGGCTCTAGATTGATAGTTAAAGTTTTCCCTATCAAATACTTCTGTATCTAAAGCAACTAAACGAATAGGTTGTCTGATTCTTTGTGTCATTTATTTCTGTATATTTACTAAATGCTTTTAATACCTTACATATTTTATACTTTATATTAAAAATTGGCTGCTGGTGAAACCCAGAAGAAATCTTAGAATCATATCGGTAACTCACACATGAAGTAATTCAAGCAGCTCTTGATGAATGCCTAACTATAAATAAAGTGATCGCACTCACTCTTCCACAACCAGCGATCGCTTTATTTTTGAGGTTTTCAGCAAGGCGTAGGCGTAGACCGTCGTAGACATCGCTCCTCATAAACTATCGAAGCATAAAATTAAAGCATGACTATTCATAAAACGGATATGCTAAAAACGCTTTGGGCTACTGTTCGGCATGGAAAAATCGAATTGCTGGAGTCAGAGGAATTACCGGAAGGGACAGCGCCTAATTAATCAACTTTTCAATATTGAAATAACGACAGTTAGAGCGTTGAGATGGAAGGGAAATAAATGATAACTCTGTTTGTTGAAGTTGATGTCGGCACTGGTTACATTTTTGGATGAAAGATTGATATTTATCTTCTGAATTCTGTTAGATAAAATACTTAATATATCTTTTTTATTTATACATCACATTCCACAGAATTTGAACCTAAATCCCAAATAGAAGATGTTTGTTTGATGCTAGTAATAATAATTTTTCCATTTTCTTGAATAATCTCAAATTCTTGGTTTTCTCCTAATAGTTCTTTAGGGATTAATAAGCCTTTTTTTGTTGCTGTTAATTTCATATTTAATTACCTCGATTTATTTTGTAAGTTAATCAAATGAATTTGCTTTAGGGCGGGCAAGATGCCCACCCCACAAAATTGGATAAGGTTACCAGTTACCTACAGGTTGAGCAGTAGCACCGAACATTGAAGGATCGATCGCAATGCCTAACCCTTCAGCGACACGAAGACCATAAGAAACATCTGCTCTAAAGAAATGGCAAAGTTGGCGCATTTGAATGTCTTGCCTTGCTTGGCTGAGAGTACCAACGATATTTTGCACAAGACGCTCTTGCTGTTCGGGAGTCATTAACCGATAGAGGTCGCCTGCTTGGGTATAATCGTCGTTTCCTTCACGATGATTGTAGCGATCAACTGTGACATCGCCCAAATGACTAGGTGGTTCTGCATAAGCTGGATTTTCTTTGGGCGTACCCTCAGCACTATTGGGTTCATAGTTAGGAACGCTACCGCCGTTGTTCCCCGATGCCATAAAGCCATCTCGCTGATAATGCATCACTGGACATTTGGGTTGGTTGACTGGTAGTTGCTGATAGTTACCACCCAAGCGATACCGTTGAGCATCTGGGTAAGAAAAGATCCGAGCTTGAAGCATTTTGTCTGGAGAAAAACTAACGCCAGGAACCACTGCACTAGGACTAAAAGCGGCTTGTTCAACTTCGGCGAAATAATTCTCTGGGTTACGATTTAGCTCTAATATCCCGACTTCGATTAAAGGATATTCTGAGTGCTTCCAAACTTTTGTCAAGTCAAAGGGATTATCTCGATGTTTTGATGCTTGCTCGTCAGTCATCACTTGAATACACATCCGCCATTTGGGATAATCTCCTTGAGCGATCGCTGCAAATAAATCACGAGTCGCATGATCGGGATCTTCTCCCTTAAGCTTGCCCGATTCCTCCTCTGTTAAAGTTTGATGTCCTTGCAAGGTCTTAAAGTGAAATTTACACCAAACGCAATCGCCTTCAGCATTAATTAAGCTAAAGGTATGGCTACCAAAGCCGTCCATGTGTCGATAGGTTTTGGGAATTCCCCGATCTGAAAACAGGATCGTTACCTGGTGGAGTGATTCCGGACTCAGTGACCAAAAATCCCATTTTGCATTGTGATCTTTGCAATTCGTTTGGGGATTCCGTTTTTGGGTATGGATGAAATCAGGAAACTTCAGTGGGTCACGGATGAAGAAAATCGGAGTATTGTTACCTGTAATATCCCAGTTGCCTTCTTCTGTGTAAAACTTGATGGCAAAACCTCTAGGATCGCGTTCCGCATCTGCTGAACCCTTTTCTCCGCCAACCGTAGAAAAACGCAGCAAGAATTCTGTTTTCTTGCCAATCTCAGAAAAAAGTTTGGCTTTGCTGTAGCGTGTGATATCGTTAGTTACCGTAAAAGTACCAAAAGCAGCGGCACCTTTGGCATGGACAACTCTTTCAGGAATACGTTCTCTGTTGAAATGAGCCAGCTTTTCTATCAGGTGAAAATCCTGCATTAATACAGGGCCACGTGCGCCCGCAGTCAGTGAGTTCTGGTTATCCGCAACAGGGATACCGTCAGCAGTTGTCAAGTTTTGGGGTTCAGTCATGGGTGAAGAAGTTCTCCATTAAGTTAGTCAAATTGCCCACAGTATATTTTAGTCAGTAGATAGACGGATGCCTACCGATACAAAATATTAAATCATAGTCATTTCGACTTCATATATAAAGCATACTCGAAATGACTACGATTTACAAGAAATTTTTTGTATTTTTGGAGAATCGCTTGTAGGGTAGCACCGCTGTGATATGTGTCAACTTAAGCTTAAACGCTTGTCCCACAAATGTTTTACCCCCCTTAATCCCCCCTTGGAAAGGGGGGAAAAAAGAATTTAGTTCCCTCCCCTTTACAAGGGGAGGGTTAGGGTGGGGTAAAACGTATGTGGGACAAGCGTTTAAGCTTAAGTTGACACCTATCACAGCGGTGCTACCCTACCGATGAATGTGTAGGATGTAAATATGCGATATATCGTGTCTCTACATTTTCATTTCAAGTACTTAAATGTTTGAGAATCAACGAGCAAACATCTGTGGCCTCAATTAAGTTGGTATCAACTAGGTGAGTTTGATGGGTAATAAATAGAGGTCCTTCATCAACAGAAGTGGTAATATGACCGTGAGAGCCACGTACTAAGGAAGCATCCACAGGAATCACATCCATGAGGTAGCGAAAACCCAGTTGTTTCTTAAGTAGCTTGAGAGCGATTTTTCCTTGGGGAAATTTAATTTGGGGATCGAGGAAAAGTTCTACTGGATCGTAGCCGGGTTTGCGGTGAATATCTACGGTTCTGGCAAAATCAGGGGCTTTGTTATCGTCTAGCCAATAATAATAGGTGAACCAAGTATCGGGGCTGGCGATCGCCACTAACTCTCCCGATCTAGGATGATTAAGGTGGTAGGCTTGTTTACCTTGTTCATCCAATACTTGGGCTACGCCTTCAGTGGCTTCTAAAAGCGATCGTACTTTCGGGATGTAAGCCGGATCGTTCACATATACATGAGCAATTTGGTGATCGGCAACGGCAAAGGCAATACTAGCACCAAAATCGAGTAGTTCTCGTCCCAATTCTTCCCGCACTGCAATTAAATTATTTTCCCGTAACACGCGGTTCAAATCTACTGCTTTATTAACTGGGGTAATGCCATACTCAGAAAGAATAATTATCTGAGTATTTCGTGCTTGATAATATTCAATTAAATCACCACAAACAGCATCAATTTCTTGTAAATCTGCTTGGATGTGTTTTTCATCGTGACCAAATTTTTGCAGACAATAATCTAAATGTGGCAGATAAACTAGTGATAATGTCGGGCTATAACGTTCCTCAATCCATTTGGCGGAATCAGCGATCCATTGACTAGAATTAATTGAAGTTTTTGGTCCCCAAAAATCGAACAAAGGGAATTGACCTAAATCAGATTGAATTGGCGATCGCACATCACTAGGATGGGTATAAATATCAGGTAATTTTCTCCCATCTGCGGGATACATTGGGCGCGGTGTAATGGCATAATCTACTGAAGAATACATATTGTACCACCAAAAAAGGTTGGCACAAGTGAAGTTTGGATCGATTGATTTAGCGATGTCCCAAACTTTGGGAGCCTGCACTAATTTATTAGATTGTCGCCAAAATTTTACTTCACATTCATCGCGGAAGTACCAACCATTAGCAACAATTCCATGTTCATCAGGCAGTTTTCCTGTTAAATAAGTAGCTTGAACAGAACAAGTTACAGCAGGTAAAACTGTTTTGATTGGAACTACTTGGCCAATAGCCGCCCACGCAGATAAAAACGGCGTGTTTTTTCCTAGTAAGCTAGGCGTTAATCCTACGACATTTAAAATAACGGTTTTTTTCATCAACTTAATTTCCCCTTAATTGGCAGGCAGGTAGTTAGTTCTGTAATACGAATTCTGTATGAAGATGCGCCAAACTAAATGAGAAACGAACCGCAAAGGGCGCAAAGGACACAAAGAAAGAAAGAAAGAAAGAAAGAAAGAAAGAAAGAAAGAAAGAAAGAATTAAGCCAAGAAAATTTGGCACAGCCTCACATATAAATGGTAGAAGTATTCAGGAGCTTAGGTATCAAACTATTCAGAATTCTGAATTCTGAATTCTGAATTCTTAGCAAACTCTTTTAATACCCAGTCATATTCCCGCTGAATAGAAGTCAGCAAATCGATTTTCATTTCTGATGGCAATACATCCCAAGTGTAAGTCTCAATTTCTAAATGTGAACAAGCATTATTAGTTTGCAGTAGATGTAAAACAGTAGCAATATCATCTTGGGTAGACTGCAAAATTTGATAATCACGAATAAAAATTGGGACATGGAAGTGAGTACGCCATTCTTCGGCTAGAGACTGCTCTAAATGAGGTAATGCAGTCATTAAATCAGGATAGTGATGTAGAGTATCATCACTGCGACGTTCGATTACTTGGTGAAGATAGGTAGATTCTGCAAAAGGACGTAAGCGTTCAACTATCAAACTGCGTTTCTCAATTTCAGCAGGAATTTTTACTTGAATGGCTGCGCTGATTTGAATCTTACCAATCTTAATTCCTGCTGATTCTAAACGTGCGAATACAGAATTGGGCTGTTCATATTCAACTGAAAAATGGCAGGTATCATAACACAGTCGAACATGTTCTAGCAGTTTAGTTTCGGCTAAACTTTGTTCAATATTGAATTTTTCTGCTAAATAATTACCACCAATTGGCAACAAACAATTTTGGAAAAAATCAATTACTTCTGAGGTATTTTCAATTAATCCATCCGGTTCAGGTTCCAAATCAATATGTAGTATTTTTCCTGTTTCTTCCCAGATGCGAATCATTTCTGCAACAACTGATGCTAGATTCAAACAACTCTTTTTGATAACCGAGTCGCAAGTTGTTTGGTCTTCTCCCCACCAAGGTTTATAGGATAATGGCAATGTAGAAATTCCACCATCAAGTCCTGCTGGTAATAGAGTTGCTAAAATTTGTGTAAGATTTAATGTATAGTTCAGCCGTTCTTGTGTAGACCAATCTGGTGCATAAACTTGGTCTTTTACCACCTGTCGATGGAATCCCCCGTAAGGAAATCCATTTAAGGTAAAAACATATGAATTTTGTTGAGTTAACCACTTTTGAAATTGAGGTAAATTATTACTTTCTAAAAGTTCCTTGGCGGCTACATCTGCTAACCTCAAACCAATACCAAAAGGTTCTGTCGGTGATAAACGTGATTTGAGTTCAGGAATATATTTTTGTAAATTTGCAAATACCTCTACCCAACTTTCGCCAGGATGAATATTGCTGCAATAAGTTAAATGGAAGTTGTTGTTTTTTGTAATTTTCATTTTCTGCATCCTGTATTTTTTATTTGCACGCAGAGACGCAGAGACGCAGAGAGGTTTTTGGAGTATGAATAATTACAAAATATTGTACCAAACTCAATCTTTCTCTCTGCGCGGCAGTCGCTCATGGGGGAAACCCCCAAGACCGCGCTGCCTTGCCTCTGCGTGATATTTTCACAATTGTAATTTTAAGTAACAGCAAATACTTGTGCTAATTTCATGGAAATTGGCAGCAAAATCAGGACTGCTAAACCGTAATACAAACCAGCAAAACCAGATGCAACAGTAGCATCTAAAACAATTAGAGACAACACACCTATTTTGACAGCATTGCGGATATTTTCAGGTAAAGGTTCACGTGCAGCTTTGACAAAATTAGGCAGTACTCGGATGGCTAATAAAGCTGCGAATGGTAATGCGGCGATCGCTGTATACTCTGGTAATAATCCTAATGCTAAAACTGCCGTCAAAACTATTGCAATCAGAACTAGTGCTAGTACTCCTGTAATCTTCTTTCCGCCGTGAACTTCGCCCTGACTAATTGCGGTGATAGCTGCGATGTAAATAACAGGAATTAGCGTTAAATACCAACGTTCTCCTATAATTGCTGGGACAGCACTTACACCTAATAATAAGTTACTACCACGGCACAAACCCATATTAAGGGGACCAAAAAAAGGATGATGTTTGGCAAGTGAATTATACACCAGTGCTGAAAGAGTTATGAAGATAGCGATCGCGCCACTCACCCAAGATACTTGAAAAGCCGCTCCAATACCGATTCCAAACAATATACTGCCTAATAAAGTAGCATTTTTCAGCGACACCCGGCCACTGGGAATTGCTCTATTTGGTCGTTCTTTGGCATCTAATTCAGCGTCAAAAACATCATTAAAAACGATACCGCCGCCATATAAACCAGTTGTAGCCAACAATAACCAAGCTAATGGAATTAAAAGCGCAAAATTTGCTTCACCATTAATTAATTGAATAAAAATAATCCCAGAACCAGAAGCTGCAAAGCCAACCAAAATATCAGCCCAAGCAGTAACAATATTAGCCGGACGCATCAATTCAAAATAACCCCGCCAGCTTTGAAAATTTAAGTTTGCAACATTCACTTATTTGCCCCCGTAATGCTATTTTGGATTTTAGATTTTGGATTGTGAGAATGACAACGCAAAGATAAAAATTTATTTTGCAATGCCCAATGCCCAATTTTTTATTCAATCAGCACTGAAAGCGAATTAATACCTGGTTCTTGTCCTCGCAACACAGAATTACCATTAAATAACTGACGCTGATCGATAGATTCTGGATTGAGCCAATCTGATGCTTGCATCTGCCCAGTTTGGCTGTAAGCAGCTAGGGCATTTTCATAACAAACTGCTCGCACATGTTCTTCCGGAATGCCTCTTTCTAACATTAACTGAGCCGTTTTTGGCACTGCTAATGGATCGCTAATTCCCCAATCAGCACTACTATCAACAATGATGCGATCGCGTCCATATTTACGAACAACTTCCACCATCCGAGCGTTACCCATTTTTGTTTGGGGATAAATCGTAAAAGCCGCCCAAAAACCGCGTTTTAATACTTCTTCAACAGTTTCTTCGTTGTTATGATCGATAACTACTTGAGAAGGATCTAAGCCATACTCAATACACCGATCCATACTCCGAATAGCACCTGTTTTCTTATTACGATGAGGGGTATGAATTAGTACCAACATATCGAGTTCTTTGGCTAACTCTAACTGTTGACAAAAGTACTTATCTTCTGCTTCTGTCATGTCATCGTAGCCAATTTCACCAATGGCAACAACTCCTTCTTTACAAGCATAAAGCGGTAGCAATTCGATAACTTCTGCTGCTAGTGCCTCGTTGTTCGCTTCTTTAGGATTTAAGCCGATTGTGCAGTAATGTTGAATGCCGAACTGACTAGCACGAAACCGTTCCCAGCCCACAAGACTGCTGAAATAGTCTTTGAATGTGCCGGCGTTGGTTCGGGGTTGTCCTAGCCAAAAAGCTGGTTCAATAACGGCAACAATACCATATTCCCGCATTACTAAGTAATCGTAAGTAGTACGGGAACACATGTGAATGTGAGGATCGATAAACATCATGGTGTGGTTTAGTGAGTGGGGAGTAGGGGACTGGGGACTGGGGATTGGGTATTTGAGATTGGGTGTTGGGTATTGGAAAATAGTATTTAATCTTATTCCCTAGTTCCTAGTCCCCAGTCCCCAATCCCCAGTCCCTTTCATTTACACGCTAAAACTGCTCCAAGTCAGATTACCCTGTTCTATGGATGACTGTAAATCTGGATAGTGGGAAAGTAATGCTTGCGCTTGGGGTAAAGATGATTCAGCACAGGCTAATGCTGCTGCTTGTTGCTCGGTTATATCCCCATTAGCCAGGACTTTTTCTAAATCTGCGATGATTGCACTATCGGCAAATTTACCTACAGGCCGCCAAAGTTCTGGGATAACTGAGCGTTTTGCTGCCCAGCGTTCATGGGCATAGTCTGTTAACATTTTCGCTAATTCTGGGTTGGCGCGACGATCCAAACCCCAAATTAGATGCAACGGACTACCGACAAATACTGCTTTCAGTACCATCTGATTCCAAGCGGCATTATCTAAGTAATCTGCCGGATAAGGGTTACGTAGTGCTATGGCTTGAAATACATTGCTCATATTGCTGCGAATTCCCTCAGCAGCGCGTTGGCGATGTAATTCTGGATGTGGCAATAGCGGCAAACTCTGATAAAGTGCAACTAACTCGCCCATATCGGCACTAGAGAAGACTTTATCAAGCGATCGCACATAAGTCTGGGCATCATCGTGAGGCAAAGCTAAAAGCAAGAGTGTGCGACCTGCTTGATCTACACTCCAATTACCAGGATTCCAACCAGTAATCGCCTCTTGTGCTGCTTCTAAGTCTTGGGATGTGACCTGCAAATTCTGTTTACCCAAATAACGCGGCACAGCACTAAAAGCTGTGAAAAACACTCGCTCAGCAGCACCGCTAGCAATCTGTGCCTGCTTCTGTTCCAGCCAAGCAATACCTGTTTCGGAAACAGACTGTAGTAACCACTGATGTAGTAAATTGTTTACTCTACTCATGATAAATTTCAGGAGAAGTTGCCCAACTTTTTTTGTCACAACTATGTATAATATTTAGCATTAAACTGGATACTTTATTATTCAACCAGTTCCATAGTATATTAATAGCTAATAACTTCATTGAATCTATAAAAATATACCCAATAAAAATAAGATCCTGTAAAGTTATGAGTTTGAAACGATAAATTTGGAAATTAGGTTACTGAAAAAAATTAGAATTTCATGTAATGATAATATTTAATATCAAACTTAGAAAGTATAGGATATGAAGTATAGTTATTAAAAAATTTACAACCAAGTGTTATTTTGGGGTTTATCAAATAACAGATAAGGATATTGTAAACTAATGACTTATTAGCTCTAAGTTATCTGGGAAATCATTTGAATCTTCAAGTCCCGAATTTATATTGTTGAAAATGCCCTTCATCTTAATTTAAGTAGCATATATATTTACAATTAATTAAAAATTCATAATATTAAATATGGCTATTAAACAAAAGACTACTTCCAATCTGCAACCCATTAATCAATGTGTTCAAGTAAAGTTCAAGTATGATGTTCATTTCACTAGAGGTTTGTTTGATTTAGATAACCCAATACTTGCACAAGTGATTGCGGCAAATGGTGAGACAACTCCCAAACGAGTGTTAGCAGTCGTAGATGGAGGAGTTTTAAATTACCAAAATGGGTTGCTAAAAAAATTAGCACTTTACGCTGAGTTTTATGCAGATGTATTCACCTTGAGTAGTGAACCAACCATCGTTCCGGGTGGAGAAGTAGTGAAGAACGATTCTAGATTTATAGAGCAAATTCATCAAGTAATTGATGCAGTTGGATTATGCCGTCATTCCTATGTGTTAGCAATTGGAGGTGGAGCGGTATTAGATATGGCAGGATACGCAGCAGCAACGGCTCACCGAGGAATTAGGCTGCTACGAGTGCCGACAACAGTATTAGGACAAAATGATTCGGGTGTCGGGGTCAAGAATGGAATTAATGCCTTTGGCAAGAAAAATTTTCTTGGTACATTCATGCCACCTTATGCTGTATTGAATGACTTTGATTTTATTACCAGCCTTGACGATCGCGATTGGCGATCGGGTATTGCAGAAGCGGTGAAAGTGGCACTGATTAAAGATGCAGATTTCTTTAATTTTATTATGACTTATGCCGATAGATTAGCTAATCGAGACATGGAGATTATGGAAAAGCTGATCTATCGTTGTTCGCAGTTGCACTTAGAGCATATTGCTGGTGGTGGCGACCCTTTTGAAATGGGTTCATCACGTCCTTTAGATTTTGGACATTGGGCTGCTCACAAACTAGAACATTTAACTAATTACAGTTTACGTCACGGTGAAGCTGTGGCGATCGGCATTGCTTTGGATACAACCTATTCATATTTAACAGGTAAACTTTTACAATCCGAGTGGCAAAGAATTCTAGTCACACTTAAGAAATTAGGCTTTACTTTGTATGTACCAGCACTCGCAGAGCAATTAGATCGGCCAGACCATCCCCATTGTATATTTAGGGGTCTTACCGAGTTCCGCGAACATTTAGGAGGTAAATTAACAATCACTCTTCTAGAAGGAATCGGACAGGGAATAGAAGTTAACCAAGTGGATTTGTCTTTCTATAAAGATGCTATTTCCTTGCTCCAAGATTGGGAACTTTTGCATTGATGGAGGCTTTAACAGCGTTGCTGTCAGGGGAGGAAGAAACCGAGGAAGGGACAGCACTTCTAGAATAAAAGCAAACCCACAGTAATCAATTGTTATGACCCAAGCCTTACCAAAAATAGTTATCTTTGACGAATTTATCGCGTGGTATCCCGAAAACTCTGGGGTACGCTACGAACTCCACAACGGGGAAATTGTCGAAATGGCACAGCCAACAGGGAAGCATGAAAGGATAAAAGGATTTTCTGCTGCTGAATTAACTTTAGAGTTTAGACGATTAAGTCTCCCCTACTTTATCCCCAATCAAGCAATAGTAAAGCCACCAGAAAGAGAATCAGGTTATTTCCCAGATGTATTAATCCTAAATGACGCTGCTTTAGTTGATGAACCGCTTTGGGAAAAATCTTCTACTGTCACTAAGGGTACATCAATTCCTTTAGTTATTGAGGTTGTCAGTACCAACTGGCGCGATGATTACTATCTCAAACTTGCGGATTATGAAGAGATGGGTATTCCTGAATATTGGATTGTTGACTATGCAGCATTGGGAGCTAGGAAGTTTATCGGTAATCCCAAACAACCCACTTTCTCAGTCTATCAACTAATTGATGGAGAATACCAAGTCAGTCAGTTTCGGGGTAACGATAAAATTATATCTCCTACTTTCCCTGAGTTAAATTTGACGGCGGAACAAGTGTTCAATATTGGTCAATAAGTATTGAATTTACTTTTTGCTTCAGTTGATACCAATGAACCCCTACAATGCGGGTCTACATACCATCAAAAAATGATTAATCAAAGTCTGAAAGTATTTATTTTAGTGAATGCATACCATAATTAATTTCCACAGTGCGTAAGTCCTAATTTCTAGTTATCATGCCTTTGGGATAGTATTCGCATAGTTTTTTTCATTAGTGAGAAAATATTCATGAGATACAAACTCTTGGGCAAAAGCGGGTTAAGAGTATCTGAACTCTGCTTGGGAACCATGACTTTTGGTGAAGATTGGGGTTGGGGTGCTTCCAAAGACGAAAGCGGTAAAGTGTTTGATACTTTTGTGGAAGCAGGAGGCAATTTTATTGACACCGCCAATGGTTATACCGACGGTAGCAGTGAAAAAATTGTCGGTGAATTAATCGCCAAAGACCGGGAACGTTTTGTAGTTGCTACGAAATATTCCTTTCCCTTGCGGATGAATGATAAGAACGGCAACCCCAACGGTAGTGGGAATCATCGCAAGAACTTAATCCAGTCTTTAGAAGGTAGCCTGAAGCGGTTGAATACCGATTATATTGACTTATTCTGGTTGCACGCTTGGGATTTTACCACGCCTGTTGAAGAAGTATTGCGATCGCTTGATGATGTCGTCCGCCAAGGTAAAGTACTTTACATCGGCATTTCTGATGCACCCGCTTGGATCATTTCCCAAGCAAATACCATCGCCCAATATCAAGGATGGACGCAGTTTGTCGCCCTGCAAATTGAGTATAGTTTAATTCAGCGGACACCAGAACGCGACTTGATACCGATGGCCAAAGCCTTGGATTTAGCAGTAACACCGTGGTCACCTCTGGGTGGTGGTGTGCTGACAGGGAAGTATAATAAACCTCCTCAAGAAAGTGGCGAACCAGGACGGTTAGCAAATGCAGCCTTAGGAACTATTTCAGAAAAAAGTTTAGCGATCGCTGAAGTCGTCAGTCAAGTTGCAGGAGAAATTGGACACACACCATCACAGGTAGCATTAGCTTGGTTACGCGCTCAAAGTGGGGTGATAATTCCGATTATTGGCGCACGTAAATTAACTCAGTTTCAAGATAACTTAGCTTCTTTGGATGTGACTCTTTCCCCAGAACATTTGCAGCGCTTAAATGAAGTGAGTCAAATTGAATTGGGTTTTCCCCATGACTTTTTGCACAACGATGTAATTCGCGATCGTCTTTTTGGTGGTACATTTAATGCCATAGACAACCATCGGATCTAAGAGGATGTTTGCAAAGTCTACCGTTGTATCGAGATCCCCCCTAACCCCTCTAAAAAAGGGAATAACATTCTCAAAGTCCTCCTTTTTAAGGAGGATTTAGGAGGATCTAAAGTTTTGGATACCTCACCTATTACTTTTAAAACATCCTCAAATGTCATTTTTCATTTGTTATTTGTCTTTTGTTATTCACGAATGACCAATGATCAATGACCAAATCCAAAATCCAAAATCCAAAATTGTATCAAGTTTAAACAGTAACACATTCAGGCATTAATACAATCTATCGTCAGAGAGTTTCGCATCGCAAACTAAAATCTGTAAAGTTAACTGTAAAAGGCATTAACTACAACCATGAGCGACAACACCATTGCATCACGTCTTTACCCTACCCGCATTGACATTCCCGCCGCAGCGCGAGTGCAAATTGTGGTAATTCTCAACCAAACCTTAGCAGCTACTTTGGATTTGAAAACTCAGGCAAAGCAAGCGCACTGGAATGTTAAAGGTACCGATTTTTACCAGCTACATGAATTGTTTGATGAACTTGCTGGTGAATTGGAAGAATACGTTGATATAGTTGCCGAACGCGTCACCGCTTTAGGTGGATATGCTCTAGGGACAGCCCGCGCTGCTGCTAGTAATTCCATTCTGCCAGAATATCCCTTTGATATTTTGGATGGTAAAGACCATGTGACAGCTTTAGCAGATCGTTTTGCACCTTACGCTAAACATATCCGAGAAGCGATCGCTAAAACCGATGAATTAGGTGATGCTGATACCGCTGACCTTTACACTGAAATTTCTCGCACCATTGACAAACGCCTCTGGTTCTTAGAAGCTCATCTACAAGTAGCAGAAATTAAGGCAGAGAATGGCAACGCAGGCGCTACTAAAACTCAAAAGACAGTAGCTGGCGTCAAGTAAGCACTTCTCAATCAGGGGACAGTAAATCTTAACTAGTAGGGTGCGTTAGGTTAAAGCCTAACGCATCATATTATTTATCGAAAATTTGGGTTTAATAGTCGCACAGATGCCCTGTAGACAAGTCTTCACACTGTACCCTGTGTCGTTTTTAGTAGTATAAAAATCGCTAGATAGGTGCTCCCTCCGGATACATCAGTTCCAGTCGTTTCTGGCGTAGTTTGGCTTCTTCGATACAGATTTCTTCAATTTGTTTGACTATATCTTCAGAAATGCCCAGTTTAGCTGCCATTTTGGTTACAGTTGCCCTTTCCTTGTCACTATATTCTCCATCAGCGCTGCAAGCTTTAATAGCATCGTAAACAAGATAACGCCGTGAACCAGTTGCCTCTGGAGCATCACCAATCACCTTCTCGATATCTTCGTCAGCTTTATAAGATTTGAGTTCCTCCAATAATGAGTCTGATGCGCCAAAAGCAGAAAGAAGCCCAACAACCCAGTTTCTTTCTTCAGGGGTTAATGTGCCGTCTCCATTGGCACAAATGAGAATCGACTTCGAGTAACCATCATAAGCTTCAAAACTTGGAAGTTTGCTAAAGCTGTATTTTTCTCTAAATAACCACAACAGACCCTCATTTTCAGTAGTCATGCTTACCCTTGATAAATAGATTAAGTAAGTTATTCAATGTCATTATCACATCATATAAAACCCATTTGATTAACGAACATATAGCAATCCGATTTGATTTCTGAATGACTTGTAGAGGTAAGGGACTGGGGATTGGGGACTGGGGACTGGGAAGGAGCAATAAAGGTGTACTGAGTTTTGTTCAAAAATCAAATATGAGTCCTATATTTATCTAGGAAGGGAACTCTTAACAGGGAACAGAAAAACAGGAAGTTTGAGGTGTACTGAGTTTTTTCACCAAATCAAATATGAGTCCTATAGATGTAGGTCGGGTTGAGGAACAAAACCCAACACCAAGAATACCTGGTTTTATTGGCTCACTCTCCGATAACCAAACCTAGAAATAGTTAGATTTTTTCATAATAAAAAATAAGGCTATTCAATTGAAAAACACTGTAAAATGTCACAGTATATTTTTGGTAAGTATAGCACTTAAAAGTGCGTACTTTTATTTTATCTGTATATACTTTACTATTTAAATAGTTCAAAATTAGGTTGAATAAATAAGAATTCTGAACACTTCTAAAAACAATTAACAACGAGGTAAATCTATGTCTAAAAATACAATTACCCACTTAATTCACGATCGCAATGCCCGTGGTCACGCTCAAACAGGCTGGCTCGATAGTTATCATACATTTTCCTTTGGTAGTTTTTACGATCCCAACCGCATGGGATTTCGTTCTCTGCGAGTCATCAACGATGACCGCATCGCCCCTGGTGCTGGATTTCCTACCCACGGTCACCGTGACATGGAAATCCTCACCTATGTCTTAGAAGGCGCTGTAGAGCATAAAGACAGCTTAGGTACTGGCTCAGTAATTCGTCCCGGTGATGCCCAAATTATGAGTGCTGGTACTGGAATCAGCCACAGCGAATTTAATCCCTCGCCAACTGAACCACTACACTTGCTACAAATCTGGATTCTTCCCGATCGAGAAGGGTTGACACCAAGATACGAACAAAAAGCTTTTCCCATTGAAGAAAAGCGCGGTCAATTACGCTTAATTGCTGCTAAAGATGGGCGCGATGGTGCTGTGACAATTCACCAAGATGTTGATTTATACGCCTCTGTTTTAGAGTTAGGTGATGTTGTTAATTATCAAGTAAAAGGCGATCGCTATGCCTGGTTACAAGTAGCCCAAGGTATAGTCAACTTAAATGGCGAAGAACTCAGAGCAGGCGATGGCGTGCAAATCAACGGCGAAGAACAGTTAGAAATTAGCACCAATATTGGCGGCGAAATCTTGCTTTTTGATTTGGGCTAATATGCTAAGTAGTTGAATAGACCACTGTTGTAGCAATACTGCTCGGTTAAGAAATTTCTTGGTTGAGGCAAGCAGGGGGAGCACGGGGAGAAATGGGGGCTGGCGTTGAGTTTTGCCTCCCCTGCTTCCCCTGCTTCCCCTGCCTCCCCTGCTTATCCGAGCAGTATTGACTGTTGTAGGGGCGCACAGCTGTGCGCCCCTACGATTATTGGTGTCAACTTAGAGCCAGGGCGAACTCTAACTGCTGATTTCGCGTTAAGTTGATGCTCTGGGCTGACAAAATAGAAACTTTATTTCAAATACTGAGTAAGAGTTTGCAAAACATAGAATCTTTTAATCTGAAAGCTTCCTCTTACTTTCCATCTAATAATTCAATTGGTTTAATTGTTGGTAAAAGGTTTTTTTGGAGAAGCGAACAGTTGAATATGCTGATAGTCGCTACAATAGCCGTAAACTCAGCCAATTCATGAACCAGTGTTTACGCGATCGCACTTATTACAGTATCAGTTTTTGGGATCTTGCCTACAGCTACGAAGTCGGACAAACTCCCGCAGGTGATTGGATAGGAGTGCGAACCCAAAGCGAATTTGAATACAATCCTTAGAAAGAATAGCAGAAATCTCATGCCCAAAAAGCCCGATTCCCAGTTACAAAATCTCTTCGCCGCCCACAAATCAACCGACTGGCAAGAAAGATTAACACAAGTAGCCTACCGCTTCAACCGAGAATATCTTGGTCAACCCGTTGAACTCCCAGCCGAAGTCCAAGCAATGCCAATCTTTCGGGAGTGGGCTGGCGGCAATTTTTCCGGGAGAATTGCTTCTCCTTTTTGGGAAGTTGCCAAACCTCAAAAAAATCAGCACTGTTTAGATATCGGCTGCGGTGTCAGCTTGTTAATTTATCCTTGGCGGGATTGGCAAGCATTTTTTTATGGACAAGAAATCAGTAATGTGGCGCGAGATATTCTCACTTCTCGCGGGCCGCAGTTGAATTCTAAGCTATTCAAAGGTGTTGAATTGGGAGCGGCTCATGATTTAAACTATTCACCAGGTCAATTTGACTTGGCGATCGCCACAGGATTTAGCTGCTATTTTCCACTTGAATACTGGAATGCTGTCTTGACGCAAGTCAAACGAGTCTTAAAACCAGGTGGACATTTTGTATTTGACATCCTCAATCCCGAACAGCCTTTAGCAGAAGATTGGGCAGTTTTAGAAACTTATTTGGGTGCTGAGGTATTTTTAGAACCTCTAGTTGAGTGGGAAAAAACGATTAAAGCTGCTGGTGGTAAAGTAATAACCCAGAAATCAGGAGAATTATTCGAGTTGTACAAAGTGCGATTTTAAACTAATGAACAGTTACAGCAGAATTCAGAATGGGCTACGCCCCGCTGCGCTAACAGAATTAGAATAGCCTCTGTGCCTAGCTACCACACCCAGATAGTGTAATTCACGCTTCCTGTAATCTGCTGTAAAAATACCATTACTCAGCAATAATTGGACTCGTTGGATCTAAAGATGTTGTAAAAACAAAATAGATGACTCCAGCACCGAGAATCATTACAGCCAAACTAAACAGCAGCACCCACCGGTCTGTTGGTTCATAAGTATCTTCTTCGATATCACGGCGCACAGCAAAATAGTGTCCCGTTGACAGCCACACCGTAATTAAACCCACCAGCGAGAAAACTAAGCCTAACTTCCAGCCGTTCCCAGGACGGGGCACCAAAGGTATTTGGAAAGCACGCAGACGCACGATGACCACACCAAAGCCCAAAAGAGCAATCCCTGTCCGCATCCAAGCCAGGTATGTACGCTCATTTGCTAAGTGGTCTCGTATCCGAGATGGATTTAATCGTCCTGCTTTTTTTTGATCTTTAACTTCTTCTGTGGGTTTCGATTTTAACTGCATCAATAATACCTTTATTCCGAAAGAGGCTCCTCTCCAAAAAACGCGAAAGTAATAGCAAATTTCCTTCCAGATTATTTGCATCCAACGCGCTAATTGCTTTAGTGAAATATATTTATTGTGATTGTACATTTTTTTGCCAAGTTTATTTTAACTGAAATTTTGTACTATTTTCAAGAAGTCTGGAGTGGGGAGCGATGGCAACATCAAAATCAGGGTTTTAGCCAACGGTAAGCAGTAATTACTCAAAAGAAAACAGCCAGCACCAGAGAGATTTTTCACCAGTCCTTGTCCTGTTTCGTCTCTGATTTTGGCTGTTACCCTGTTAAATTTGAAAACATATCGTTGAGAAACAGATTTCAGTAACTAGTGTTCACTGGTAACTGTCTACTATTCACCGATTTAAGACTTCTCAATAGGCGCATTGGGAACCCGTGTATTTATTAAAGCCTGTGATACATTGGGGATAAACCAGTTCACTTCATTGGCTTTGACAATTTGAGCATTAGGAATGTTGATTTCAATTGCAGCATTATCTGGATTGGTTTTAATCGTCAACTTACTGCCATCAGGTATTTTAATAGCTACTGGTTCTGTAAATTCTTGAATTTGCCCATCTGGGGTTAAGGCTCCGAGTTTAGTATCATTTGGCAAATAGAATCCATCACAATCCCAGTTATTTTGAGTTGACTGACCATCAGCTAGAAAATACAGACCATTGTCGTATACAGCATCTTCTTCCTCTTCCTCATTTGGTGTTTTGCCGTATACTGCAATGGTATTACCTGTTTGGTTCTCGCATTGACCCCAGTTAATTCCCGTCTCCAAAGCATATTTTTGGAATGTTAACTCATCGATTTTCTTTTGAATTTCTTCTGGTGTGACACCTGCAAGTTCACTTCGGTCTTTTTTTGCCTGAGTAAGTTGCTTAAGTGCTTTGGTGACCTCGACATAATCAGGATTTTTGCTAAATTTTGGTCTATCAGCAAAAGAAGGTTGAGCAAAGGCTAGATTAACAAAAATCATCAAGATAATTAGCAGAGATTTCCAGATTTTCATGATTTAACTCCTGTCGAGCAATTTGAGGTTATTCAGTAGGTAATTGATTGTGAAAACTCAGAGTTATGAATTATTACACCACTTTTTTAAATACTTAATTTTTCTTGTTGTTCGCTCGATTGCTGATTTTTTAGACTCAAAATGAAGGAAAATAGATAACTAGAAACTACAGATAAAAGAGTCCAAGTAACATTTTCTGAGACAATAAACACACCCAAGCCAACTAAAATACAAGGTACAAAAGTGTTGCCGTTATCAGTTAAAAATTGAGCGATCGCAGGTAAGTAGGTTAACTTGTAAGCGGCATAACACCAGACACCCACCAGAGAAAAGAATACGCCTAAAATCAGCAACAGACTTTCTAATTCCGAGTTGGCAAATAAAGGTACGTAAACGCTGATATTATCACTACCATTAGCAAAGGCGATGGCAGCTACATTACATGTTTGCGGAGATATAAAACTGCGAATTACAGAGGGACAAGAAGGCTCAGTTTCTTCTGTAACTTCGTCTGATGAATCCTCTTCGCGTTTTAGCAAACTACTCATACCAATAATTATTGGCATTAAACCAAGTAACCTAATCCAGTCCTGCGGTATAATGAGTCCACCAAAAAAACCTGGAAGGCTAGCAGCGATCAGTGCAGCAAAACCGAGATACTGGCCAGCAATAATGTGACGACTACGGAATGTTTTATTTACTTGTGAAAAAAGCAACGTCAAAATCACAATATCGTCAATATTCGTGGCACTGAATGCCGTAATTCCTGTGGTAATTGCAGTGACTAAACCGCTCATTTATCGAAGTCCTTATTTTGATGCTTGGTAATTGGGCATTGGGCATTGGGCATGGGGCATCAGTTTATTTACAAATGACCAATGACAAATGACAAATGACAAATAACTACGTAGAAAGCTGTGATTTATACTTTAGACAAACTAAACGATAGAATCAAATGCTTTTTTTTGTCAAAATGATAAATGGAAGTGATTAAAATTTTGACACCAAGTTTTAGGGACACCATCAATGGCAGGAATGACGCTTGAACAGCTAAAAATCTTTCTGGCTGTAGCGCAACACTTACACTTTACTCGGGCAGCAGAAGAACTTTATATTACACAACCTGCCGTCAGTGCAGCGATCCAGAACTTAGAACAAGAATACGGAGTTAAATTATTTCATCGAATTGGTCGTCATATTGAGATTGCTGAGGCTGGTAAGTTACTGCAAGTGGAGGCGCAGAAAATTCTCGATCAAGTCTACTTGACTGAAAGGGGATTGCGGGAATTGAATAATCTCCAACGGGGTGAATTGAAATTAGGGGCAAGTCTGACAATCGGTAATTATTGGCTACCAAGCAAGATTAGTGACTTTAAGAGCCAATACCCTGGTATCCAAATTGACTGTACCCTTGCCAACGCCGAAACGATTTGTGTAGGAACAGCAATGGGACAATTTGATTTGGGTTTAGTGGAAGGAGATGTGAAACCAGCGCTGCAAAACACTCTACAGTACGAAATCGTGGGGAGCGATCGCTTGCAAATTGTCGTAGGTGAAAAACATCCTTGGTTTGAGCAAGGAGAAATTGAGTTAAGCCAACTGACTCAAACTCCTTGGGTGATGCGGGTGCCTGAATCTGGAACCCAGCAAAGATTTGAGGAAGCCTTGCAAAATTGGGGAATCAATCTCACTGAATTGAATGTAATTTTAGTGTTCACTAGTGGTGAGATGGCAAAAGCAGCCATTGAAAACGGCGTCGGTGCAACTGGAATTTCTGAGTTGATGGTAAAAAAAGAAATCCAGCTTGGAACTCTACGCCCAATTCGAGTTATTGATAATAGAGAACAAGAGACTGCGATGCCTACGGGGGACTACGCCTACGTAGAAATAGTTCGACCTTTTTTCAAACTCAAGCATCGTCAGCGTTTCCAAACTGCTCTTTCCAAAGCCTTTGAACAAATTTTGTTATCCTCAATGTTAAATAATTCAGATCAACATTCAACAAAAAAGGAAAAAGGAAAAATTAAAAGTTAATAGTCATTAGTCATTTGTCAATATCAGGACTTACGCACTGTACAAATTAATCATGGTATGCATTCAGGAAAATATGTCGTTTCAGGCTTTGATTAATTATTCTTTGATGGTACATAAACCCGCGCTATGGAGGGCACAGCACTGCTGTGCCCCTACGACAGGTCTAGTTTTTCAAAAAAAACATATTTTGTATTTCGTGTCAATGCGTAAGTCCTAAATATTAGCCCTTTCAAGGTGTTGAAATTTGGAACGAAGATTGGTTATTTCAATCTTCAAAAAGCCCAAAATGTGAGCGGATGATTCAAGATGCTAGCACTAAAACAACGTATGTTCGTTGGTCACCTTGAAAGGCTAGTCCTAAATATTTCCCCACTCCCTCATCTCCCTCATCTCCCTCATCTCCCCACTCCCCACTCCCCACTCCCCTTTCCCTAAACCATTTTTCAAAAGATATCATTCACCTTTAGGTAGATTTAGATGAAATTATCAAAACAGTATATTTAAATGGGCAAACATATAATTTGCCACAATAGCTCATGCCAAATCAGGAATTTCAATCTCAACAGATAAAATCTTGATTGAGTTTTAGTTCAATTGTTCATTAAATTCCTTATCAGCCATGACATCCCCAGAGCCTCAAACTGATTTTGGAGAAAATTCTTCACAAACTTCATTTGAGCCACCTCCAAAAAAACGGCGGTGGCTTTGGTTATTTTTAGCTGCACTACTATTGTTAGGAGGCGGAGTAACTATAGTTTGGCGTTTGCTGACTCCACAAAATTCAGCAACTTCAACTGCTAATGTTCAATCTCAAGGGGTAAGAGTCAAAATATCCACAGTCCAAAGCGGCATCATTGAGGAAAGTTCAGATTTTATTGCTACTCTGGAATCTGAGCGCTCAGTTAACCTCAAGCCAGCGATTCAAGGTCAAGTCACTCAGATATTTGTCAAACCTGGAGATTCAGTAGCACAAGGAGCAGCAATTATCCAAGTAGACTCAAGACGGCAACAAGCAGGGGTTAATGGAATTAATGCTGTGCCTCAGGCATTTTTAATCCAACTAGAAAATGCCCGCGCTACACTCAAATCTTTGGAAGCAGAACGGCCATCTTACGTTGCTAATGTGCAACTCAGCGAACAGGAATACGAAAAATATTTTAGCTTAGCTCAACAAGGAGCAGTATCTCGACAGGCTAGCAGTCAGTACGCTAACAGGCTCGCCGCCGCCAAAACTAGTCTAAATGCAATTGATTCTAAGATTCAAGCCCAACGAGCCACCATTTTAGAAGCTGAAAAATCCTTACAGCAAACTAATGTAAATCCGAAACAACAACAACTCCAGTACGATAAAATTACCGCTCCCTTTGGTGGTACAGTTGGCGAAATCTCGGTGAAAGCGGGTGATTTGGTTAATACTTCCACACCGTTAGTTACCTTGATGCAAAATCGACCTTTAGAAGTTAAAATTTCCGTGCCTCCACAGCGAAAATCTCTATTGCGTGAGGGAATGCCAGTGGAGATTATGAACACACAAGGTCAGAAGTTAGGTAGAACTAGAGTATTTTTCATTGCACCGAATACTAGTAATGAAACACAAGGGATACTGATTAAAGCACTCTTTAATAACTCTAATGGTCAGGTACGTGCAAATCAATTGGCCAGGGCTAGAGTCATCTGGAATGAGCGCCCTGGAATTTTAATTCCAACAGCAGCGGTGACTCGCGTAGGTGGGCAAACTTTTGTGTATGTAGTTGAAACCGAAAAATCTCCCCAAGGCGTGTCTCAACAAGTAGCTCGGCAAAAGCGAGTAAAACTAGGTCAGATTAGAGGTAATAATTATCAAGTGATCGAAGGATTACAGCCAGAAGATAAAATTATTATCTCAGGACTGCTTAATCTTACAGATGGTGTAGCGATCGCTCCAGAATTTTAGGAGAAGGGAGTTGGGGATGAGGGAGATGAGGGAGCAGGGGAGGCAGGGGAGGCAGGGGGAGAATAAACTCCTAACTCCTAACTCTTCACTCAGTACTCTTCATGCCCCATGCCCCATACCCAATAGGCTGCTTAATCTACCAACGGAAATATGAATTCCAATATCAATCTTTTCACACCAGTTCAGCTTGGCCCTTATACTCTGCCGAACAGGATTGTAATGGCGCCGATGACCCGTTTGCGGGCAATTGATAATATTCCTAACTCGCTGATGGCAACTTACTACGCCCAACGCGCCAGTGCAGGGCTAATTGTTACTGAATGCACGATGGTGTCACCTTTGAGTCTGGGATACATAAACTGTCCGGGAATTTACTCGGATGAACAGGTGACGGGATGGCAGTTGACAACTGATGCAGTGCATGAACAAGGTGGTAGAATTTTTCTGCAACTTTGGCATTCTGGGAGGGTTTCTCACCCAGCTTTACTTGATGGAGAATTGCCAGTTGCTCCAAGTGCGATCGCTGGAGTTGGATCGCTCCACACTCCCATAGGGAAAGTATCGTGGAAACTCCCCGTGCTTTAGAAACCGAGGAAATTCCCGAAATAGTCGAACAATTCCGCCAAGGTGCTAAAAATGCTTTAGCTGCTGGCTTTGATGGTATTGAACTTCACGGTGCATTTGGCTATTTAATCGATCAATTCCTTCAAGATGGCTCTAACCAGCGCACAGATGAATATGGCGGTTCAATAGAAAAGCGCAGCCGATTTTTGTTGGAAGTTGTGGAAGCAGTGGCTAGTGTCTGGGATGGAAACCGTGTAGGGATCAAGCTTTCACCAAGTAACACTTTTTACGGAAATGTAAGCAACAGTTTCGAGATTAACAATCATGAATCTTCGTAGAGTTTTAGCTGTGGTAGCGATTCCTTTTGTAGTTGGTGCATTTGGTTTTGTTGCACCCAATCAAGCAAATGCCCAATCTCCAGCCAATGGCAGAGTAGAGATTTCACAACAACGCCCAACAGCGCAAAATGAATTGCAAAAACCTGACAAAAAACCACAAATCAAGCATCAGCAACGACGCCCACAGCAGAAAAAACGCCCTCCCCAACCTCACAGCGTCAATCAAAATCAGATACCACACAATAACCGTTAACAACAAAGAATTCAGGAGTCTCTCACGAACAGTGATTCTGAGTCCTGAATTCTGTTAGCGCAGCGGGGCGTAGCCCATTCTGAATTCTTCTTCAAAGCATGGTGATGAAAAATAACAATCGCCAATTAGCTCGGATTTTCAGCCGCAGAGATGTACTTATTTTATTTAGGGCAGCTGGAACGGCAATACTTGTGGTTGGATGCATACCGAGAAAGTCGAGTGTAGCCGTTTCTGCTACATCGCCTGGGTGTGTCGTGAGTCCAGAACAGACGGAAGGCCCCTATTTCGTGGATGAAAAGCTCAACCGCTCAGACATCCGTTCCGATCCTGCGGATGGTTCGGTGAAAGCAGGGACACCACTGTATTTGACACTGCACATTTCTCAAGTTGGCAGTACTGGCTGTACACCACTTGTAGGTGCGATCGTTGATGTTTGGCACTGTGATGCACTGGGTGTCTATTCGGATGTGACAGACTCAAGTTTTAGTACCGTCGGTCAAAAGTTCTTGCGGGGCTATCAAGTCAGCAATGTCAATGGAACTGTCGAGTTTACAACCATTTATCCCGGTTGGTATCAAGGCAGAACTGTTCATATCCACTTCAAGGTTCGCACTGATGGAACATCAGAACAGCGTTATGAGTTTACCTCACAGCTATACTTTGATGACTCAATTACCGATGAGGTGCATAGCCAGACGCCTTACGCCAGCAAGGGACAGCGCACGCAAAAGAATGCTGATGACGGCATTTTTATCGATGGTGGCGAACAAATGTTGCTCAAACTCACCAAGAATGCACAAGGTTACGCAGCAACTTTTGATGTGGGGCTGAAGATTACGTAGTTTGAGTACAGTAGTTATGCTTAACGTGACAAAAATTACAAAATTGTAATTTACAAGCAGGGCGAACTGTAATTTTCGATTAGTTCAATTAGAAATGTAAACAATCTATCTTTTAGGTGTCGATTATGAATATTCGTCAAGTATTAGTTTTAACAGCGATTCCTGTTTGGTTTGGTACATTTGGTTTTATGTCAGTTAATCAAGCAAATGCTGCTAATCAATCCCAGCAAATTGCACAGGCAACAGATGTTCCCAACCAACCACCGTCAGAAAGGCAGCGTCCGCCTCGTCCTGATTTTAAAGCGGCTGCGGCGAAGTTGGGTGTCACAGAAGCTCAGTTAAAAGCAGCGTTGGGAGTACCTGCTAATCCTCCAAGTCAAGGCGATCGCAATCAGCGTCCACCTCGTCCTGATTTGAAAGCCGCGGCGGCAAAGCTGGGTGTCACAGAACAACAATTAAAGGATGCACTGGGAGTACCTGCTCATCCTCCTGGCCAAGGCGATCGCAATCACCGTCCACATCGTCCTGATTTTAAAGCTGCTGCGACAAAGTTGGGAGTCACCGAAGCTCAGTTAAAAGCGGCGCTGGGAGTACCTGCTAATCCTCCTAGTGAAGGCGATCGCAATCAGCGTCCACCTCGTCCTGATTTTAAAGCCGCTACGGCGAAGCTGGGTGTCACAGAACAACAGTTGATAGACGCTTTGGGTATTCCGCCTCGTCCTCAAGGCGATCGCCAAGCACCTCCTCCAGCCGATAGGTAGTGATTCTCAGACGGGTAGGGGCGCACAAGCTGTGCGCCCCTACAATTATCTGTGTTGATGTGTGGTTATTTCTTTGTCTACCTTACGCGGGAACCACTTTAGCCAGGTAAAGGTAACCCTGTAACCGCGATCGCACCAGCAATGACACTCGCAGCAAGGGAAGTCAATGCTGTCCCAAATATCCACCACGCTGCATTTGCAACGGTTTTCTTGGTTTCTTCGACTTGCTTTTTAGCTTCTTGTTGAATGGCTTTCAGGCGTTTTTGTGTTTCTTGTTGGATGCGTTCAGCTCGTTGGAGTACGCTATCCCGCGCTGTTTCTATTTGGTCGATGATGCGGTTGGCGTCTGCTTCGGAAATATCCTCACGAGAACTCAAGACAGCAACTAGGGTATCACGATCGAATTGACTCAGGCGATCGCGCAAGGCTTCAAATCCTGCTTGGGGATCGTCAAAAACTTTGCCAAAGTCTTGCTTAATTCCTTCGTAGTTGAGTTCAGGACGTTCCAGAGAGTTAAGATAGTTGCGAATTCTGGCAAAAATCCCATCCAACACTGATTGCACTTTTTGTTGAATTTGTTGGAATTGTTCGACAATGGAACTACGAACAGATTCGATTTGATCCACAATTCGGTTAGCTTCCTCTTCTGAGATATCCTCGCGTTGGGATAGCAGCGCCACGATTGTTGAACGGTCGAATTTAGAGGCGCGATCGCTTAGATTCTCAATTCCAGCGCGGGGAGAAGACAACAGCAATTGCAAATCGCGTTTGATACTTTCGGGATTGAGTTCTTCTTTGTTAGTATTCCGCAGGTAGTTTTCCAGATTACCTTCAAAATCTACAATCCTTTGAGTGGTACGCTTTGCTAAACGTCGCGGCGCTTTCAAAATATCACGAATCGCATCTTGTGCGCGATCGATTATTTGATTAACTTGCTCTTGACTCAAGTCTCCCCCTTGACTCACGAGTTTAACCAAGGTTTCTCGATCTACGTGAGAAAGGCGATCGCGCAATGCTAATGCACCTGCTTTGGGATCGTCGAGTAATCTTTCCAAATCGCGCCTAATACCATCTGGATCGAGTTCTTCCAAATTGGTATTGCGGAGATACTCTGCGATCGCTTTTGTAGTTTTTTCGTACTGTTCTCTCGCTTGCTGCGGTACTTGGAGAATATTATCTCGGACGGCTTCAAGTTGATCGAGGACTTGGTTAATCTGTTCTTCGCTCAAATCTTGACGCTGGCTGAGCAATTGTACCAAGGTATCGCGGTCAAATTGCGATAAACGTGAGCGCAAAAGGCTAATTCCGGCTTGCGGATCTTCTAGTAAAACTCTAAACTCCCGTTTGATACTTTCGGGATTGAGTTCTTCTTTGTTAGTATTGTGCAAATAATCTTCAACTCTTTGGCGTAATTCATCGGCTTTAGCTTTTGCTTGTTCTTGCAATTCTCTAGCACGATTCAAGATATTATCGCGGTTGCGTTCGACTTGACTAACAATATTATTAGCTTCTTCTTCGCTGATATCTTGACGTTGTTGCAGCAATTGTACAAAAGTATCGCGGTCAAATTGCCCAAAGCGGCTACTTAAATCTTCAAAGCCAGCTTGTGGATCTTCTAGCAACTTGCCAAAGTCCCGTTCAATACCTTCAGGATTAAGTTCTTCTTTACCAGTTGAACGCAGATAATTTTCGATGCGACTGCGGAAATCTTGACCTTTTTCTCGCACTTCGGCTTGTTTGACAGTTTCTAAAACTTCCTGGCGATCGCTTTCCATTTGTTCGGCGATTTCTGTTACCCTGGCTTCGCTGATATCATCCCGTTGCTTTAGCAAGTTGACGAAATATTCTTGGTTGATTTCTTCTAACTCCCGTCTGACAGTTGTCGGGTTTGCATTCGCATCATAGATGACTTCTTTGAATTCTTCTTTTAGGGTAATCCGGTTAAAGTGCCAAGGAAAGGAATTCAAAATATAGTCTTCTACATCTGCTTTGATTGTATTTTCCAGTGACATCGGCAATCTTGCAGTTGCTTGTTCTCTAAATTTTTGTAATTGTTCTGTAATTTGCTCGACATCGACATCTTGAACTTTCTCTTTGAGTTTTTGTAACTGAGTTGTAATTTTGTTCACGTCAATATCAGAAAGATTTACCCTATCCAACACAGCTGGTACAGCAGCACTCAAGCCATAGCGAACAGCTTGCTTGATTACACCATTACTTTGCTTACCATTACCACCTCCAACTGTAACTAATTCCTGAAGTTTTTCACCTAACTTTTCTGAATTGAGTTCTTCCGGACTAGCAGATTTGAGCAAATTAATTACTTGCTGTGTTGGATTTTTGCGATTCAAAGCTTGTTGCCAAGCACTTTCTAATTGGTCAACAATCCGATTGAGGTCTTCTTTAGATAAATCGGTGCGATCGCTAATTAAATCAACGAAGGTTTGGCGGTTAACATTTTGCAACAAATCGCTATTAGCAACAGATTGCAAATCTGTATCTTGAATTAACCGATCAAATTGATTGCGAATTTCTTTGAGATCCAACTTTGGTAATTGCACAGCAGCCAAAGAACTTTGTAGCGTATTTATGATACTTTCAGGATCAAAACCTGATGTTAATTCTCGTCGAACTGCCGCTGTAACTTCTTCTGCTGTAGAAACCAATTGTTGTTTGGCTGTATTAGCACTGATACCAGTGGTTGCAGTACCGAACAACGCTTGAAAACCAGAGGTAACAGTACTAGCAATAGAACCAATTAAAGAACCTACTGCTGATGAACCAAACCAAATCATCAGTGAAAAATAAATCGACCAGATGACTACACCGATAACTGCTCCGAGAAATGCATTTTGAACTAAGCTTAGTTTTACTGCTAGAAAAGAAGCAATAAATAATGCAATACTAGCGGTTATCAATGCCCAAAAACCGATTTTAGCTTGGACATTACGAATCTTTTTACCCACACTTTCTGACTGCTCATCATCATCTGAATCAATTTCCCAAGATGAAATTCCGACAGCGACTGAAAAGTTGGTGAATAACAATTGTAAGGCAAAAGCGATTGAAACCCCAGCCAGCAAAGCTACCCAGAATTTAGGTCCAGAAAACAGAACTGATCCTTCTTCTGGAGTTAGTACTTGTTGACCTAAAGTCATAGGTGCTAATCCAAAAGGTAGCAAATCCCATCTTAATATGGCTAAAACACTTTGAAACATACTATTTTCTCACTTCCATTCAATTAAATAGCCATCTTTTTCAAAAAATGGTCTATTTATCAGTCTAGATATTGAGTTGGCTAGGCTTACACTTTCCCAGGTAAGAAAGAATTTCGTCAAAAGTCGTACTTTTATAAACATTCGTTGTTTGAATTACTAAGTATATTTTTAATTAAAAAAATGTAATGATGTATTCATGTGACAAGTGTTCAATTATTAAATAAAGTTAATTATTTTTTGGCAACAAAGATATCTTGTAAAAATATAATTACGTAGCTGCGTATTAGTGAAATATAGATGTATTCATATATCACATAGTTATCTGAATTTTTAAATATACATAATATCTAATTTAATTAAGATTATTTTTATTTATTTATAGAAAAATCATAACTTTTTGTTGAACTTATCTATTTAATTAGATTTTATACTGATATTTTTTTACTTACTTTCTTTAGATAAAACCGCCTATGTCTGTTGATAGAGAAAAAAATTCTTCCAACCGATTGAGGAAAAATAAATATAAACATGTATTAATAGGGATTATTACGAGCTATAACCGAGCTATAAATTTTTGAATAATTGATTTTACTGTTTGAGGAGAAAAAATAATGGTTGTAGGTGTACATAAACGTGCTGTAGGCGTATTTTCTAATCGTAGAGATGTTGAACATGCGCTACATGAATTGAAAAATGCCGGCTTTGATATGAACAGAGTATCTGTCATTACGCGGGACGGAGAGGGTGATGATATTGCTGGCGCCGAAGTCCGCGATCGCGTTGGTGATAAATCTGATGAAGGCGCTGCGGTAGGGGCCGTTTCCGGTGGTGCTTTGGGGGGATTAACAGGCTTATTAGTTGGTCTTGGTACTTTGGCAATTCCCGGAATTGGGCCAATTATGCTGGCTGGAGCCGCAGCAACCACCCTAGCCACCACTCTCGCGGGAGCAGGTATTGGTGCAGTAGCTGGTAGTTTGCTTGGTGCATTAATTGGTTTAGGAATTCCTGAAGAACGAGCCAAAGTATACGATGAACGCGTCAAACGGGGACAGTATTTAGTCATCCTTGATGGTACAGATGCAGAAATTGCCAAAGCAGAAGCAATTTTACGTAACCGGGGTATCGAAGAGTTTGGCATTTACGACCACCCAGATAGCACACATCCCACTACAGGTGTTGCTCATCAGGATGTAGTTAGCGGCAAATATGCAGTAGGATACTTTTCTCATCGCCGAGACGCGGAAGCCGCAATTAATGATTTGCGAAAAGCGGGTTTTCCTTTGAGTCAAATTTCCTTAATTCACAGAGACTCTTTGGGACGGGAACCTTTTGCAGGCGTTCATGTGAGCGATCGCTGGGACTCCACACGCTGGAGGCTACCAGATAACCGCACTCATTTCTATAACGAGCGCATCAATCAAGGCGATTACATCATCCTCGTGAGTGGTACAGAAGCTGAAATTCAACGTGCGGCTGCTATTATCAGTCAACACGGAATTCAACAGTGGCAAATTTTCGATCCAACTGGATATACCCCTGCAACTAGACCTCAACAAGTAAGCAAACGCGCGATCGGTGTGTTTTCTCATCGTCGAGATGCAGAAACAGCACTGACAGAATTGCGAGATGCTGGTTTCTCAATGAATAGAGTCTCAATCATTGCCAAAGATAGAAACGTTCATGGGATCGCCGGTGTAGAGAACAGAAACGTCGATACAGGTAACAAAGCAGACGAAGGTGCAAAAACGGGTGCAGCTACAGGCGGCGTCTTAGGCGGCTTGACAGGCTTATTAGTTGGTCTTGGGACTTTAGCTATTCCCGGAGTCGGACCGGTAATCGCAGGTGGTGCAGTAGCTACCGCCATAGCAACAACACTGGCTGGTGGTGCTATCGGTGCCGCCGCTGGGGGAATTGTTGGCGCACTGGTTGGTTTAGGAATTCCCGAAGACAGAGCTAGAGTTTATGGCGATCGCTTCCAAAGAGGTGATTACTTGGTAATTGTCGATGGTACAGAAGCTGAAATCCACCAAGCCGGAGCCATTCTCAAAAATCGAGGTATTGAAGAATTCGCCATCTATGATGCCACCGATTTAGGCGAACACCGCCCAGGTTTCGACCGAGGAACCCATCACAACACAGGAATTTTTGGGAGCGATCGTACCAACTACTCAACAGAAGCTCATAGAGACGATCCTGCTGTAGTGATTGTTGACCGTCGTGAAGAAACAATCTAACTCAAATAAGAATTCAGAATCTAGAATCTAGAATTCAGAATCCAGAATTCAGAATCTAGAATCTAGAATCCAGAATCCAGAATTTAAAATCCTGTACATCTACAGACAAGATTCATCGAATCTCTACTCCTGAATTCTGAATTCTAACTCTTGACTCCTTGCTCCTACCTTGTGCCGTGAATTTCAACAAATTTGACTTTCTGATTCAGAATTAAACATATGCAAAAGCTAACTCCTTTCGTAATTAGTTGTCTTTTAGTTTTTGGTGTGGCTGCTTGCGATAACGTTTCTAAAACAAGTGAATCTGCACCTGGTAATGTTAACGAAGCTCCACAAACACCGAGTGCTCAAACAACAGAAGCTTCTCAAAAAGATGCACAAAGTGAACTCCGCAGAAGACAATTAAATGAAGATATTCGCGCCCGCGAACAACGCAATAATGCCACTGGTGGCGATGCAAATAGAGCCGAAGCTGACATAGCAAGTGAAGTTCGCTCCAAATTAGAAGCTAACATCCCTGGTGGTCAACTAACAGTCGCAGCAAAAGATGGGACTGTCACTGTAGGAGGAACCGTACCCAATCAAGATCAAATTGCTAAAATTGAACCTTTGTCCAAGGAAATTAAAGGTGTCAAAACTGTAGTTGTGAAAGCTGCTGTTGCCAAACCACAACGCTGACACAGTTAACAAAAATCCAAGTGAGTAGGCAGCCATAAATAGACTTACAGCAGATTTAAACTTAGTGAATTTGCTAAATTCAACAAACTCAACTAGGTCTATTAGCAATTCTGCTGTAAAGGCTCCTACTCAGTCTTAGTTCTCAGCTATAGAACTCCTATTTGATTGCGTGAAAAAACTCGCTCTCAACTCCAAAAGGCTGATTCCCTATTCGCTACTCCCTACTTCCTACTCCCTCCCTACATAGATTGATAATTTCAAAAACCAAAGCGGATTGGCAATTCACAAATCCACGAGGAGTGGTATACTTAGGTACTGACGGTAAATAATTGACAACTGACAACTTTAATAATTATATTTATTGACGCTCAGTCAGTTATAAAAACTCCTGTAATTGCTGAAAGCCAAAACTATGGAAACCCAACAACAGCAACTCGAATCCATCAATCCCTCTTCATTACAAGCTACCCTAGCACTTGAAGGGACAAACACTACAAAATTGCCAAAGCTACCACCAGCATCCGAACCCGAATGGCAACGAATTAGTAGACAAGTTTCTGAATTTTTCGAGCAATTGCCAGAATACCTAAGTAGTTTTTTTAAGGACTACAAGCAGGCTCTAATAACTCTGAGTTTAATTTTTGCCGCGATCGTCACAGTCAAAATAGCACTAGCAGTTCTGGATGCAATCCATGATATTCCGCTACTGTCACCAACTTTTGAATTAATTGGAATTGCTTACGCCACCTGGTTTATTTTGCGTTATCTAATTAAGGCTTCAAATCGGCAAGAATTAGCCCAGGAAATTCGATTACTGAAAAACGAAATTGTGGGCGAATAATTTTTTGAAGAAGAATTCAGAAGTCAGAATTCAGGAGTCAGAATAAAGACGCGACGCTCGCGAACTCGCTAACGCTGCGCTATCGAGGACTCGCTTTCCGCGTCGCTATCAGTCGGGGATTCAGACCCGCGACTGATTGTACTCCTTCTCTACGAGACGCACTCGCGTTCGGAGAACCCCCAGGGTAGACCACCAAATTGAAAATTTGGTGGTCTACAATTAGTGGCGGGTCTAAATCCCCCACTAAAAAGATTGCTGAATTCTGAATTCTGAATTCTGAATTCTCTTTTATTACTAGTCTTTTGGATACATCTCAAGATAGAGAAAAGGATATATTTTGAAACTTAAATCACTTCTCAAGATAGTAGATTGTAAATGAAAAACAGCCTAATCTAGTTATCGAAGTTATTCAAAAGATTCTTTAACGAGGACATAATTTATGGCTAATGAAGCAGTTAAAAAAGGTATAGATTCATCCGATCGCGCAGAAGTAGATACATACGATCGCGGAATTATCCCTGCTGAAACAGCGGCTCGGAAAGAAAGAGAAGGAGATAAGTTCAAAACACTCCCCACAGAAGAAGGCGAAGCAAATTCCCCAACCGACGATCAAACTGATAGTGAAAGTCTACGCACCACTGACGGTTACACTGTAGACAAAGAAGGTTTGTTGAATAACTATGCAGTTGAACCGGAAATGTACTACGAACAACCGGGTGATGCACGCAAACAAGCAGCAGAAGATACGGCAGAACGTGTTGAAGAACTTGGGGAAATTAACCAAGACGAAGAAGGTAAGTTGACAGAAAAGGGCGACAAGCGCGGTAGAGGCCCAGGAATCATTTAATGAATTTTAGATTTTAAATTTTGGATTTTGGATTGAGGATTCAAAATCCAAAATTTCTGAAAGTAAACGACTTGATTTGTGGAATCTCAAATTCAAAATTGTTTTAGTTTTTCCTGGGGTACAATTCACGTAAAAGGCTAATGAGGAAGTTTTTAGAGACGCAATTATTGCGTCTCTGCTTTTATATTTAGTAAATATAGGAATCCGATTTGATTTCTGAATCACTCGTAGAGGTAAGGGACTGGGGATTGGGGACTGGGGACTGGGAAGAAGGAATAAAAGTGTACTGAGTTTTGTTCAAAAATCAAATATGAGTCCTATAGTTCGACAAAATATTTACATACAGCAAAACTTGTTGTCATTGTGGACACATTCTAGAAAGTTTAGATTTGTCAGTTAGAGAATGGCGTTGTCCATCCTGTCAGTCAGTGAACGGAAGGGACGACAACGCATCTAAGATAATTTGTGCAGTCGGGGCATCGACTGTTGGTTTAGGCGATGTCAGACAGGCTATGCCTGCAATTGCTGTTTGAAGCTAGAATCCCCCGAATTGAATTCGGGGGAGTATGTCAAGGATTTCTTAGCTTTTGATACATTGGGTTTGGAAGAATTTGTGGCGATCGATGTCAGAACAAAAGCCCTTAGTTATCACCAAAGAAGATGAAATCTTACCACTATTTCCACGTCTACCAATTCTCACGAGTCTTCAAGCAGGTTGGCATGGAATTTCACTGGCATACATGTGTCAACCTGCTTCCGCATTTCCAGAAGTTTCCACTCCCCAGTGGCACTCTCTACTGATTTTCACTCATGGAGCGCGGGTGATTCATGCTGAACGAAAAATGGATGGACGCAGACATCGTGACGCTGTACTTGGAGGCGATATTCTCATTACTCCCGTTAATGTTGGGCATCAGGCGGCTTGGGACGCTGAAGGGGACTTTATTCTACTTGCAATTCAACCAGAGATTTTTGCTCGTGCAGTTGACGAAACAGCAGATACCGAACAGATTGAACTGATACCGCGCTTCGCCACACCCGATCCTCTGGTTTATCAAATAGGGCTAGCACTCAAAGGCATTCTGGAAAGTAATCCTTTGGGGAGTCGTCTTTATGCAGAGACGATGGTAAATGCCTTATCAGTACATCTTATGGAACATTATTCTACGCGTAAACCGATATTAAAAGCATATAAAAATGGTTTACCACGGCTTCAATTACAGCAAGTTATAGACTACATTCAAGAACATCTTGACCAAAATTTAGGTTTAACAGAATTGGCGGCGTTGATACCAATGAGTCCCCATTATTTTTCCCAGCTTTTCAAACAATCTACAGGAATGACTCTTCATAAATATGTTATTCACTGTCGGGTGCAACGTGCCTATGAATTATTGCTCAAAAGAGAAATGCCAATAAGCGAAATTGCTCACTTGGTTGGTTTTGCCAGCCAAAGCCATCTCAATTTTCACTGTAAACGGCTAATGGGTGTAACTCCGAAAGCTATTCAGCAAAGATAGGAAAAATCTGCAAAAAATCGGACGAATTTGCAAGACTCCAGCCCCTAAACCCTCTAAAATTTTCAAAAATAGCATCTTATTCAGAAATATTAAGGATTAGGGAAACTTTTGATTTATGGTCAGAATTGAAACCAAGACTGAGCCAATGGTGATTAACTTTGGCCCTCATCACCCGTCCATGCATGGGTGTTTTCGGATTCTTGTCACCTTGGATGGCGAAGATGTCGTTGATTGTGAACCTGTCATCGGCTACCTACATCGGGGTATGGAAAAAATTGCCGAAAACCGTACCAATATTATGTACGTACCATATGTGAGTCGATGGGACTACTATGGGGGGATGTTTAATGAAGCCGTGACAGTGAATGCTGTCGAGAAACTGGCAAATATCACGATCCCCAAACGTGCCAGTTATATTCGAGTAATCATGCTGGAGTTAGCTCGAATTGTCAACCATTTGCTGTGGTTGGGGCCTTTTGTGGGAGACACTGGCGCACAAACTCCGATATTTTACACTTTGCGCGATCGCGAAATGATTCTCGACTTGTTTGAAGCTGCTACAGGCTACCGGATGGTCAACAATAATTATTTTCGCATCGGTGGAGTTGCTGCTGATTTACCTTACGGCTGGGTGGATAAGTGCGAAGACTTCTGTAATTATTTTGTACCAAAGATTGATGAGTATGAAAGACTAATTACCAATAACCCGATTTTTCGCCGCCGAGTTGAGGGTGTGGGAGTTTTAAGTCGGGAAGAAGCGATTAATTGGGGAATTTCTGGCCCGATGTTACGGGCTTCTGGCGTGAAGTGGGATTTACGAAAAGTTGACCATTACGAATGCTACGACGATTTTAACTGGGAAGTACAGTGGGATACAGCAGGAGATTGTTTTGCTAGGTATGTCGTCAGAATTGGAGAAATGCGTGAGTCAGTCAAGATTATTCAGCAAGCACTTAAGGGATTACCTGGTGGTGCATACGAAAATTTAGAAGCTCAACGCATGGTAGCAGGTGTTAAATCTGAGTGGAATGGGTTTGATTACCAGTTCATTGCCAAAAAAGTTGCCCCTACATTTAAGATTCCCCAGGGTGAAAACTATGTCCGTGTAGAGTCAGGGAGAGGAGAATTAGGAATCTATATTATTGGAGATGATCATGTCTTCCCCTGGCGTTGGAAAATTCGCCCAGCCGATTTCAATAATTTACAAGTTTTACCTCAGTTAATCCGGGGTCAAAAAGTCGCAGATATTTTCGTCATCCTGGGAAGTATTGATGTTGTGATGGGATCGGTAGATCGGTGAATGGGGGAGGTGGGGAGTGGGGAGTGGGGAGTAGGGAGTGGGGGAAATGAGGGAGATGAGGGAGTGGGGAGTGGGGAGTGGGGAGTAGGGAGTGGGGGAAATGAGGGAGCAGGGGAGCAGAGGAGAAGTTCCTGGACTCTTTCCCCTCTGCCCCTCCGCACCTTTGCACCTCTGCCTCTTACCCATGCCCCATTCCCCACTCCCCACTCCCCACTCCCCATTCCCTAAATTACCAACGGTTCAAGTTCCCGTTTATGCCATTGTCGTTGATACCATTCGGCAACCAAGGGACGAACAATAAATTTGGGATGACCTTCGCCTTTGACATCTATGCGTAAACTTGAGTAAGGACGCCGCTTATGAGAACCGTGACCATTACGACCAATGAAGAGATGCGATCGCGCTACTAATCTATTTTGCTCCATCAAATCTGCTCCCTCAATCCGCTGGCGTCGCAGACTAAACCCGCTCCCGCCACAAACAACCCAGGGAATATGAGAATCAGCGTGTCCTGTATCCATTGTTTGCAGATATTCTAGACAATGGGCGTGTCCATTCAATACCAAATCGACCAAAGGACGCCCCTGATTTAGAGAACCTATTTGTTGAGCGACTCCATCCAGAACATCACGTAGGTGGTTGCGAATTGCCAAAGTTTGTGCTTGTTCCCACTTTGTCGCCTCAGTCACATAAGGAGGATGGTGGAAATAAATCACTCGTCCCCGAACTTCCTTAGTATTCCAAGATTCAATTAATCTGTTCTTGAGCCACTCAAGTTGTTCAATGTCAGTCTGGGTTGGTCGGTCTGTGACTAGTTGCTTATCGATATCAACAATAATTTCTTCAATTTGCGACAGCTTGGCTTGGAAGTCCTCTAACTTATCGTCTTCCCTGGGGTTTTTGGGATTTAGCTTCGCTGAGGTTTCCATGATTTGCAGCTTTTCTTGCTCTAAATCCTGACGACGTTTTTCCAAGACTTTGCGATCTGCTTGACCTTGCCTCGTCTTCGGCAGTGGTGGTGGATCGTTAAATGTATTAGAGTCCAACGCAAAGAAATCAATACCGCCATAGCGAAAAGTGTAGTAGCGATTAGGCAAGCGGGTAAAATGCCCTGGTTGATAGCGAAGACAACGACCTGTGTCTGTCTTGCCAGTGTAGTAACGATTTAAATGATCTTCTAACTCTGTTGGCAGATCGAACAGCTGGAGATAGTCTAAAAATGCCCGTGCGTAAGCGTCACCTGTTCTTGAACCATGCAAACCCACATCTAAATCTAACCGCGATCGCAACAGCTTACGAATCGGTAATGTTGTCAGGGACGCTAAGCCTAAGAAAATCGGCAAGTCATAATAATCATGATTTCCCGGCACAGGTAAAATTGGCAGCTTAAAAACCATCTCGTCATAAGTAATTTTCCTGGGATGCTCTCCACCCAAGATAAACTCTCGGTAAGGGTGAATGAAGTTCTGCTGGTAGTACTCACTCGACCCCACTAAATAGATCACATCCCCCGTGTGTAGCATGAAACGACATTCATTGTGATGGGGCAGCATGAGTTCAGCCACCTGTCGCTGGGGATTTTGCCCTTGATGGTTTCCAGAACCACTATCACCTACAACTAAAAACGAAAACTCGGAATCGTCTGCATGACCATCATCTAGCACTAATCGAGTTTGGTCGATGTTACGTTTCACAATCAACGGGTCTTGCCATCGTACCCGCTGATTCATTTTGCGAATTTTTTTAGCAATAGCTGGATCGGATACTAGTTTCAATGCAAGCTAACTCCTGAATCTTCAATTGGAGGGGAGTGGGGAGTGGGGAGTGGGGAGTGGGGAGTGGGGGAGATGAGGGGGATAAGGGGGATGAGGGGGATGGGGGAGTGTGGGGAGAGAGGGGGAAAGATTTCTTCCCCATCCTCCCACACCGGACACACCTCCCACACTTCCAATGCCCCATGCCCCATGCCCCATGCCCAATACTCTTACTCTTCTACTGGATTTTTCATCTCAATAATCAAGTTGGGGAGTCCCTCTAGTTTTTCTGTAGGTTCAACTTCTTCTATTAGTGGCACAAAAATTTTTAAGCCTGCTGGTACGCACTTAACTTCTATCGGTGTTGTGCCGATGATTTCGCCATCTAGAACTACTTTTTGTGGTGGCTCTGTGGTGATTTTAAATTGTTTGGCTCGCAGGTAACCGATGTCATCGCGTTCTGCTGCGTTGCCTGTAGAAGCTGTTTGAAATAAATGGAATGTAGCGGCGATCGCTCCGGCTTTGCTTGTTGGAGCTACAATCGTTAAGTCTAGTAGCCCGTCATCATAAATCAGACCTGATGGCCCCTGTGCTAATACTGAAGTGGGAGGCGCGGCATTGGCAACTGTCACTGCACAAGCGCTGGTTTTGATTATTCTGTCCTCAGTTTCAATTTCAACATCAAAGTTATGTAGGTTTCTTAATTGCTGAATTCCTGCTAAAACGTAGGCCATCATCCCAAAGCGATTCTTGGCTTCCCGGTCTGCTAGTTCTACAGTTTCAGCTTCAAAGCCAATACCTACTAATAGTACCATTGGAAGATCGTTGCAATAGGCTACGTCTACATTGCGGGTTCCTCCCTGCAAAATTGTCTGACATGCAGCTGCGATCGTGTCAGGAATTCCTAAAGCTGTGGCAAAGGCGTTGGCTGTACCTCTAGAAATTATACCAAATGGAATATCAGTACCGACTACTGCCGCCGCCGCTGCGGAGAGGGTGCCATCTCCCCCCGAAGCAATGATCGCATTTACCCCTCGCTCTACTGCTGCATACGCTAGGGCGTCAGCACCAATTTCCTCAGTTGTTAGATGAATGTCTAAATCAATTTCTGGCTCTAATATTGCTCGAATTTCTGCCAGTTCTAATTCTGGGTCACCTTGACCCGCTACTGGATTGAAGATCAGGCAAGCGGAACGATTCATAGGGGATGACAAGTATGCTTGGATCACTAAGATATCATTTTTACCATTCTTGTAAAATTTTGACTTCCTTCTACTGGCTTGATTGCATTCAGCACGAAGCTGTCTTCGATCAACCTTAACTGTCTTCTCATTGTTTGAATATTAAAAATAGAGGTGAGAACAAGTGAGCTTGATATTTTGTAAGTAAATATAATAACGGTACTGGTTACAAATCAAACAAATTATTGTTGGAGTGCATGATATAAATGGACGACTGAAAGAAATTATAACTTTATTACAAAATAAGCAATTCACTAAAATTGAAGTTGAGCAAGAACCATTTTTTCTAAATAGCTATAAGTTTAGTGTCTATGCAACAAAACAAAGTTAAAATCTATTAAGAAATCTAAATATATAATAGTTTGAACACTTAGCATTGTAAAATAAACACTGGATTTTGTAGATTAACAAATTAAGTGAAGCTTAGCTATTGTAGATATAATCAGCACTTTCATTTCACTAAATTAATTTTACGGACGGGTCTAATTGACGAACCACTCATTTTTCTATTATTGGTTTTTCTTCTTCGTTATCACTCTTGCCCGATATTTTCTGATAGCTGGGGGAGCGTACTTGCTCTTTTATTCAGTTCTGGGAAAGTCTCTCGCCAACAAGAGTTTGCGTTTGAAACCGTTGATGAATTCTTCCATTAGAAAGGATATTGAATTATCGGTACTCTCCGCAGTGATTTTTGGTATTTGTGGAGCGTTTATTATTTCAGAGTATATTTCGGGAGCAACGCTATTATACACTAATTTACAGGAGTACGGGCTGTGGTATTTGGTAGCTAGCTTTGTTGTGGTGCTGATTCTCCAGGATACATACTTTTACTTTATGCATCGGATGTTTCACCACCCTCTAATTTTTAAATGGATGCATTATGGACACCACCGTTCGGGAGAACCAACGCCTTGGAGTTCTTCGGCGTTTGATTTTCCGGAGGCGATCGTACAAGCACTTTTCTTTGTAGGTGTAAGCTACATAGTTCCGCTACATTTTATCACCTTAGTTGCCGCACTTATAACTATGACAGTGTGGGCAGTGTTTACCCATCTCGGATTTGAGGTATTTCCTTCCTCATCTAAGAGCCACTGGATTGGAAAGTGGCTTATTGGTTCTATGCATCACTCAATACATCACCGAAAGTATAAAGTACACTACGGTTTGTATTTTACGTTCTGGGACAAGCTGCTTGGTACTGAAGACCCTCATTATGAAAATCAAACTGACACATAGGAGTCATTGTGCATTGGGCATTAGTCATTAGTCATTGGGCATTAGTTATTGGTTAGAAGCAACAAAGGACAAATAACAAATGACTACATGACAAAGACAAGGGTAAATCGCCGTCTCTACAACAATCAATTCTTTGTAGAGATGGCGATTTATCGTGTCTCTTGCTTAACCGAACAGTATTGCAATGTCTGTGGAGTACAGCCTATTCAGTAGTTTGTGATTCATCTTTCTTTTTCGTTGTTTCATGACCAAAGCGAATTCCTACAAAAATATCGTAGATAAACTCTAAAAAGTCTTTCTTTTGTCGTAATCCTGAAGTTTGATAACAGCCTTTTTCATCTAATAAAGGCTTCATCAAATAGTATGTAGATTGATACTTATACCAGGGAATACAAGTCCATAAATGATGAACTAAATGGTAGTTTTGTCCCAAAATTAGGATATTAAGAATCGGGCTGGGATATACACGAGCATTTTTCCAGCGATCGCGTTCCCTAAAAGGACGATGGGGTAGATAATCAAAAAAGAAGCCCAGTATTAACCCCACTATCCCAGAAGGTACAACCCAAAAATTGAGAAGGTACATCAAAAAATGATATTGAATTGCTATATAAAAAATTCCAACAACAATTAAACGACTGATAAACCATTCCAATAGCTCATACTTTCGCCACAATCGTCGCTGAAAGAAAAACACTTCATGGTACAAAAACCGAAATGCAATTAGCAACAGTGGTCCGCCTGTGGAAACATAATGATCTGGGTCATCTTTGGGATGGTTTACATGGGCATGATGCTGCAAATGCACCCGCGTAAATACTGGAAAGACAAATCCTAGCATTAGGGCGCTACCATGCCCTAGCATGGCATTAATTATGCGATCGCGGTGGGCAGATTTATGACAAGCATCATGAATTACTGTCCCAGCACAATGCAAAGCAATAGTATTAACGGTAAAGCACAACCAGTCCGGCCATTGCCAAAGCCAATAACCAAAGTTAGATAACACCAATGTTCCCACCGATGCCAAAAATAGCAGCAGAGTGGGATTGAAATCACCAGGAGGCGCTAAAAGTTCCTTGGGCGGTAATTTCGGCAGTTTGTCTGCTTTGGATGCAATTTTTGTTCCTAGTTCTTTATTTACTACGTCTTCTAAGGTGACTTCCAAATTATTGCCATTTTGCTTTTTATACTCATCAACAGCTGGGTCAATGATGATTAGGCTTTTGGCTGGAATGTCAAAAAAATTAGGATCTAAAGAGGTCATAATTTTTTCCTGGTCGCGGTTCCTTGATAAAGTGAGCTTGAAATCCCGAATTCAGCCAGCACAGAAGAGATTTCTTGCCCCGATTAGAGAGATGAAACCCTGAAAATCTAGCCGATACTGTTCTTTATTAAAATTAGGATGGACTGTCAAATGTATAGTGTAGGAAAAATAGAAGTTTTTTGCTATACTACACGCACTAACAAGATATTTGATTTTTCGTTTTTAGAGCTAGTCCTATTACTAATGATCTAAACAGCAGCGGAACACATATTTTGCTTTGATATCAATATTTATCGCGTTACCAAGACTATGTTTTTTCCATATGCTGAAGTTGTGTTTTCCTATTGCTTTGGTGAGAAACAATTCTCAACAATATAAACAATACAGTTTTTTGATTCATTAACGCAAGAGTTTTGCCGTAATTTCATATATGAGATAAATCTTTTAGACACAAGTATTATACTTGTCAGAAAAATTTATATGTTATTTGCTTATGATGTTTAAATTTTTAATGATAAATTCAACTTTTCAGATTTTATTTCAGCAGTAGTTCTTATTCAATACCATAAAATGGGATTGATCTTAAAAAAGCTAAGCTTTGGAATTTTCTAGACTTTCAAATACTTAGACTTGAATTTGAACGAGTAAATGAGGCATGTCTTGATATTAGAGGGTGAGAATGAGGTATTTTCATTGTGATTTGCCAATTATAGTTGCTCGATATCTCGTGCAAAAGTAATTTTTGCACATTTGCAGAGAAAGGGCAAAGGAAAATTTGTCCCTTTTGCTGAGTTCTACAAGAAGTATATGCAGAGGCGATCGCCTCTGCATACTTCAATTCCCTAAAACCTACGCAGCCAGCATCTTTCTAGCCGTGGCTGCGACATAAGTCCTAAATTAAAAATCTTGACTTATTAACTGATTTATGCTTATTACTAGGATAAAGTCGAGGTGAAAACTTACCCTGTATACAAACCAACCATGACTCTAAATTATGAGGTTTAGAGATTTCAAGGGCTTTTGTCCAACTTTAATTTGTTCATGGCTTGGTAGTGTTGGATATTTGACCGATTGAAAAATGGTTAAAATTGCCAAAATCATTACGCATTAGGTAAAAAAATGTACTATTTGTTGCCTTTACTGGTAAATATACTAACTTTCAGCAGTTCATACGTTTCCAGTGCGATAACAGCAAGCACAACGCCAGATTTACCAAAAATGCATTTAGCTCAAAAGCTAAACTGCAATAATGCTCAAACTCAGACAGAAATCAATGAATGCAGTAGGTTGTCCTATCAGAATGCGGATAAAAAATTGAACGCAGCTTATCAACAACTAGTGCCTAAATTAGACAGAACTAGAAAACAAAAATTGATTGCTGCACAGCAAGCATGGATTAAGTTTCGAGATACCACTTGTGAGTTTGAGAGAAGCGAATATGAGGGTGGAAGTATAGCCCCTACAATTTACTTTGGTTGCCTGGAAAATACTACAAAAGACCGTACCCAACAATTACAGGAATATCTTAAAAGCGATCGTTAGGGACTTCCAAGGAAAAAAATATTCCATAGTAGGGTAGCACAGCTGTGCTACCCGAAAAATGTACAACTAATTTCGGATAATTTATTTTCTGGAAGTCCCTTAGAGGATGTTTGAACCTAGCTAAATAATTCAGGACTTACGCCCTGTACAAATTACTCGTGGTATGTATTCAGTAAAATAGGTCGTTTCAGGCTTTGATTAACTCTAAATACAAGCATCACCACTAATAATATATGTTATATTTGCTACGCTTTTATGCCTGGTAGTGTCGCCTCAGCCAACCTTGATGTAGTTCACAAAGTAAAGAATTGTAATCCTTTCATCCCAAATCTAAAGTCCAAAATTGGTACAAGTCACTCACTACGGTAGTCTAGATGAGAGTGAATTTATCGCCTGGTTTGATATATTGTTTTATGACTTCAGTTGTTTCTAGTCCTCCGCGCACGATTCGTATCGGTTCACGCAAAAGCCAACTTGCTCTAGTTCAAACCTACTGGGTACAAGAGCAACTCCAAAAAAGCTATCCTGATATCACTTTTGAAGTCCACACCATGTCTACCCAAGGCGACAAAATCTTGGATGTAGCATTAGCCAAAATTGGCGATAAAGGACTTTTTACTAAAGAACTTGAGTTGGGAATGCTCAATGGCGACATTGACTTTGCAGTTCATTCCCTCAAAGATCTGCCGACTAACTTACCAGAAGGGTTAACACTGGCAGCAATTACCGAACGGGAAAACCCAGCCGATGCCCTAGTAGTGCATGAAAAGCACAAAGATAAACAAATCGAGACTTTGCCAGAGGGTGCAGTCATTGGGACATCTTCACTGCGGCGGTTAGCACAGTTACGCCATCGATTCCCCCACTTTACTTTTAAGGATGTCCGGGGAAACTTGATTACACGCTTGGCAAAACTGGATGCAGGTGAATATGATGCCTTGATTTTGGCAGCAGCAGGGTTAGGACGATTGGAAATGAGCGATCGCATTCATCAAATTTTACCCCAAGAAATCTCCCTCCACGCCGTTGGACAAGGCGCTTTAGGCATCGAATGCCGTGCCGATGATAGTGAATTAATTTCCCTGCTCAAAGCCATCGAACATCCCCCAACACGCGATCGCTGTCTCGCAGAAAGAGCTTTTTTACGCGATTTAGAGGGCGGTTGTCAAGTACCTATTGGCGTAAATACAGAAATTTCTGGCGAACAATTGACTTTAACAGGCATAGTCGCCAGTATAGATGGTCAAAAGCTCGTAAAAGATAGCGTCACTGGGGAAGCCAACAAAGCCGAAGCAGTAGGCACCCAACTAGCAAATGTGTTGCGGGAAAAAGGAGCGCAAGAAATTTTAGAAGAAATTTTTGCGGTGATTCAACGCGGTTCCTAAGGAATTGCACAAGCGGATGTGATTAGATAATTAAGTAATCAATGAACAGTAATCAGTAGCCAGTAAACAGCGAAAAACTGATATGCGGATACATGATAACTGTAAATATGCTGAACCGGGGAAACAAAACTTACCATGCGGATTTTATTTGTTGCAGCAGAGGCAGCTCCCGTTGCAAAAGTAGGTGGAATGGGCGACGTTGTTGGTGCATTGCCCAAATTCCTCAGAGCAATGGGGCATGATGTACGGATATTCCTGCCTTACTACGGCTTCTTGCCAGACAAAATGGAGATTCCCAAAGAACCTATTTGGTGGGGAGATGCCATGTTCCAGCACTTTGCAGTCTACGAAGCCGTTTTGCCTGGTACTGATGTTCCCTTGTACTTATTCGGACATCCTGCCTTCATGCCCCGCCGCATTTACTCAGGAGAAGATGAAGATTGGCGGTTCACCTTGTTTGCCAATGGTGCAGCGGAGTTTGCCTGGAATTACTGGAAACCAGATATTATTCACTGCCACGATTGGCATACGGGAATGATTCCTGTGTGGATGCACCAAGATCCTGATATCACCACTGTCTTTACGATTCATAACTTAGCTTATCAAGGGCCGTGGCGTTGGTATTTAGAAAAAATTACTTGGTGTCCTTGGTATATGCAAGGACACAACACAATGGCAGCTGCGGTGCAATTTGCCAATAAAGTAAATACAGTTTCGCCCACTTATGCAGAGCAAATTAAGACACCTACTTATGGTGAAACGTTAGAAGGTTTGTTGTCTTTTATTAGCGGTAAATTATCTGGGATTATCAATGGGATTGATGTCGAAGTTTACAATCCAGAAAATGACAAATACATTGCCCAAACATTTACTGCTGATACTTTAGATAAACGTAAGGCTAACAAAATTGCTTTGCAAGAAGAAGTAGGGTTAGAAGTCAATTCCAAAGCCTTTTTAATTGGGATTGTGACGCGATTAGTAGAACAAAAAGGCATCGACTTAATATTGCAAATTCTCGATCGCTTTCTTTCCTATACAGACGCACAGTTTGTACTGTTAGGGACAGGCGATCGCTACTATGAAACTCAGATGTGGCAATTAGCATCTCGCTTTCCCGGACGCATGGCAACTTATCTACTGTATAATGATGCCTTGTCTCGCCGCATCTACGCCGGCACCGACGCATTCTTGATGCCTAGCCGCTTTGAACCTTGCGGTATTAGCCAAATGATGGCCTTGCGTTATGGTTCCGTCCCCATTGTCCGCCGCACAGGTGGATTAGTTGACACCGTAACACACCACGACCCCGAAAATGTAGCAGGCACCGGTTACTGTTTTGACCGCTACGAACCGCTAGACCTTTTCACCTGTATGATTCGGGCTTGGGAAGGCTTCCGTTTCAAACCCCAATGGCAAGAACTACAAAAACGGGGTATGAGTGAAGACTTTAGCTGGTATCAATCTGCTAAGCAGTACGTGAAATTGTACAGGTCAATTTACGGCTTGCCAGAAGAAGAAGAGGAAACACCACAACCAGAGTTAGTTTTAAACGAGGCAGTGGCCACTAGTAATTCTTCAACCCCCTAGATAACTACTTTTTGTGACTCGCGATCGCATCCTTCACACATTAAATTAACCTGAAAAATGCGATCGCGAGTTTTTTGTTTGCCATTAGAGAATATTTTTTTGTCGTTTCAATCCCTAATAGGGATTTTGATTAATTGCAATTTTTGCCGCTCTGCATCACCCAGCCATGACTTATTTGTTTCAATCCCTAATAGGGATTTTGATTAATTGCAATTTGTGGCAGCTTCAGACCTGTCACTTTCTTTGCCGTTTCAATCCCTAATAGGGATTTTGATTAATTGCAATCAATACAGTTTTTAGCAATAAAGGCAGCGATCTCGTTTCAATCCCTAATAGGGATTTTGATTAATTGCAATTTTTATTGGATAATGTCAATAAGCGAAGGCAAAATTGTTTCAATCCCTAATAGGGATTTTGATTAATTGCAATTGATAACCAATGGAAGTCTATTAATGAGAAAGAAGTTTCAATCCCTAATAGGGATTTTGATTAATTGCAATTGCTGCTGGTGCGGGACTTGCTAAAGCTTACAATGTTTCAATCCCTAATAGGGATTTTGATTAATTGCAATGAAGAGAACCCGGACGCTAAAGAGAAGTACAGCAAGGTTTCAATCCCTAATAGGGATTTTGATTAATTGCAATATCTTCTGATCGAGTTGTCCAAAAAGCATTTGCATGTTTCAATCCCTAATAGGGATTTTGATTAATTGCAATTTCATGGTGAATATGCACAATTGCAAACAAAGAGGTTTCAATCCCTAATAGGGATTTTGATTAATTGCAATAGCCTGGGGCTGACTGTTAGGCGTATTATCTATGTTTCAATCCCTAATAGGGATTTTGATTAATTGCAATGTGATTTCCTGGAGTTTCTAAGGAGGCAGGTAATTGTTTCAATCCCTAATAGGGATTTTGATTAATTGCAATATTCCGCAGATTCCGATTTAGAAGTTATCATTCTGTTTCAATCCCTAATAGGGATTTTGATTAATTGCAATGATACAGTTTGCTAACTTGGGCTTGGGCTTTTTTGGTTTCAATCCCTAATAGGGATTTTGATTAATTGCAATAATCTATTCGGGTCACATTATTGACTAATCAAAGTGTTTCAATCCCTAATAGGGATTTTGATTAATTGCAATCTCAAACGATCAGTTAGCATCAGTGTACGCGATCGCTCCAGGTTTCAATCCCTAATAGGGATTTTGATTAATTGCAATGATAAACGTGTGAACTTGCCTGTCCGCTATCTCCGTTTCAATCCCTAATAGGGATTTTGATTAATTGCAATGAAGTCTTCTAGAGTTCCTAGTGCGTTTGCTTTGGTTTCAATCCCTAATAGGGATTTTGATTAATTGCAATTGCTGTCGCCTGAAAGTACTGTGATATTTGGTTTTCAAGGTTCTGTTGCGCGGATGGGAAAATCATAACACAAGAACTTGTGATTTTACTAGATACAAATCGCTGAAAGCTAAGCTCAGTAAGGAGCGCGGATGATTTAAAGATACTAGTGGCTTCAAGTTCTTACACAGAGGGCAATTGAGCCATTTTTGTAGTCACCCGCTCATAAACACCTACCCATCCGCGCACTTAGCAAAGAAATCCTGATAAAACTTAAAATGTTTCCTTGGTAGCCAACATCTGTAAAATTTTTTCTACATGATCCAACTCTCCAACGATTCGGCGAATTGGGTGAGGCCAAACCTTAACAAGAGTAGGAGTAGCAGAAACCTGATTAATTTCTGCTTGTTCTGGATGAGTTAAAACATCAATCACCTTTAAAGTATAAGGGTGTCCGAGCGATCGCTCTAAGAATTCGTGTAGATTTTGAAGGATGCGTTCAGTAGTTCCGCTATGTCCTGCAACAAACAAGCGGAGGACATAGCCTTGTGTTGTTAATTGCTCTTTTTGTGCTATCACCGGTTTGTGATATTTTGGCACAGGTTCAGAAAGGTCTAAACGTACAATTAAGTCGTGATCTTCCCAAAGTTGGGGGAATGAGGAATGATAAGTTGTTAAGACCATGCGATCGCACAATCCATCCTGCCAAGGAGCTGCTTGCCATACTAGCTCCCCTGTACCAAAAATGGCATTCAGCAAAGATTGATATTTAATTACAGCCGGATAAGCCTCAGCAAAAGTTCGCACTTGTTGAGTACGCGGATCTAACCAGTGGTCAATAGTCGCAGTATAACAAGGCACTAAAAAATGTGGTGGCTCTGGTAAATCTAGAATTTCCTGCAAAGCAGAACACAAATGCAAATGCCATCGACCTTGCTTGCTAGGGTCGATGCAGTAAATTAAATCTCCTCCAGGTGTAAATAGCGCAATGCCTTTGAACAACTGGGGTGTAGATAGTTTGTTTGTCGTCAAGTTATTCACAGGAGGCTAAGGAACTAAAAGGTAAAAAACTTTCTCTTTTACCTTTTACCTTAGCGATAACCGCAACCAGGAAGACGAAGATATTTGGGATTGGGTATTGGGGATTGGGGATTGGGGATTGGGGATTGGGCATTGGGGATTGGGCATTGGGTATTGGGGATTGGGCATTGGGCATTGGTTATTCTCCGCGTCCCCGCGTCTCCCTCATCCCCCTCATCCCCCTCATCCCCCTCATCTCCCCCACTCCCCACTCCTAAACCCGACCTCGGAGAAACTGCGCCATTTCGTTAGGAGTTGGTGACATTTCCAAGGCAGTTTCTTCAGTAATGCGACCGTCTTGATAGAGATTCAGCAATGACTGATTCATAGTGATCATGCCGTCAAAGCTGGCTTGTTTCATCAGTTCGCCAATTTCATCATATTTGCCATCTTTGATCCATTCTTTGATTGCCTCAGTGTTAATCAGCACATCGTGGAAAGCAGCCCGCTTCCCGTCTGTTGTCCGGCACAAACCTTGGGCGATTATTGCGACTAAAGACTCAGAAATTGCCACCCGCATGGCATCCTGTTCTTCACCAGAGTAGAGGTTGAGTATCCGCTCAATGGTTTTGACAGCGCTATTGGTGTGCAAGGTTCCCATTACCAAGTGACCAGTTTGAGCGGCTTTGAGGGCGGTGTTGACTGTTTCTTTATCCCGCATTTCCCCCACCAGAATCAAATCTGGGTCTTCCCGTAAGGCTGCTTTCAAAGCGTTGTCAAATTTCCGGGTGTGCATTCCCACCTCCCGCTGTTTGACTAAGGACTTACGGCTTTGGTGGACGAATTCTATGGGGTCTTCAATGGTGATGATATGCTTAGCCATCTCTTTATTGATGTAGTCAATCATCGCCGCCATTGTTGTGGACTTACCAGAACCAGTCGGCCCGGTCACCAAAATTAAGCCTTTGTGGTGATGACAAATATCCCGAAAAACTGGAGGTAATCTCAACTGTTCCATAGTTAAGATTTTCAACGGAATCAACCGCAATACCATTGCAGGACCTTTCAGGGAGCCAAAGACGTTAATCCGCACACGAGCAAATTCGTACTGAGTTGCTCCGTCAAATTCTAAGTGTTCTTCAAAGCGTTGAATTTCTGCCTCAGTCATCACCTCCCTCAACCAACTCATCAAACTCTCTTTATCCGTTTCTGGATAATCTGTTGGTTGAATTTCTCCTCGGTTGCGGAAACGGGGTACTTCACCTACGCCCAAGTGAATATCAGAATATCCTTGATCGTAAGCTTCCCTGATAATCTGCGCTAAAGTCAGTCCTGGAGGGCTACTTTTCGGGCGAGCTGAACTAGGTATTGGCGGTGGTGTACCCGGACGATGACCTGCAACAGGCGCAGAGTTAACAGCAGGAGAGTTAGCACTCATATCCAATGTTTGTGTCATCTGACGCTGGGTACTCATTCCTGGTGGTGGCGGTGGTGGGGCTGGTGGGGCTGGTGGCAGGTTACGTCCGGCAGCAGAGTTAGAACTTAATGGAGACTGTGATTCTGTCATATATCTTCACATTTGGCAGTTAACAAATTGAATTAGCGAGAAGTCAAGTCGCTTTCTGAGACGAATTCTGAAAGGCGCTGGGGTGCAAGCCCTAACGGTAATGCAAGGCGATTGAAATTCTAAAACCACGGTCAATACACTTCATCCAACTCGACTTGTATCTTTTTTGTCGGCAATTTGACTATTCAGAAGTTTTATAAAAACTATTTAGCCTGTATAACCTGGTTTAACACATGTAAGTCCACAGATTACCTCAGTAAATATTCTAGAGTAAATAGTTTTATATACTACTAAAAAATATAAAGTAAATATTCTAATTCTATTAAATGAGAAATTTATCGCAACTATGGAGTTTAATTGCTAGCAATTAGCAACACAAAGATTAGCAGTTCATGAATTCAGCGGATATCTCAATTATGAGAAGAAGTGCTGATTATTATAAGAAATGTTAAGCTGACTCGGAATCATATGCTGGGGATCAAGCTTGAAAGCTTATGTCTTTTAGCTTCTATGCCTTAAGACTGATGTAGAAAGCAAGCTTTTTGAATAAAAAGCAACTTGACTTTACATTCATAATTACAAAAAATTAACTGTAAAGTTTAGTAAATAAATGCTCATTTTCCTGATTAGGTTTTATATACTGAACTTCACTAAAACATTCAGTTTATTCGCAAAAAGCGAGAAAAAGCTGAAAATTAAAACTTGCTGTGTATTTTTGGGAGGAAAAGTCATGGTTTCGGCTCAGAGCTCTAATCTAGGAAAGACCTACTCCTTGATGATGATTAAAAGCTTTTTAATATGGACTTTCACATTGGCAGTATGCTTGCTGGTTGTCGGTTTTCCACTAGTTGTTTTGATGGCTACGGTCGGATGTCTGTTGTCGATTGTTTTGCAATCTGTAATGCCTGTTAGTGCTGTTTTGCTGGTTGCAGGCGGTTTAGTGATGTTCAATGTCATGGCAGTTGTATTTGCTGCGGGTGTGCTAACTCTTAAAGGAGTTCATCCTAGCGAAGTTAAGTGGTTAAGCTGGCTGCATGGAGAGGCAGACCAAACGCAGACTACTGTATACGCTGCTTGCCCTTTAACTTGTGAGATTAAAATGTAGTCTTTGCAATTAAATTCGACAAACAGTGCGTCTGCCCGGTTAAGCCGGGTTTTTTCATGTTTTATTGATTTTATGGTGAGATCAAAATCTAGTCATTAGACCTGCCTTGAAAATGGGGAGTTGGGAGTGGGGAGTTGGGAAAAGAAATTTTCATTGTTCCTTGTGAACGCAGCTCATGGAGTCTCTTGCAAAAGTCCCTAACACCCCACCCCCAACCCCGAGCAGCTTGCGGGGCTACGGTGTACACACAAGTTAGTAAGGGCACGGCAGTGCCGTGCCCCTACGATAAATCTACCCATATCAAGGTTTTCGTGAAATGGTATTACGCATTGACAGGAAATACCAAACATGGGTGATTTAAAAACCACATCTTTCGTAGGGGCACAGCACTGCTGTGCCCTTTATTGAGGACTACCGCTGCACTCGTAATGACAATTTATTGGGTCTAGAAGGCTTGAAACCTTTGCAGAAAGCACTTGTGTATACACCCGTAGGCTTGCGGGGAGGGGAGCTCAAATGCGGGGTGGGGTTCTTTATTTTTGATTTATGCAAGAGGTCTATTGCATTTGCCCGGTTAAGCCGGGTTTTTTCATGTTTTGTATGATTTATACTTTGATATTTATGGTTTTTGTGATGATTGGCCATTAACTATTGACTATTGACGATAGACCATTGACCATAGCCTTTGACAAATTACAACCGACAAATGACTAATAAAAAGCAGGTTTGCATTATTTTGGGTACTCGTCCGGAAGCGATTAAACTAGCTCCGGTGATTCAGGTTTTCCAAAAGTGTTCAGATTTTGAGTCGCAAGTAATTCTAACTGGACAGCATCGTGAAATGGTTGAACAAGTCATGCAACTGTTTAATATCAAGCCAGATTATGACTTGGAAATTATGCAGACTCAGCAATCTTTAAATGATATTACCTGTCGCAGTTTACAAGGGTTAGAAGCATTATTTCAGCAAAAAAAGCCAGATTTAGTTGTGGTTCAGGGAGATACTACCACGGCTTTTGCCGCAGCTTTGGCAGCTTTTTATCAAAAAATTCCTGTTGGTCATGTAGAAGCAGGGTTAAGAACTGATGATATACTCAATCCTTACCCAGAAGAGGCTAATCGACGGTTGATTTCTCAAATTACTCAGTTGCACTTTGCGCCAACTCCTTGGGCTGTAGAAAATTTGCACCGTTCTGGTGTTTTAGGTGAAATTCACTTGACTGGTAACACGGTAATCGATGCGTTATTGAATGTTGCTGCAACCCAAGTCAGCTGTAATGTACCAGGTTTAGATTGGGGTTCATATCGCGTTTTGTTGGCAACAGTGCATCGTCGGGAAAATTGGGGAGAACCACTCGAAGCGATCGCTGCTGGCTTTTTACAAATCTTAGACAAGTTTCCTGATACAGCAATGCTCTTACCATTACACCGCAATCCGACAGTGCGAGTACCATTGCAGCAACTTTTAGGAAATCATCCGCGAATTTTCTTGACAGAACCTCTCGATTATGGGCAATTGGTGGGAGCAATTGGGCGATCGCATCTTTTGCTTACCGATTCTGGTGGATTGCAGGAAGAAGCCCCCAGCTTGGGCAAACCAGTACTAGTTTTGAGAGACACCACAGAAAGACCAGAGGCTGTTACAGCCGGTACCGCTAAACTTGTGGGAACTGAGAGTGAAAATATTTTTGCAGCTGCTAGCGAATTACTCAGTGACCAAACGGCCTATGAAGCAATGGCAAATGCGATTAATCCTTTTGGGGATGGTCATGCAGCAGAGCGCATTTTGCAGATTGTCCAAAATTACTTGGGTGTTTGATTACCGACATCAATTTAGGAAGCTAAAACTGCATAAGATCAGTGAGTCTGGAGTTAAGAATGAATGTCAGGCAATACTGCTGTTGATGGTTGAGTTCAAATATCTATGGGTGTAGCATCACGATATTGGCAACTAGTGAAAATTGATGCTGCCGGAGGGCGGCAAGTGCAGGAAATTACTCCGGCTAAAGCGTTTTTCGCTGATGTGTTTTCAGCAAAGGCAGATAATAATGATGTCCCAGACGCAGAAATTCAACTCCAACTGCTGCAATTATCGCGGGATGCTCCTGCTGATAGATGCTTGCTAGCCCAGCGTTGTCTACTCTGTTTTATATCTTGGCAAATTGAGCAAGTTTGCTTACAATTAGAAACCAATTTTGGGACTGCTCATGGTTTTAGTTGCAGTGATTTACTGCCTTATGTCCTAGATGATGATGGCAGATTAGAACCAACTGGTTCTTATGAATGTCTTTCTCGAAAAATTTTGCACAGTTTTGACCCAGATCAAAGTAGTCTCACAACCTGGACAACGACAAAGGTAAAACAATATCCGGCGCTGAATCAATTTTTGCTGGAATCAGGATTATATCTTGTGAGTGACTGGGCAATTCTCAATGATACTAGACCTAAACAGCTAGAGCGAATTTTCAGGGAATTTTACTCGTTAACGCCTAGAGAAATTGAATATTTCGTCATCTTTTTAGAAAGTTACCACCTTGTTTATCGCGCACAAAGGCTACAACAACGTTCTTTAGGTATTGGGGGAAAATGTCTCCCACCCACTACGCAGCAACTACAAGAAATTGCTTTAAATATCCAAAGTCAAAGCGGTCAAATGCTCAAAAATGAAACTGTGATGACACAATTACAAAAGCTTGCTTCTTTGTTGCGACAGTATCGAATTCATGTGCGGGGTGGTTCTTTACCAACAACATCCATAGATGTGGTGGGTAGAGAAAGTATTCTGAATCTTGATGTTACCAATGCTGGAGAAAATGAAGACGAGGAAGCGGAGTTTTTGCAATTATATCGTCCTCAATTCCTAGCTTGTTTAGACCAAGCGTTAGCTTTGGTGATTACATTACGAGTGAAACAACTACAAGGAAAAAAAGGAGATAAAGCCAAAAAATTCCTGATAGCGCTCCAGCTAGTTCACTGTCAACAAATACCGATGACAGAAATTGCTAGTCGGTTAGGATTAAGGGCACAGGATGCAGTAACTCGCTTGTTAAAACTTAAGGAATTTCGTGCTGATGTGCAACAACAGCTTTTGGTAATATTGCGCGATCGCGTCCTTGATTTGGCAAAAAATTACTATGATCCAGAACATCTCCAAACCCTAGAAAATCAGATATCATCTGCCCTGGATGAACAGATTTCTACAGTATTTAGAGATGCAAAAATTTCATCTCAAACGCCTAAGAGTAGTGTAGTCAACAATCTTTTTTCTCAGCAACTATGTCGTTATCTCGATACAATAAATGAGTAGATATGAAAAATTTATCAAGTAACATTCCTCAGCTACAGCTAGACTTTGAAGTTCTGGCTACAGAAACAATTACTCTCTCCTCTAACCAAATAAATCAGGCAGTAGAACTGAGTCAGCAAATTCCCACTACATCTCGGCAGTGGCAGACTTATATTAATGCTCTGGCGCTATTGGCTTTTGAACAATGGCTAGAAGAACGCGCCGAGTATTTAACTATTAATCGGGAAAAATGTACAGTTTTGCAGCCACCACTGGCAAATGCGATCGCTGCTGTTGCCAATTTGCAAGTTGGTGAATTTAAACTCTGTCTAATTCCCACTGGTAGCCTCACTGATTTAGAAGTGACTCTACCTAAAGTAGTCGTAGATTTACCAGAATATGTTCCTCATTTTTATGTATTGGTAGAAGTTTTAGAAGAACAAGAATCTGCCGTAATTTCTGGGTTTATCTCCTATCAAAAATTAATAGAAAATCAGGTAAGAGCTAACTTACAGCCTGAGTCAGACTGGACTTATCAAATACCTTTGAGTTGGTTTGAAGATGAACCAAACCGCTTGTTGTTATATTTGCGTTGTTTAAAGTCTGAAGCATTAACTTTACCAAATGTCAAGGGCAAATCGACTCAGTTATTATCGACAATGGAAGGTGAGTTAGCTACATTATTACCGCAGTTGCGATCGCCTCAACGTGAACTTTGGGAAGTGTTGACTTGGGAACAAGGAAGTGCTGTTTTGACTAATCCAGAATTACTCAATTGGATTTACAATTTGCAGCAAGCGAACAAGTCTACACCCAAAACAAACTTAAAAGATTTACTCAAATTATTGACACAGCCAGCCCTCAATGTTGGACGTTGGTTGTGGGATGAATTAGATGAATTAGGCCAGGCATTTTCATGGGTGCTGTTACCTAGTTTGACACCGGCTGCGGCAATGCGAAGTCCTACAGAAGAATTCCAGGCAATTATCACCCAACTTCAGCACAGAGGTGTAGAAATTCCCTCCCAAGCGCGGGGTGCTTATCACGATTTACTATTAGCAGGAATTACTCTGCGGCTATATGCAGTCACTTGGCATATATTATCTGAATCAGACAGCCATTTATGGACATTATTGTTAGTGTTAGGTACAGCTTCACATGATGCTTTACCTTCACATTTAAAAATGCGAGTGAGTGACCAAACGAGCATTTTATTAGAACAGGGGACAAATCAAGAACAGGGAGATTCTTATTTGTTTACTCGTGTGGTTGGTGGTTGGGATGAGAAATTTCTGGTGAGTGTGAGTTTAATGGATGGTATGGAATTGACCTTACCTCCATTTGCATTTTATCCGGGGCGATCGCTTTAGTTTCTCTGGTTACATTTTTGGTAACGGGTGATTATATTACTCATCATCAAACCAACTCTCCTTTTTATATAGCAATCCTGAACAAAAAGATCCCCGAATTCTTGAATAAGTCGGGGATCTGAGCCTGAACCGTATCTAACACAAAAAGGCTCATACGGTACTATTTATATCTAATCATCAAACCTTGCTAACAATTCCTCACGAGATAATTGGAGTAGCAAAGGAGTAAATTGTTCAGGTGGTAATGATAATAAAGGCTCAATAATTGCGGATAATTGCTCATCTAATTCACCAAAACGAGCTTTGAATAAATTTTCTACAACTACACGCTGTCCTTGCTGAACTCCTTGCTGAACTCCTTGCTGAACTCCTTGCTCTGTTGCTTCTGCTAACTTTTGGGTATAAAGAGGTGATAATCGCATAATTAACTGCCTATCTTCTAACTTTATCATCATGGCTGTTCAGCGAACCTTGTTAACAATTCCTCACGAGATAATTGTGATAATTGGAGTAGCAAAGGACTAAATTGTTCAGGTGGTAATGATAATAAAGGCTCAACAATTGCAGATAATTGCTCATCTAATTCACCAAAACGAGCTTTGAGTAAATTTTCTACAACTACACGCTGTCCTTGCTGAACTCCTTGCTGAACTCCTTGCTCTGTTGCTTCTGCTAACTTTTGGGTATAAAGAGGTGATAATCGCATAATTAACTGCCTATCTTCAGTATCTAAATTCTGACTGACTTCTAAGGTTATTTTCAAGCTATACAATAACTCTAGCGCTCTAGCGCGTAAAGGTTCATCTTCTGGAAGTGCCTCGATTTCATCAATAGCTTGTTGCTGAACTTTTCCCTTACCAAGAATTCTTAACCAGAGAGTTTCTCTAGTTCTGGGTAATTGATGAATTGCTACTATTGCTGTTCGCAAGTATTTGGGTAAACAATAGACTCCAGTTAACCAGTTCTCTTCATCAACTATAGCTGCAAATCCATCTAATATCCCTTGGGAAGCAGTCGGAGACAATATCCATAATCTTGGTAAATTACTCTCTTCTAATCGTTGTTGATTGCGATTAGCTTCGCGTTCATATTCACCCCGTATTTCTAACAACTTTAACAAGCAATTACAAATTTCTGTGGCAGTTGCGGCATTGCGGAAAGGTTCAAAAATCGCAGGTTTAGTGGCAAACCGACCTAGTAATCCCAGTTTAGAGACTTCTGTTACAGGTTGTGATGTATCTGGTGCAAACCAAACATCTATTTCTCTGACTTCCCCTGCGACTCGCCGAGGAACTTGCACTGAACCCAATGGTTGTAATAATTCTTCTAGATAATCTTTTGCAAATTGGTCATAGGGAAACCGTGTCATGTTTTGTTAATTATCTTTGTCAATCGATCTAGCTTTTGTAGTGTATCAAAACAATCAATAACTACAGGAGATTGCAACAGGCGTGAGGTACAGATAATCGTAGGGAACATGGCTGTGCCCCTACCCGTGTACTTCATTTACCTGAAATACACTGTATATCTAACTCGCGCTCACTACGCAGTTCTTGAGCTATATCTGCAAAGTCATCATCTCCGTTAAACATCCCAATAAAATCTGTCCAGGGATTATTTACTACTTCTAGCGTCAGCACCTCAATATTTGCTAGTCTAGTTTTGATTTGCTGCTGTACAGATGCGATGCCTTCTCTACGAGACGCTGCGCGAACGGCAACCCCAAAGGGGAACGCATCTGAACGATTTTCAGCTTCAGCCACACAATTAGGCAACTCTGGCACTGATGCGATAAAATGCCCCGATGATGCCTGTTCAATCAGAATATGAAGAGACAGCCTATTCAAACTTGTGACGGCTAGTAGATTCATTGACCAGGGATGCTAGATTCTCCTTTACCATCATAATGCTCTACAGTGTACTACGGTGTACACACAAGTTATCGAATCACACGATAGTGAAAGAAATTCAACCAAATTTGACGAAAATTGTTGATAATAAGAGTATTATAAGATTGAAGCTCTATTTTTGCATTCAAAACCTAATTTACGAATTCTGAAGCTAATTTATAATTTCAAAACTTGATTTAGGAGTTTAAAACTTGATTTAGAAGTTCAAAACTTGATTTAGGAGTTTAAAACTTGATTTAGAAGTTCAAAACTTGATTTAGGAGTTTAAAACTTGATTTAGGAGTTCAAAACTTGATTTAGGAGTTCAAAACTTGATTGAGAAGTTTAAAACTTGATGACGGCAGGAACGTACTGGCTCATTAATTTTAACGTGAGTTCGATGTAGAGGATTTTGACCTCACCTCCAGCCCCTCTCCTTGAAGGCTATGGTATACACACAAGTCGGAAAATCTATATAATACTTGTGTTATCGCTGTTTTTTCTGCTTTGTTGCTGCAATGGAAACTACAAAACTATCTAATGAAGGGCAAGTAATTATTCCTGAAGCATTGCGAAAAGCTTATGGTTGGGAAGTAGGACAGGAATTAATAGTAGTTGAAATGGGTGATGGTATTCTCTTGAAACCAAAGAAATTATTTCCTGAAACCACTTTAAATGATGTTGCTGGGTGTTTGAAATATCACGGCACGCCAAAGACTCTGGAAGATATGGAAAATGCCATCCGTCAAGGTGTAGAGGAATCATGGCATGATTGCAGTTGATACTAATATTATTGTGCGGCTGTTGACTCAAGATGACGAGTTACAGTACCAAAAAAGTCTGCAAATTTTTCAGAGTTATCAGATTTTCATCTTGCCCAGTCTCAAAATTATACTCATTTATATATTGGACTTTGGACAAAAAGAAGTTTATTCGCGAGTGTGACTCGCGAATAAATGAATGATTAATCTTGTTTATAGTGACGAGCAGAAAAAAGCATAGCCATCAGACCCCCAACAAATAGTAATATCAACTACAAAGTATCTTTGGGTAAATACTGATGGCTATGCCAAAATTTAATAACAATCAATTAATAGCGCAATTTCAAGATTTTAGACAAAAAATTTACAACTGTTTTTCTTCATGTAGCGACGCCTGTATGGATTTGTTGGATGCGCTTGCGGGTAATACGGGAGCCAATTCAATTGCGGAGTTATCTTTAAGTCCTTTGTTTCCCAGAAGCTATAATTCTATTTATAAAGCAATTCAAAAATCATTTAATACAAATATTCAGGAGAAGAACAATGAAGAAGAAGAACAAGAAGAACAAGAAAAACCCAATAACTTAATTAGGGTGGTATCTGAGTTAATTAAGCAACCACAACAACGCCCTTTTTACTTATTCGCTCTTGATACAACACCGCATCCGCGTCCTTACGCGAGGACTTTAGCTGAACGTGGGTATATTTACCAGCCAAATACTATCAAGGGTAACAAACCGATTAATATTGGTCATTCTTATTCGATACTTTCTATCTTACCAGAGAAAGAAACTGGGAATGCCGCCCCTTGGTCAATACCAATATCAGGAGAAAGGGTATCACTTGATAAAACTGGTGTTGATGTGGGTAGTGAACAAATTTCCTCAGTAATGTCTGATTCATCACTGCCCTGGCAGGAAAAATTGTGCGTCTTAGTAGCAGATAGCGCCTATAGTCAGCGTTCATTTCTGTTTGACCAATCCAAACACAAAAATGTGGTAGTGATAGCCAGAGTTCGTAGTAATCGAATTTTCTACCAATCTCCACCCGTTGATGAGTCAAAGAAAAAACGTGGTTGTCCAAAAAAATACGGTGAACGGTTTAATTTAGCTGATGTTGAAACTTGGCACTCTCCCGACGAGACAACACAAATTCAGCAGACAACCTGTAAGGGTCGTCTTTTAAACATCACCATACTCGCTTGGCATCAAATGTTGATGAGGGGAACCAAGCACCAAAAAATGTATTGTCATCCTTTTACTCTGCTCAGAATTCATGTGACTGATGATACTAATCAATCTCTCTGGAAACCAATGTGGTTAATTGTCATAGGTGAGCAACGTGGAGAAATCTCACCTACGGTTGCAAACCATTGCTATAGACAAAGGTTTGATATTGAACACATGCTGCGATTTAGCAAGCAGCGTTTGTTGATGACGCAGTTTCAAACTCCAGATGTTTTGCATGAGGAAAATTGGATACATTTAGTAATCCTAGCTTACGTACAGTTGTGGGCGGCAAGGGAGTTAGCAACACACTTACCCAGGCCATGGGAGCGTTATTTAGAACAAAACAATGATAAAATTGCCACTCCAAGTGTAGTGCAACGCGATTTTCAGAGAATTATTTCAGAGATTGGTACACCCGCTCGTTCTCCCAAAACCAGAGGAAATTCCATCGGTCGAGTTCAAGGTCAAGTTCAAACACAACGAACTAAGCATCCTGTTGTCAAGAAGAAGTCAAAATCAACACTCGCTAAAGTCAAAGCCGCATAAATTTTCTTAGGCTTTAGGCGTTTAACTCAGTCTGACTCAGTTTGTAAAATAACTGGGGTAATTTCTGATGACTAGTTTTTTGTTCGCGAGTGTGACTCGCGAACAAACTTCTTTTTGTCCAAAGTCCAATTATATACATTTGATGAGAAATTTGTGAAACGCTCCCAGGGGCTAACTACCTGCGAAGTCACAATACCTTGAATTAAGTGATACAAAATTTTTTGCATAACCTCCTAAAGCATGAGAGATATAGAGAATTAGCGAGTAATTTACTCTCACCCGCTTGAAGGACTGCTTCTCGTGCATTACCGTCTCAAATCCCTCTCTATTGCTACTTTAGTGCTTTGCCTGTCTTTACCTGTAGGCGTTGCTGAATCACAGATAAGGGGAAATGTGCAAACTACCCTAACTGCACAAGCGCAAACAACGCAAGAACACAGGGATGAAGCATTGCGGCTAAATGAATTAGGTCTTCAACAATTAAATAAAGGCCAGTTTCGAGAAGCGTTAAAGACTTTTGAGCAAGCTTTAGCGATTTTCCAACAAATTGGTGACACAGCAGGTGAAGGCACAATTCTCAACAATATTGGGGTACTTTACCGCAATCTGGGACAGTATGCTAAGGCTTTAGAGTTCTATCAGCAAGCTTTAGCAATCCGTAAACAAACTAGTAACACAGAAGGTGAAGGGAATACTCTCAACAATATTGGGGGAGTTTATTTCAGTTTGGGACAGTATGCCAAGGCTTTAGAGTTCTATCAGCAAGCTTTAGCGATCGCCAAACAAATTGGTAACACAGCAGGTGAAGGCGCAACTCTCAACAATATTGGGGTAGTTTACAGCAATCTGGGACAGTATGCCAAGGCTTTAGAGTTCTATCAGCAAGCCTTAGCGATTCGCAAACAAATTGGTGACACAGCAGGTGAAGGGAATACTCTCAACAATATTGGGCTAATTTACGACAATCTGGGACAGTATGCCAAGGCTTTAGAGTTCTATCAGCAAGCTTTAGCGATTCCCAAACAAATTGGTGACACAGCAGGTGAAGGGAATACTCTCAACAATATTGGGGGAGTTTATTTCAGTTTGGGACAGTATGCCAAGGCTTTAGAGTTCTATCAGCAAGCTTTAGCGATTGGCAAACAAATTGGTGACACAGCAGGTGAAGGCATAACTCTCAACAATATTGGGGCAGTTTACCGCAATCTGGGACAGTATGCCAAGGCTTTAGAGTTCTATCAGCAAGCTTTAGCGATCGCCAAACAAATTGGTAACACAGCAGGTGAAGGCGCAACTCTCAACAATATTGGGGTAGTTTACAGCAATCTGGGACAGTATGCCAAGGCTTTAGAGTTCTATCAGCAAGCCTTAGCGATTCGCAAACAAATTGGTGACACAGCAGGTGAAGGCAGAACTCTCAACAATATTGGGCTAATTTACGACAATCTGGGACAGTATGCAGATGCAGAAAAAACCTTATTTGCTGCTATCGAGGTTTTGGAATCTCTGCGAACAAAAACATTATCGGACGACCAAAAAATATCAATTTTTGAAATCCAACCTCAAACTTATCGGTTTCTAGAACGAGTCTTAATTGCTCAAAATAAAACTAACACAGCATTGGAAATATCTGAACGAGGTCGAGCTAGAGCCTTTATTGAGTTATTAGCCTCCAAGATATCTGGAAATATCGACAATCAACAAGCTATCAAACCACCTAATATTGAGCAAATTCAGCAAACTGCTAAAGCACAAAATGCCACGCTTGTTGAATATTCAGTTAATGAATCAAATTTATATATCTGGGTGATAAAACCAACTGGCAAAATTGCCTTTAAACAAGTAGACCTTAAATCATTAAAGACACCACTTGCACAACTAGTAAACAAAAGCCGTCTATCTATTGGTGCTGGGGGTCGGGGTATTAAGGTAGAACCCAAAAATGAATCTACTAAAAAACAAAACTTGCAGAAGTTATATGAGGTATTAATTGAACCGATCGCCTCTCTTCTCCCGACTAACCCAGATGAACACGTTATCTTCATCCCTCACGATTCGCTGTTTTTAGTTCCCTTCGTTGCACTGCAAGATAAAGATGGCAAATACCTGATTGAAAAACACACTATCTTAACTGCACCAGCTATTCAAGTTTTAGATTTGACACATCAGCAACGCCAAAAGGTGACAGGTAAAGATGTGTTAGTTATGGGCAATCCGACAATGCCAAAAGTTGGGATTCCACCTGTGCAACTTGACCCTCTTTTGGGTGCAGAAAAGGAAGCATTAACTATTGCTAATTTATTCAAAATTAAAGCTATTACTGGTAAAGATGCAACAAAAGCGGCTTTCAAACAAAAGTTATCTTCTGCCAGGATTATTCATTTAGCAACGCATGGATTGTTGGATGATGCTGATAAGAGTATACCAAGTGCGATCGCTCTTGCACCCACTAGTAACGATGACGGTTTACTTACCCCTGCGGAAATTGTCGATTTAAAAATCAACGCAGAGTTAGTGGTGTTAAGCGCTTGCGACACTGGTAGAGGTGCAATTACTGGTGATGGTGTGGTTGGATTATCTCGTTCTTTGATTACGGCTGGCGCGTCTAGTGTGATTGTCTCTTTGTGGAAAGTTCCTGATTCATCTACGTCAGAATTAATGACGGAATTTTATCAGCAATGGGAGAAAAATCCTGATAAGGCGGCGGCGTTACGCAATGCGATGCTGATTACTATGAAGAAGCATCCTCAGCCTGTTAATTGGGCGGCTTTTACGTTGATTGGTGAATCTTAGTTCACGCAGAGGCGCAGAGGGAAGGAAAAGAGTTTAGAGTGGATTTTGGTGGTGTCTATTGGCGATTAGTTTTTAATTATGACTGGTTATAATTTTTATCTGAAAGTTCAACAGTTTGATAAATTTTGCTCATTTGAATTATCTTGGGGTGTGGGACAGAATATTGGTGTCACACTCGCATATCCTGAAAATATGACGGCGCTGTACCAAGAATGGCAGCGAATTTATCTCCGGTTTTATAATACTCAATTGCGAGGAAGGGTAGAAGAAATTGGTAGTTTTACTGCACCTAATGTTGATTGGCACGCGCATTTAGTACAGGCGGAAACACAACTTTTATATGAATTTCATCACTGGTTACGTAGTGCAGAATTATATGAAATTCGGGCAGCGATCGCCAAAGCTTCCAAAAACAGCGATAATCCCTATATTGATATTTTTATAACTTGCAATCCTCTAGAGTTAGCACGATTACCGTGGGAAGTCTGGGAAATTGGCACAGAATTTGCTCTTGATTCTAGTAAAATTCGGATTGTTCGCACACCGATAAATAGGCGGAAAACAGTAAATAATAATGTTTATAATGCCCGTAAAGCTAAAATTTTAGTAATTTTAGGAGATAAAAGTGGTTTAGATTTTAAAACAGAAAAATCAGCTGTAAGTTCCCTAGAATCATTAGCTGAAATTACTTTTATTGGCTGGCAACCACACGAAAGCATTACTGAATTAAAAACTAAAATTGTTCAGGCGATCGCCTCACAGTCTGGTTGGGATATTTTATTCTTTGCAGGTCACAGTAATGAAACAAATTTGACTGGGGGAGAAATAGCGATCGCTCCCAATGTGGCTTTATTAATTAGTGAGATAGAACAAGCATTAATTACTGCTAAATCAAGAGGATTACAGTTTGCTATTTTTAATTCTTGCAAGGGTTTAAGTATTGCTAATAAACTCATTGATTTAGGATTAAGTCAGGTTGCAGTTATGCGCGAACCAATTCACAATCGCGTTGCTGGAGAATTTTTTCTGCAATTTATCCAAGCTTTAGCTCAATATCAAGATGTCCATCAATCATTATTAGCAGCATCGAAATATCTGAAGTTAGAAAAGAATTTCACTTATCCGAGTGCTTACTTAATTCCCTCTTTGTTTCGCCATCCAGAAGCAGACTTATTTCGCCTCCAACCTTTTGGTATCAAGCAAGTTTTTCAGAGTTTGAAACCAAATCGTCAAGAAGCGATCGCACTTTTAGTTGTGTTAATAATTAGTTTACTACAGCCAGTGCAAAGTCTTTTATTACAAGGGCGTGTATTGGTACAGGCTTTCTATCGTCAAATTACCCGTCAAGTTGCAAATGTTGCAAGTCCGCCGCCAGTTCTCTTGGTGCAAATTGACGAAGAGTCCATTAGAAAAGCCAAAATATCGAATCCTAAGCCGATGAATCGTCAGTATTTGGCGAGTCTAGTTGATCGACTGACGGCTAATAACGCTAAGGTAATCGGTATTGATTATCTCTTGGATCGGCCTCAAGAGCAAGGCGATCGCATTCTTGCCAAATCTATTCAAAGGGCTATATCTTCACCTAACCCGACATTGTTTGTGTTTTCTGCAACTTCTAATGATGACGCATGGCTGAGGGTACTACCTGAAATTGCTAGTCTTAATTGGAGTTTAGAAGGGGAAATTGACAATTATCCTTGGTATATGGAATTGTTACCCCATGATGATTTTCAATCACAGCCTTGGCATTTTGCTAGCTTATTAGCTCTTGGGCATCAATTACAAGAAATTCCTAACGCGCCGCAGCCAAAAAAAGACAGTAAAATAGACTTTTTTCAAAAGATTAATGATTTTTTAAAAGATAGTAATAAAGCTAATAAAACAATTTTAAAATCAGAGCGATCGCACCTGCAATTAGTTACAGCTTTGAGTTATTCAATCAAGCAAAGTTGGTTACACCCAATCATTGACTTTTCTATTCCCCCTCATCAGGTATATCATTCCATTCCTGCCTGGAAATTATTAGAAAATCGAGATATTCCTCAAAGCTTACAACAGCAAATTGTCATTATTGCACCGGGAGGATATCACGAAGCTGGGATTGTGAAAGATGGTGATGATACTTTTCAAGATTCACAGTCACCACCAGCTATCAAATACTGGCGAAATCAACAAAATCCCATTAACAAAAGCAAAGTGTTTACAGGCGGTGAATATCACGCTTACATAGTGCATCATTTCCTGACGCAGAGATTAGTTGTGCCAATTCCCGATTTATGGATGATTGGGATAGCAATATTGCTAGGCAAAACTATATATTTACTGCAACCAAGAAAGCAGTATTCTGCATTGCAATGGTTAATATTGCCCAGTATTATTACAGGGTTGTATGGACTGGTTAGCTTACAATTTTACATTTGGTCAGCTGCAATGCTATTACCTTGGTTTTTACCAACAGTAGCATTGTGGTATTACGTTTTACCTACTGTTTTCAAAAGGAAAAGTCATGAATAAACTTTTATTACATACTTTGGTGCTATCAACGATCGCTTTGAGTAATGCACCTGTTCTATCTAATCAAGTGACACCTCCTAAAAAAAGTTCCATACAACAAACTTTTTCTTGGACAAATATTTCCCGAATTATTTTTAGTAAGAAACCTCCTGTAGAACCGCGTAAAGGTGGTTCTCGTCCTACTGATAATGTCTGCATGGTTTCTCCAGATGCACCCGATAAACTTAGAATTGTTTGGAGCGATCGCCCCTTATTTATTTGGAAAGGTCAAGCGCAAACAATAGCAGTGCGTTCAATCAATAGTGAGCAAGATTTATGGAATCAACCAGTAACAGAAACTCAGAATATAACTTATGCAGGTAAACCATTGCAACCAGGTGAAACTTATAAATGGGTGGTCAATTCATCGAAGTTCGTCCCATTTCAAATCATGGAGACACAACAGCGCGATCGCATTACCGCAGAATTGAAGACTTTAGAAAATCAACTGCAAGCACAAGGAGCAGATATTGAGGCGATCGCCCTTGCTAAAGCCAAGTACTTTGCTGATTCTAACCTGTGGTCAGATGCCTTACAGCAAGCTTATTCTGTGCCATTACGCTCAGATGAATTGCAGAAGATGATCAAAAATATCGATAACTTGTGTGACGTACCGAAATAAAAGGGTAATAATTCGGCAACTCGTTAGCAAATAGCTCTGATTTTGCATAACCTCTGAACACTCAGAGATATATACCTGTGAGCAGCAAGAAAACCTCTGCAATATTTAAGATTTTAGGAGATACAACAATGAAAGGTTTGAAATTAGCAGCAGCAATTCTAGTATTTGGAACACTGACTTTTACACCCAAGGCTGAAGCTAAAAGCTTGTTCAGCACTCGACAAGTCATAGCACAAGTTCCCAACTCGCAAACTGAAAATCAGAATGATACCGAAACATACTTTAAACGGGGTTTTAAGCGGATAGAATCAAAAGATTATCGAGGAGCAATTGAAGATTTTAACCAAATCCTGAAGATTGAACCTAAAAATGCTTATGCCTACCTTGGTAGAGGATTAGGTAATTTTGGTTTGGATGAATATCAAGCAGCAAAGACAGATTTTGATCAAGCTTTGGAAATTACTCCCGATATTCCCTATGCCTATTATTTCCGAGGTTTGACAAACTTTGCTTTAAAAGACAAACAAGGAGCGATCGCTGATTTACAGAAAGCATTCACACTGTTTAAACAAGAGGGGAATCAGGAATTCGCCCAAAAAGCCACCGATGCAATTGAGAAGATACAAGAGAGTTAAACCCCATTACATAATTGTGACAACCTATGCAGCAACCGGGTTTTGCAATTTTTTGTTCGTAAAATCCGGTTTTTATTGAAATATCCTCTGAAAACTTAGAGATATACACCACTGAGTCAGTCTGCTGAGAATTCGTCTATGCGCCACCGCCTGAAATACCTTACCGTTGCTACAGTCCTATTTCCCCTTGTTACCTTGTCACCTTGTCTCCCACTCTCCTCTCCCTTAGTGGTGCAGGCGCAAACGACACAACAGCCTAGTGCTGAAGCTTTGCAATTATTGCAAATTGGTATTCAACAATATAAGAATGGTACGTTACAAGAAGCATTACAAACATTTCAAAAATTACTTCCCATTCTCAGAACAAATGGCAACGGAAAGATAGAAGCAATGACTCTTAACGTTATTGGGAGAATTTACGTAAATTTAGGACAGTATCCCCAAGCTTTGACAGCTTGTCAGCAAGCTTTAACTTTGGCTAAACAAATTGGAGAAAAGGCAGAAGAAGGTGCTTCTCTTAATAATATTGGCAATATTTATAATAGTTGGGGACAATCTGCCAAAGCTTTAGAGTTTTATCAGCAAGCCTTAACCATTAGCAAACAAATCGATGACAAACTATTTGAAGGGCTAAGTTTGAACAATATTGGCACAGTTTACTCCAGTTGGGGAGAGTATGCCAAAGCCTTGGAATTTTATCAGCAAGCTTTAGTCATTTACAAACAAGTTGGCAACAAAATGGAGGAAGCAACAACCTTCAATAATATTGGCAAGATTTATAATGGTTTGGGAGAGTATGCCAAAGCTTTGGAAGCTTATCAGCAAGCTTTAGCTATTGTTAAGCAAGCCAGTAACAAAGTAGGGGAAGCTTCAACCCTTAACAATATTGGATTGACTTACAATAGCCAGGGAAATTACACCAAAGCCTTGGAATTGCATCAGCAAGCTTTAGCTATTCTCCAACAACTTGCCAATAAACAGGAAGAAGCAACAACTCTCAACGCTATTGGATTGGCTTACAACAAACAAGGGCAATATGTAAAAGCCTTGGAATTACATCAGCAGGCTTTAAGTATTTTCAAACAAATCGGTAACAAATGGGGAGAAGCAGCAACTCTCAATAATATTGGAGATGTTTACCGTAATTTGGGAGAGTATACCAAAGCTTTAGGATTGTTTCAGCAAGCTTCAGCTATTTTCAAACAAATTGCTGATCAAGCGGGTGAAGGAACAACTCTCAACAACATTGCCTTTGTTTACAATAATCAAGGACAGTACGCCAAAGCTTTGGCAGCTTATCAGCAAGCTTTAGCTATTCGCAAACAAATCAATCAAAAAGCGTTGGTAGGAGAAAGCCTCAATAATATTGGCTCTGTTTACGACAATTTGGGGCAGTACGATCAAGCATTGAAGTTTTATCAGCAAGCTTTAGCTATTCTCCAACAAATTGGTAGCAAAGCAGGTGAAGGTAAAACTTTGAACAACATTGCCTTTATTTATAACAATTCTGAACAGTATGATAAAGCATTGAAGTTTTATCAGGAATCTTTAACTATTCTCCAACAAATTGGTGACAAAGCAGGCGAAGGCAAAACTCTCCATAATATTGGAGAAGTTTATCAAAGGCAAAGACAATATACAAAAGCCTTGAACATCTATCAGCAAGCTTTAACTATTTTTAAACAAATCGGCGATCAAGCGGGTGAAAGCATAACTCTTAATAATATTGGTGGGGTTTATTACAACCAGGGAGAGTATGCCAAAGCTTTGGAATTCCATCAGGAAGCTTTAGTAATTGTCAAACAAGTCGGTGATAAAGCGGCAGAAGGAACATATCTTAATAATATTGGTTCAGCTTACGATAACTTAGGACAATATGAAAATGCTGAAAAAACGCTATTTACTGCAATTGAGATTTGGGAGGATTTGCGAAAGAATGGATTAACTGATGCTCAGAAAATTTCCATCTTTGAAAAACAAGCCGAAACCTACCGCTTTCTGCAAAAAGCGTTAATTGCCCAGAATAAAATTAATTCTGCACTAGAAGTGAGCGATCGCGCTAAAGCCAGAGCCTTTATTGAGTTATTAGCATCAAAGCAATTAGAGAAACCAAATACTCAATTAAATACCCAACCTCTGACACTCCCACAAATCCAAAACATTGCCAAAGTGCAAAACGCAACCCTCGTACAATATTCAACTATAGGGGACGAAGCACTTGACATTTGGGTAATCAAACCTACAGGTAAAATTGCCTTTGAGAAAGTTGACTTGAAAAAATCTCTAGATACTTCTCTGGAAGAATTGGTGACTGTTAGCCGTCAATCTATAGGTGCAAGAACTAGAGGTATCAAAGTCGAGCCTACAGGTGGGGGTAATCAAAGCAAACGGTTACAAAAACTCTATGAAATACTGATTAAACCTATCGCATCATATCTTCCCACAGATCCTAATGCCCGTGTGATCTTCATCCCCCAAAACTCACTGTTTCTCGTTCCCTTCCCCGCACTACAAGATGAAGAAGGCAAATACTTAATCGAAAAACATACTATTCTGACTGCGCCTGCAATTCAAGTTTTGGAGTTTACCCGCCAGCAAAGAGTAGGGAATAGGGAATTGGGAGTGGGGAGTAGGGAAGTTTTAGTGGTTGGTAATCCTACCACAGCTAAGATTCCCATCACCAACGAAAATTTAATACCTCTTGCTGGTGCAGAATTTGAAGCAGTTCAGATTGCAGATTTGTTCAAAACGCAAGCGATTATAGGTAGCAAAGCCACAGAAACAGCAATTGTCCAGAAAATGAGCAAAGCCAGGATTATCCATTTTGCTACTCATGGCTTACTTGATGATTTTAAAGGATTTGGGGTACCAGGTGCGATCGCTCTTGCTCCTTCGCCTAAAGACGACGGTTTCCTAACATCAGGCGAAATTTTGGACATGAAACTCAACGCCGAACTCGTGGTTCTCAGTGCTTGCAATACCGGAGGTGGGAATATTACAGGCGATGGTGTCATTGGCTTATCGCGTTCTTTGATTACAGCCGGAGTTCCTAGCGTCATCGTATCTCTATGGTCTGTAGATGATAAATCCACCGCCTCATTGATGAGTGAATTTTATCGCAACCTCCAGCAAAATCCTGATAAAGCTGTCGCGCTAAGACAAGCAATGCTGACAACAAAAAAACTATATTCCAATCCTCTCGATTGGGCTGCATTTACTCTCATAGGCGAATCTGATTAACTCAATAACCTCTCTGCGCGACGCCAGATGCTTCAAGTCGGGAAACCCGCCCAACGCACTGGCTCCTCTGCGCCTCTGCGTGATAAATTCCTTCAATAATATGCAAAAACAATCAATTTTTCAAATCACCTCAATTAGCCTAATTATCTTAGCAACTATTTCCTTGTCTAATCTAGCCAAACATCCCAAACTTTTGGCACAAACAACATTAGAAACTCAAACATCAACTTATCATCAATTACAAAAAATTCTCATCTCTCAAAACAAATATCAAGCAGCCTTAGAAGTTTCTGAACGCAGCCGTAATCGGACATTAGTAAACTTATTAGCGCAGCAATTATCAATATCAGAAGTTAATCCGCCAAATACCGAGCGAATTAAACAAGTAGCTAAACAACAAAATGCCACACTTGTGCAATATTCCATCATGAATGATGAAGTGATTCTTGATGGTAAAAAACAAACTAAAGAATCAGAATTGTATATTTGGGTGATTAAACCTACAGGTGATATCGCCTTTCGTAGCGTTGATCTTAAACCATTATGGCAGAAAGAGAAAACATCTTTAGGTGATTTAATTAAGGATAGTCGTCAGTTTCATGATTTCCGAGAAAGAAATCTCAAAGGTGGTATTCAGACTTTTCCTAACAAAAATAATAACTCAAACAACCAATTACAAACGCTACATCAACTGTTAATTAAACCCATTGTAGACCTTTTACCAACTCAACCCGATGAACACATTATATTTATCCCACAAGGTGAATTATTCCTCGTACCTTTTGCAGCCCTGCAAGATGCCAAGGGTAAATACTTGATTGAAAAACATACCATCGCCATTGCACCCTCAATTCAAGCATTGGATTTACTGTATCAGCGTCAGACTTTACGTAGAACATCTCCAGAGGACGTGTTAATCGTCGGTAATCCTACCATGCCTAGTACTTCTCTGAAGCCTGGTGAACCTCCACACAAACTATCGCAACTACCAGGCGCAGAACAGGAAGCAAAAGATATTGCAAGTATATTGAACACCCAAGCACTCACTGGTGATGCAGCCACAGAAACCACCGTAGTGCAAAAAATGCCCCAAGCCAGAATTATTCACCTAGCAACATGTCCTGACTCATTAGGAACACCTTACGGACTCGCACTTGCGCCATCAGCACAAGACGATGGCTGGCTAACATCTGAAGAAATTCTGAACTTGAAATTAAAAGCTGATTTAGTTGTGCTGAGTGCAAGTGATACAGCATTAGGCAAAATTACTGCTGATGGTGTGATTGGCTTATCTCGTTCTTTCTTCGCCGCAGGAGTTTCCAGTGTGATTGGTTCTTTATGGATTGTATCAGATCGGGAGACGGCATTTTTGATGACAGAGTTTCATCAAAAACTCACTGAAAACCCAGACAAAGCAGTTGCCTTGCGTCATGCGATGCTAGAAACTAAGAAAAAATACCCAAATCCCAGAGATTGGGCAAGTTTTACTCTCATTGGTTTGCAGGGCTATTTCATTCTAAATGTAGACGCAATATGGTAGAATTCATCGCCAGCTCTACTTCAAGTATCTACTACCGTGTCTGAAATCGAAATTATCAAAGCTTTTGCAGGTCTAGAAGACCCCCGTCGCCGCGCCGGACAGCGACATACTCTACCATTATGTCTTGCGCTGTTCACATTGGCGATCGCCGCAGGCAATAAAGGATTTCTAGCAATTGGAGATTGGATTTCAAGCTACCGTGAGGAGTTGATAGACCTCTTGAAACCGACAAAGAATAGGCTTCCTTCTTACAGTACAGTCCGTCGTAATTTATTACACATAAATTACGAAGAGTATTCCGTATGCCTTGCGAATTTCTTTGACATCAAACCACTGCCTGGAGAAACTGTTGGTATGGATGGTAAAGTCCTCAAAGGCTCATATCAAGTAGAAAATGATAATCCACATTCTGATTCCCACCCAGCAATTATGTTGGTCAGTGCTTACCTTGTAGAGCGAGGATTGATTTTAGAACCGTTTGAAGTTGATGCCAAAACCAACGAAATAAAAGCATTACCTGAGTTGATTGAGAAACTGGCTCTCAGGGGAGTAGTTTTTGCCTTTGATGCTATTAATACACAAAAAAAACTTGTGAGTTGATTATCAACAGTGGCAATGATTATATTGCTGCCTTGAAAGGGAATCAACCTAGTTTATTCAAAGATATCAAAACTAATTTTACACCGGAATTTTCTTTTGAGCAGATAAATAAAGGTCATGGTCGAATCGAAAAGCGACATGTCAGTATTTGTCAAAATCTTGATGGTATTCGTCCTTGGCCTGGACTTACCACTTTGATTCAAGTCAAATCAGAACGTCAGGTTTTCACACACAATGTAATTGAAGTAACTACTGAGACTCGTTATTACATTTCATCTCTAACTGAAACGGCTCAACAAATAGCTGAACGAATCAGAGGATATTGGGGTGTTGAGAATAAAGTTCATTACGTTCGGGACGTTACCCAAGGTGAAGATGCATCCCGAATTCGCACTACACCCTTACCTCAGATTTTTGCGCTCACTCGCAATTTTTCACTCAATTTATACCGAAACAATATGTTTAAAAATATGGCACAAGCTCAACGTTTATGTTCTTTTGGACTAGACACACTCAAGCAGCTTTTTAGAATGAAATAGCCCTGATTGGTTTGTTGTAGTAATAGTAAATTGTGAGAAAATTTATGATCTACCGTTGGCAAAATTTCACTCTTCTATCTTTGGTATTTTACCTAACATTTCCTTTAGCTACATTTGAGTTTAAGCTAATGGGGATATCACAGGTATTAGCGCAGAATCCAAATCCCCGAAAAGCTGAAGCAGATAAGCTACTTCAACAAGGTAATGAACTCGATGAAAATAATCAACCCCAAGCTGCTTTAAAAGCTTTTGAGAAAGCTTTATCTATATATCGTGAAATTCACGATCAACAGGGAGAAGGTAAAACACTTAATTATATTGGCAATATTTACAATGATAATTTTGAGGAATATAGCCAAGCCATTAGTTATTATCAAAAAGCTTTAGAAATTGCTCAAAAAATTAACGATCGCACTTTAGAGTCGAAAGTTTTAAATAATTTAGGGCTGGTTCAATTACATTTAAAAAATTCTCGGCGTGCAGTTGAATACTGCGAACAAGCATTAGCAGTAGCGCGAGAAAATAAGAACTATGAAACAGAAGCGATCGCCCTCAAAAGTCTAGGGGCAATCTATATTGTTTCTGATACTTCAAAAGGACTTGATTTTCTAGAACAATCTTTAATTGTTCTAGAAAAAGCTAATGGTACTGCTGAAGATAAACTCCGTCAAAATAAACTTAAAGCGAGTATTATTATTAATCTGGGTAATTTTTATTACTCTCTTGGTGGAGCTAAAAGAATGAATAGCGACCCAGCAGCAAAGAAATTATTAAATAAGTCTCTTGAATATTATCAACAGGGTCTAAAAATTGCTCAAGAAATAGGCGATCGCCCCAGACAAGGAAAAGCTCTCTTGGGCATGGGAGACCTATACCATCTCAATAGTCAGTATACTCAATCAACAGAAGGTATTCAGCAAGCATCTGCCAAAGCTATAGAAAGTTTTGAACAAGCATTAAAGATTTTTGCAACAGATAAAAATTTTCGTTCTCAAGCACGATTAGCCTACAGTAAATTAGGTGATGTTTACTACAGATGGGGTAACAAAAAGAAGGCATTGGATGCCTATAAGCAAGCTTTACAAATTATCGAAACAGAAGTCCCTACTTCTCCCTTCAATAAGCTCGAACAGGATGTACAACGAGGATGGCTATTAATCAATTTTGGTAATATTAATGCTGATGCTAGTAAGTATGAACAAGCATTAGATTCATACAAAAAAGCATTAAAAATCTTGGAATTAGCCCTTCAAGAATCCCAGCAAATTAGTACCCCTGCTAAACAGTTTATAACAGAATCAATCAAAGTTGGAATGAAACAAACATATCTGCGTTTGTGTTTAGTATACAAACTTATTGGACAACCGGAAGCTAGTAAAAAAGCTTGTCAGGATAGTAAGTCTATTGAACTAAATTATCCTTTACCCAAAAGTTTATCAAACAAAGGAACAGTTTTAAATAAAGCTGCTAAATCTCCGGCAGATTTAGAAAAAGCAAAAAAAGAATTACAAGAAGCGTTAGAGAGTTTGCGACAGTCCCAAGCCTTAGGAACTCCAGATTTTATCGCTTTCCACTTGGCTCAAGTTGGTGCTGCTTATACTCAATTGGGAGAATATAAGCTGGCTCAGGAATATTTTCAAAAAGCTATAGAAATCATTACACCAATTGATAGCCCTCAATTTAAACCATACATATTTTTTGTAGTTGGCGAGTTTTACGACTGGCAAAAACAATATGATTTAGCTTTTCAATATTATCAAAAAGCTGGAGAATTTGCTAATCAAGCTGACGAAAAATTAATAGAAGCAAATGTTTTTAAACAGTTTGGTATAACTGGCTTTCTTGCTAATCGCCTACCTGAAGCCACAACTGCTTTATATAGAGCAATAGATGTTTTTGATGCCATTCGAATGGATTTATTAGATGATAAGTATAAAATCTCTATCTTTGAAATCCAGGCTAATACTTATAGTTTGTTGCAAAAAACTTTAATTAGTCAGGATAAATTTTCAGAGGCTTTAGAAGTTGCTGAACGTGGTCGAGCTAGAGCTTTTATTAATCTACTAGCCTTACGAGTTAGCAGCAAAAATCAGAGTAAATTAAACTTAAAAATTCCGAATGTGTTGCCACCAAAAATTGCAGATATTCAGAGAATTGCTAAAGAACAAAACGCCACAATTGTAGAATATGCTGTTCCTAAACCTCCTAGATATAATGATGCAAATAACAATGACAAGCTAGTATGGGATAATTCAGAACTCTACATTTGGGTAATTCAACCAACTGGTGAAATAGAGTTCAAACCAGTAGATTTCAAATCATTAAATGCATCTTTAGCAGACTTTGTGGGAGAAAGTCGCCTCTCTATTGGTGCTGGAAGAGGGGGTGGGATAAATGTAGATCCAACAGATAAACCGGTACGAAAACGCAATTTACAGAAATTACATGAGGTATTAATTGAACCTATTGCCTCTCTTCTCCCCACTAATCCAGAAGCAAAGGTAATTTTTATTCCTCATGATTCGCTGTTTTTAGTACCGTTCGCAGCACTGCAAGATAAAGATAAAAAATACTTAATTGAAAAACACACTATCCTCACTGCACCAGCTATTCAAATTCTAGATTTGACTCGTCAACAACGTCAAAAGGTTACGGGTAAAGATGTGTTAGTTATGGGTAATCCTATTATGCCCAAAGTGGGAAATCCATCTGTACAACTTGACCCACTTAAAGGTGCAGAAATCGAAGCATTAACTATTGCTAATTTATTTAAAACTAAAGCCATTACTGGTAAGGATGCGACAAAAGCAGCTTTCAAACAAAAATTATCAACTGCTAGGATTATTCATTTAGCCACGCATGGATTATTAGATGATCCTAGTCAAAATATCAAAGCTGCTATAGCCCTTGCACCTACTAATAATGATGATGGTTTACTCCAGGGCTATTTCATTCTAAATGTAGACGCAATATGGTAGAATTCATCGCCAGCTCTACTTCAAGTATCTACTACCGTGTCTGAAATCGAAATTATCAAAGCTTTTGCAGGTCTAGAAGACCCCCGTCGCCGCGCCGGACAGCGACATACTCTACCATTATGTCTTGCGCTGTTCACATTGGCGATCGCCGCAGGCAATAAAGGATTTCTAGCAATTGGAGATTGGATTTCAAGCTACCGTGAGGAGTTGATAGACCTCTTGAAACCGACAAAGAATAGGCTTCCTTCTTACAGTACAGTCCGTCGTAATTTATTACACATAAATTACGAAGAGTATTCCGTATGCCTTGCGAATTTCTTTGACATCAAACCACTGCCTGGAGAAACTGTTGGTATGGATGGTAAAGTCCTCAAAGGCTCATATCAAGTAGAAAATGATAATCCACATTCTGATTCCCACCCAGCAATTATGTTGGTCAGTGCTTACCTTGTAGAGCGAGGATTGATTTTAGAACCGTTTGAAGTTGATGCCAAAACCAACGAAATAAAAGCATTACCTGAGTTGATTGAGAAACTGGCTCTCAGGGGAGTAGTTTTTGCCTTTGATGCTATTAATACACAAAAAAAACTTGTGAGTTGATTATCAACAGTGGCAATGATTATATTGCTGCCTTGAAAGGGAATCAACCTAGTTTATTCAAAGATATCAAAACTAATTTTACACCGGAATTTTCTTTTGAGCAGATAAATAAAGGTCATGGTCGAATCGAAAAGCGACATGTCAGTATTTGTCAAAATCTTGATGGTATTCGTCCTTGGCCTGGACTTACCACTTTGATTCAAGTCAAATCAGAACGTCAGGTTTTCACACACAATGTAATTGAAGTAACTACTGAGACTCGTTATTACATTTCATCTCTAACTGAAACGGCTCAACAAATAGCTGAACGAATCAGAGGATATTGGGGTGTTGAGAATAAAGTTCATTACGTTCGGGACGTTACCCAAGGTGAAGATGCATCCCGAATTCGCACTACACCCTTACCTCAGATTTTTGCGCTCACTCGCAATTTTTCACTCAATTTATACCGAAACAATATGTTTAAAAATATGGCACAAGCTCAACGTTTATGTTCTTTTGGACTAGACACACTCAAGCAGCTTTTTAGAATGAAATAGCCCTGTGGTTTACTCACTCCTGCGGAAATTGTGGATTTACGCTTCAATGCGGAACTTGTAGTTTTGAGTGCTTGCGACACGGGTATAGGAACAATTACTGGTGATGGAGTAATTGGATTATCTCGTGCTTTGATTACTGCTGGTGCGCCGAGTGTAATTGTCTCATTGTGGAAAGTTCCTGATTCACCAACATCGGAATTAATGACAGAGTTTTATCGACAGTGGGAGAAAAATCCCGATAAGGCGGTGGCGTTGAGAAATGCCATGCTGCTTGCGATGAAGAAGTATCCACAACCAAGAGATTGGGCAGCCTTTACGTTAATTGGTGAGTCTTAGTTACAGGTGAAGTGAGTAAATTATGCGCGATGTTTACGACGGGCTACGCCTACGCACAAGCAGAATCATTTTAATCGCTTTGAGTGCTTTTTTGATAACAATTACACCTACATGGCCGCAGAATTTCTCCGGATTTTTCTTTGCGCCCCAGGTGTTAGCGCAAACACCAAATCAGCAGCAAACTGAGACTGTCACTGGAAGTTTTATTGATTACTTTGCAGAAGAGAGACAATTTAAAGGGCATGAGGGTAGTGTTAACAGCGCTAGTTTTAGTCCTGACGGTAAGTTAATTGTGACTGCTGGTGCTGATAACACCGCCCGTATCTGGGATTTTACAGGAAAGCAGGTAGCAGAATTAGTTGGGCATCAAGGCAATGTTAAAAGTGCGAATTTTAGCCCGGATGGGAAGTTGATTGTCACCGCATCTTTTGATGGTACTGCTCGTGTTTGGGATGTTTCAGGCAAACAGCTAGTTGAGCTAAAAGGACATCAAGGTAATGTTTATAGTGCGAATTTTAGCCCGGATAGTAAACAGATAGTAACGGTAAGTGCAGATAAAACCGTCCGTATTTGGGATATTTCCGGCAAGCAACTAACACAAATTACAGGGCATGAAAACATTGTTAACTGTGCTAAGTTTAGCCCAGATAGCAAGCGGATAATTACCGCCTCTGCTGATAAAACTGCACGGGTGTGGAATTTGTCAGGGAGGTTGCTAACGGAGTTAAAAGGGCATACTGACACAGTTTGGAGTGCGAGTTTTAGTCCAGATGGTAAGCAAATTGTTACTGCATCGGATGATAAAACTGCGCGTATTTGGGATGTGTCAGGCAAGCAGTTGGCAGTACTGCAAGGTCATCAAAATAGTGTACTCAGTGCAAGTTTTAGTCAAAACAATCAACAGATTGTTACTGCATCTGTTGACTACACTGCTTTAATTTGGGAATCTTCAGGGAAGTTAGTAGGAAAGTTGCAAGGGCATGAGGGAAGTGTTAATAGTGCTGACTGGAGCCAAGATGGAAAGTGGATTGTGACTGCTTCTGTTGACGGTACTACTTGGATGTGGAATGCTGCGGAAAAATTATTAACAGAATTACGAAGCTTTAACATTACCCGAGAAATAAGCTCTATTAGTTTTAGCCCAGATGGTAAACAGATCCTCATAGGATCAGGAGATAATTCCGTCCTCTTGTGGGATATTTCTAGTCAACAAGTAAGACTATTTAACAAAAATGGGAAGGGTGCTAAATATGCACATTTTAGTCCCGATGGCAAATTTATTGTTACTTCAGATATGGGTTATTTTCAGGTATGGGACAAAACTGGCAAGCTTTTAACTGAAGTTAAAGATAATGAAAATTTAATCCAAGGGGCTTACTTTAGCCCGGATGGACAGTGTATTATTACAAGTAGTCAAAACGATATTTTTTTTATATGGAATATATCTGGTAAGCTGCTAACAAAAATCAAAGGTTTTGGCGCTGACTTAAGTCCGGATGGAAAAAAAATTATTACATTTTCAGGTAAAACTGCATATGTGTGGGATATTTCAGGTAAGCAAATAGCAGAACTTAAAGGACATCAAAAAGATATTGAATATGCCAGTTTTAGTCCTGATGGACAGCACATTATTACCGCATCTTTTAATGGTGCTAAAGTCTATGTATGGAATTCTTCAGGTTCACTACTGACAGTCCTTCAAAGCATTACCTCTGCCAGTTTTAGTCCGGATGGAAAGCTAATTGCGTCTAGTGGGGAAACTTCTACCGGAACAACTTATGGTTTATGGGATTTATCTGGCAAACTTGTGGCGGAACTAGAAGGCTTTACACTAACATATCCTGGTTTGAAATCACATTTTAGTCCAGATGGAAAGCTTATTTTAACCCAAGGCTGGGATCAAAAAACTCTTTTTATACATAATATCTCTGGCAAATTACTAGCAGAAATTAAAGCTCCTCATGGCAATATCAGCAGTATTGACTTTAGCCCTGATGGACAGAAAATAATTACTACATCAGATGACAAAAGTGTTCGTATTTGGTATCTCAACAGCAAGTATTTCAATAAACAGACTTTTGCCGAAATACCTTCTGCTGAAACAATAGAACCTCAAGGTCAAGTAGAACATCCCTATGCTTTCATTAGTGTAAGTTCTGATGGCAAGCGTATTATTACCCCATCAGATAAAAACACGGCTCGCGTGTGGGATATCTCAGGCAAGTTAGTGGCAGAACTTAAAGGAAATCAGAACTATGTGACTCAGGCTAGTTTTAGCTCAGATGGACAGCACATTGTTACTAGATCTGATGATGATACTATCCTGTGGGATTCTTCAGGCAAATTACTAGCAGTCCTTGATAGATACTCCAACACTGCCAGTTTTAGCCCAAACAGCAAACAGATAGTTATCGATGCTAAAATTTATGATATTTCAGGTAAATTACTGACAGAACTCAAAGGTCATCAGGATAGAGTTTATGATGCTAATTTTAGCCACGATGGAAAGCTAATTGTGACTGCATCTGAAGATGCTACTGCTCGTATTTGGAATTTGTCTGGAAAGTTATTGGCTGAACTTAAAGGACATAAAGATAGAGTTATAACTGCGAAATTTAGCCCGAATGGAAAGCTAGTTGCTACTTCATCATATGACAAAACTGTGCGTATTTGGGATATTTATGGCAAGCTGTTAACTGAAATACCAGGAAATCAAGATGCTATTTTTAGCCCTTTGTTTAAGTTCAGTCCAGATGGAAAACAGATTATCATTGCATCGGGCAACACAGCTTGGATACGGGACATTTCTGGAAAGCTGTTGGCGGAACTTCAAAAACATCCAACAAGTATCTCAGAAGTAAATTTTAGCCCAAATGGGAATTTGATTGTTACTACATCTGAATTCAACAGTGTATACGTTTGGGATACTTCCGGCAATCTGCTTGCAGAAATTGAAGGAGGGTTCTATGGAGCTAATTTTACTCCTGATGGAAATAGGATTGTTACTGTATCTACGAATAAGATACCGCAATTATGGAATATATCAGGCAAACTGCTAGCAGAATTTAGAGAAGGTACTGAATTTGAGATTAGCAGTGCTGTTTTTAGTCCCGATGGAAAACTGATTGTTACTGCATCTCGTGACAAAATTGCCCGTATGTGGGATCTATCTGGTAAGCTAATTGCTGAACTAAAATGGTATCAAGGTAACATTAACGAAAGCATTTTTTTCCCAGACATAAATAATGCCATTTTTAGTCCAGATGGAAAACTAATTGTTACCACCACATCTAGCGACAATATCGCTCGTATATGGGACACCAAAGGTAATTTGCTGTTGGAATTGGTAGGTCACGAGTTAGGTATTAACAGCGCGAGTTTTAGCCCAGATGGAAAGTTCATTGTCACTGCATCGAAGGACAAAACTGCTCGTGTGTGGGATAAGTTTGCCAGACAGATAGCAGAACTCAAAGGGCATCAAGGCGAAGTTGAAAGTGCTTATTTTAGCTTAGATGGAAAGTTGATTGTTACAGCATCCGTTTTTGACAATACACGCTTATGGGATATCTCTGGCAAGTTATTAGCCGAATTGAAAGAAGGGGATCGCAGCTTTATTCGTACTTCTAGTGCCAGTACTAATTTTAGCCCAGATGGAAAACTGATTGTTGAAGTATCAGAAGGGTTGACTCCTCGTATTTGGAGTATATCTGGCAAACTACTGGTAGAACTTAAAGGTCATAAAGATATTATCAGCAGTGCAAATTTCAGTCCTGATGGAAAATTGATTGTCACTGCATCCAAAGACCAGACTGCCCGTTTGTGGAATTTGTCTGGCAAACTACTGGCAGAACTTAAAGGTCATACTAACTCGGTATTGAGTGCTAATTTTAGTCCGGATGGCAAACTAATTGTTACTGTATCAGCTGACAAAACTGCTCGTGTGTGGGATATAACTGGAAAACTGCTAGTAGAACTTAAAGGGCATCAAGATTACGTTAATAGTGCTAGTTTCAGCCCAGATAGTAAGCAGATTGTTACCGCATCGGATGACGGAACCTCTCGCGTGTGGAACACCTCTGGTAAACAGCTAGCGATTCTAAGTCTAGCTTCTCCTCCGTCTTCCCCCAAAGTGGAAGCAGACAGACTACGCGATCTCGAATTCTACGCCCCCAACTGCGCCCAAGCACTCGACCCTTGGCAAAAAGCTCTAAAAATCTATCAAGAAATTTCCGACAACGAAAACCAAGCTGTCATCCTTGAACAACTCGGTAAAGCTCATTATTGCCTCAGCGACTACACCAAAGCCATCGAATCCTACAAGAATGCTTTAGAAATTGCCACAAAATTCAACTATTCCCAAAGACAAGTCAATAACCTCGCCAATCTCGGAAATGTTTACAATTCCTTAGCTGACTATGAAACAGCAACTAAGTATTACAATGATGCTTTAAAAATTCTAGAGCAGTACCAAGACACACAACTCAAAGCAGAAGTTTTACAAAGTCGCGGCAATATTTACATCGCTCAAGGTAAATATAACGAAGCAATTCAAGACTTATTGCAAGCATTAGCTATTGACAACAACGCCTCTAGCATTGCTAAAACTAAAGTTAATTTGGCAAGTGTCTACTATTCTTTAGGCGACTACAACAAAGCCATTCAATATTACAAAGAAGCTTTGGAATTGACTCCCAGTGAAGCACTCGGAGGCTTAGGTAATGTTTATCTTGCACTTGGCGATACGGCAAAGGCAATTGAGTTTCATTCTTCAAGTTTAGCAAAAGCACAACAGAATGAAGATAAAGAAGCTGAAGGTAATGCTTTAAACAATCTTGCTAATTATCTTCGCCAAGCAGGTAAATTTGCTGAAGCTGAAAAATATTTGCGTTCGGCGATCGCTATTTGGGAAAACCTCCGGATTCAATTAGACGATGCCAACAAAATATCTATCTTTGAAAAGCAAACTCGCACCTACCGCCTCCTACAAGAAGTGTTGATTGCTCAGAATAAAATCACTGAAGCCTTGGAAATATCTGAACGTGGTAGGGCGAGAGCTTTTATTGATTTACTCAATAAACGATTATCCCCTAATCAAACAGAGCAATCAAAACTACCAGCAGTGAATATTGAACAGATTAAACAAATTGCTAAAAACGAAAATGCAACCCTGGTTCAATATTCAATTATTACTGATGAATTCAAAGTTGATGGCAAACTGCAAACTCAAGAATCGGAACTATATATTTGGGTTATCAAACCCACAGGTGAAGTGAGTTTTCACTCTTCTGACCTCAAACCCCTGTGGCAAAAGGAGAATACAACATTAGCAAAACTCGTTACCACGAGTCGTCAATCCATTGGTGTCAGAGGACGCGGTGCTGTTTACGTGAGTGCCAAACCTGATGCAACCAAAGCAAAGCAAAAATTACAGCGATCGCACGAATTGCTCATTAAACCCATTGCAGATATCCTACCCAGTAACCCCAATGACCGAGTTATCTTTATCCCTCAAGGTGAGTTATTTCTTGTTCCTTTCCCCGCGTTGCAATATGACCAAGATAAATACCTAATTGAAAAACACACTATTCTCACAGCGCCATCAATTCAAGTATTGGATTTCACATCCAAGCAAAAACGACGTGTAGAGACGTTAAATGCCAAGTCTTTAATTGTCGGTAATCCGACGATGCCAAAAGTGGAGTTGGAACCAGGAAAACCCCCTGAACAATTAAAAGATTTACCTTGGGCCGAAAAGGAAGCTAAAGATATTGCCTCAATCCTCAAAACGCAAGCTCTAACAGGTAAGCAAGCCAGCAAAACCGCTATTTTACAGAAGATTTCCCAAGCCGAAATTATTCACTTTGCTACCCACGGCTTACTTGATGATAACCGGGGATTGGGAAGTGCGATCGCTCTTGCTCCCTCCAATAAAGATAACGGTTTGCTCACCGCCGAAGAAATCTTAAACCTCAAGCTAAATGCAGATTTAGTCGTTCTCAGTGCTTGTGACACCGGACGCGGACGCATTACTGGTGATGGTGTAATTGGTTTATCTCGTTCTTTAATTAGCGCAGGTGTCCCCAGTGTCATTGTCTCCTTGTGGGCTGTTGATGATAATTCCACATCATTTCTAATGACCGAGTTCTATAACAATCTGCAACAAAAGCTTGACAAAGCTACGGCATTGAGAAAAGCCATGCTCACAACAATGCAAAAATATCCCCAACCCTTAAATTGGGCTGCATTTACCTTGATTGGGGAATCGTGAACAATCTTGGCGATCGCTCTTAGACAACAGACGCGATAAATCGCTGTTTCAAACAACAGACGCGATAAATCGCCGTTTCAAACAACAGACGCGATAAATCGCTGTTTCAAACAACAGACGCGATAAATCGCCGTCTCTACAAAGGGGGATTTATCGCGTCTTTGCAATCTCAATTTTGCATATCCTTCCACCGACAAGAGATATATATTTGTAAATTCCTAAACACTTATGAAACGCATTACATCTGGCATTTTACTAACTGGTTTTGTTTGGTCTGGCTTGGGTATATTCTCTCTCCCACCACAAGTTACCGCAGTTGCTCAAACCCAAGAGGATGGTAATTTATTTTACCTGTATAAAGGACAACGCATTTCCCTAAACCAACGCCAAGATACGATCGCAGTTGCCTTTAAAAAAGTAGCAACTCGTAATCTCGCAGCCCCACCCCTGTACCTCCAACTCCAGCAAGACTTACAGAGTAGTATTCGCACAACTACTCCACCAAGGGTTAGTCCTTTGGGCGAAAATTATGCAGTGGTTAGTTTGCCAACGGGAACTAGGGATGCTGTGCAGCAGAATATTCAACAGCAACCTTATGTGCAAACTACTTTACCAGTGCTGAGTCGCAGCCAACGCCAAGAAATTATCGTTATCCCTAACGAAATTATCATCAGCTTTGATGCTAAGGTGACCCAAGCTCAAAGACAGACAATTTTAGAGCAAAATAATTTAGCCATCGTCCGTCCATTGCGCTTTAACCGCGATCGCTATATAGTTAAATCCACTGTTGCCACTGGCACAAAAATTCTCACTACTGCCAATCAGCTAAACGAAGTCAAGGGAGTTACTTCTGCCACACCCAACTTCATCCAATCCATTACTGACCAAAATCTCCAAACCGCGAGTAAACAAGTTGCCAATCTGAAGGCGGCTGGCGATTGGGGATTCGGAAAAATCTTACCTAGTTCTCAATCCCCAGCCCCCAGTCCCCAATCCCCAATCCCCAATCCCCAATCCCCAGTCCCCAATTCCCAATCCCCAGTCCCCAGTCCCCAATCCCCAGTCCCCAGTCCCCAATCTACCAGAAGCATTTCCCCAAAAACCAGCTTATTAGGATTCGCGTGGCATTTGGATAGCTTACCCCTCAAACAATGTCTGCAACAGGAGATATCTAGCTGGGAATCACTGCAAACTTGTCTGCAAAAACCAAATGCAGCGACAAAATCGGCTGTACCTCGCACAGATATTCGGGTTACAGATGCCTGGAAACGTAGCAACGGCGGACGCGGTGTAGTTGTGGCAGTTATAGATAGTTTGATTCAATGGGATCATCCCGATTTGGCAGATAATTTGTATACAGTGAAAGCTGCTGATAAATGTCCTGGGGAAGTCCACGGCTGGGATTTTTCTACAAGCAATGATAGCAGCGATCCCTGCGAAAACGGTGATGCTGATACTCGCATCAGCCCGGTAGAACTGGCTATTCTCGCTGCCAAATTTCAAGATACCTTCCAATTATCTGACGCCAAATTAGTTCAGCAATACCCCCAAGAAGCCCTAGAGGTGAAGCAAAACAACCCAGATTACTCTCTAGAACAAATCGCTAGTGTTTTACGTTACGTTTTTCGCACTTATAAAATAGGCGCGGAGTTTCACGGCACTTATGTCAGTGGAACCATTGCTGCTAAACCGCAAAATGGTGAAGGAGTAGTAGGCGTGGCTCCCAACGCTCAAATTTTACCAGTGCGGTTGTTTGGGTTGAATGGCAGTTATAGTCCTTCTGCCTACATTGAAGCCATTGGCTATGCTGCCGATCGCGGTGCTGATATCATTAATCTTAGTCTGGGTGGTAGTTTGCCAACTCCGGGAGAAGAAGAAGCGATCGCAGATGTTCTCAAAGCACATCCTAAACTAGTAATTGTGGCTGCTGCTGGCAACGAAAACTTAAGCCAAGTATCTTTTCCTGCCGCTTACACAGGAGTAGTTGCAGTTGGGGCAACTAATATTCTCGGTAATCGTGCGCCCTACAGTAACTATGGTAAAGGATTAGATGTAGTTGCACCCGGAGGCGACCTAAATACACCAGGATTATTGGGTGGAATTCCCACCACAGGCGGTACTTGGCTGGATGCTTTTTGGCAAGGTATCCCGAATCCTGAATCTCGTTGGTCTTCTGTGCTTGATCCTAAAGGTAAATACTGGTGGGTGCAGGGTACTTCTTTCTCTTCGCCAGCTGTAGCGGGGATAGTGGCATTAATGAAAGGAGAAAATAGAGAAATTAGCAGAAACCGCTTGGTTAGTATCCTCAAATCTACAGCCACTTATCAAGGATTGAGTATGTCTTCACAAGAGGCCAAATTATATGATTCACAACAAAGTAAAGGTGCAATTCCTTCCTCAATTAAAGGTCAGCAGTACTTCTTTGGTAAAGGATTAGTCAACGCTGATGCAGCGGTGCAGGCGGTGAAAAAGGGGCGATAAGACAATACAATTCAGTTAAGCATTTCTTTCTTGTCTTTGCGTCCTTGGCGTCCTTCTCTACGAGACGCTACGCGTTGGCGGTTCATTAAAAAAATTGAATTTGACAATATCTTCGCCAAATCGAAAAATCGCTCAATTCGTAGGTTGGGTTGAGGTACGAAACCCAACACCTAAAATTTTAGGTTTTGTCGGGTTCTTACACGTTAAGCCCAACCTACAAATCTAAGCACCTACAACCGTAGGAAAAATCCGACTCAAGTCTAATAAAACATCTTCAAATCCAGGAATCGCCACTGACTGATGTGGCAAAGATATCTGCTTGCCCAGATAATTGAATTTGCCTTGAGCATTTTGATAAGGTTGGCTATAACGCTCAAGTTGGCGAAGATTTAAATTGACAATCCAATAATCAGAAATTCCGGCTTCTGCGTACACTTCTAACTTTGTTGTTTGGTCATAATTTAGGGTTGAGTCGGAAATTTCAATCACTAAAAAAATATCTTCAGGATAAGGATGATGGGGAAGATAGTCAGTTTCATTTCCCCGTGCGATCGCCACATCTGGTTCAGGTTCACTATCTGATGGTAGTATGATTGGCTCTTGACAACGCACAACAGCCGCATCGCCCAGCAATCGATCCAGTTGTCTACAAAGCCGAGTTGTGCAAAATGTATGAGGTGTGCCTTTGGCTACCATTTGAATTAGTTCTCCGCGAATCAACTCGATGCGATCGCTCTCCTTTAGAAATTCCAGTTCAATCAGCCGATGATATTCGTCAATAGTAAATCGCTTTGGTGTGACAACGTTCATGAGACATCACCGATTTAACTGTTATCTACTTTCCAGCTTACCATCTGTATTTATTGGCTTTTGCCCATCTTGCGATCGCTAAATTTTCTTGTAAAACGGGTGAGACACCTTGATTTACAATACACTCACAATAATAAACCGCCCTTGATCGCAAACCAAGCTGTTGGCGGTAAGCGTAGCCATCCCGTCAGGCTTATCGCTTTTGTTCACTCTTCCACAGTGGATCGAATTTGCATATCCTTCAGCAGATGAGAGATATATCTTTTTGAACTCCCTATTTTACTCCTGACTCTAAAATTTATGCGCGATTGCAAACTTAGTTTAACCGCATTGCTCACTCTCATCTTGACTATTTCACAACCCATCGCCAATTTGCCTCCACTATTCCAAGCGTCGCAAGTATTGGCGCAAACGCCAGCAGAACGGAAAGTAGAAGCAGACCGATTGTCGCAGCAAGGTCTTGAGCAGTATAAAATTAGCCAATTTGAAGCCGCGTTACAGTCTTGGCAACAAGCACTTATTATTTATCGAGAAATCAAAGACCGTAAAGGAGAGGGAAAAACTCTAGGCCGTCTGGGAGTTATTTACGATTACCGGGGAGACTACACCAAAGCCATTGAGTACCAGCAGCAGAGTTTGGCGATCGCTCGTGAAATCAATGACCGTTCAATTGAGGGTGCCGCTCTAGGCAATCTGGGACTTGCTTACGATGCAAAAGGAGACTACGACAAAGCCATTGAGTACCACTCCTTAAGTTTAGCGATCGCTCGTGAAATCAAAGACCGTAAAGGGGAAGGAGAATCTCTGGGCAATCTGGGAATTGCTTACGATTCCCTGGGAGACTACGCCAAAGCCATTGAGTACCAGCAGCAGAGATTAGTGATCGCTCGTGAAATCAAAGACCGTAAAGGTGAGGGTGCTGCTCTGGGAAATCTGGGAAGTGCTTACTATTCGCTGGGAGACTACGCCAAAGCCATTGAATACCAGCAGCAGAGATTGGCGATCGCCCGAGAAATTAAATACCGTTTAGGTGAGGGTGCTGCTCTGGGCAATCTGGGAAATGCTTACTATTCCCTGGGAGACTACGCTAAGGCGATTGAGTACCACCAGCAACACTTGGCGATCGCCCGAGAAATCAAATACCGTTTAGGTGAGGGTGCTGCTCTGGGCAATCTGGGAAATGCTTACAATTCCCTGGGAGACTACGTTAAGGCGATTGATTACCAGCAGCAGAGTTTGGACATCGCCCGAGAAATCAAAGACCGTTTAGGCGAGGGTCAATCTCTGGGCAATCTAGGAGCAGCTTACAATTCCCTGGGAGACTACGCTAAGGCGATTGAGTACCACGAGCAATACTTGGCGATCGCCCGAGAAATCAAATACCGTTTAGGTGAGGGTGGTGCTCTGAGCAATCTGGGAATTGCTTACTTTTCCCTGGGAAACTACACCAAAGCCATTGATTATCAACAGCAGAGATTGGCGATCGCCCGAGAAATCAAAGACCGTTTAGGCGAGGGTCAATCTCTGGGCAATCTGGGAAATGCTTACCATTCCCTGGGAGACTACGCTAAGGCGATTGAGTACCACGAGCAGAGTTTGGACATCGCCCGAGAAATCAAAGACCGTTTAGGCGAGGGTCAATCTCTGGGCAATCTGGGAAATGCTTACGATTCCCTGGGAGACTACGCTAAGGCGATTGAGTACCACGAGCAATACTTGGCGATCGCCCGAGAAATTAAATACCGTTTAGGTGAGGGTGCTGCTCTGGGCAATCTGGGAAATGCTTACTATTCCCTGGGAGACTACGCTAAGGCGATTGAGTACTACCAGAAAAGTTTGGCAATTGCCCGAGAAATCAAAGACCGCAAAGGCGAGGGTACATCTCTGGGCAATCTGGGAGGTGCTTACAATTCCCTGGGAGACTACGCTAAGGCGATTGAGTACCACGAGCAATACTTGGCGATCGCCCGAGAAATCAAATACCCTTTAGGTGAGCGTTATGCCCTGAGCAATCTAGGAATTACTTACTATTCTCTGGGAGACTACGCTAAGGCGATTGATTACCAACAGAAAACTTTGGCGATCGCCCGCGAAATCAAAGACCGTTTGGGCGAGGGTCAATCTCTGAACAATCTAGGACCAGCTTACCAAAAATCTGGCAATCTCCCGGAAGCAGAAAAAACCCTCCGCGCTGGGATTGAAGTTTGGGAATCTCTCAGGGGAAGATTGGGTAAGAATGATAGCTACAAAGTCTCAATTTTTGAACAACAAGCTCGCACTTACCGCATATTACAAGAAATTCTAATTGCTCAGAATAAAATCAAAGAAGCGTTAGAAATTTCTGAACGGGGACGTTCCAGGGCGTTTGTGGAATTATTGACTTCACGCTTGTCTGACAAAAATACAAGTCAAATCCCAGAAAAACCTACAGTAGCGCTGCTGCAACAAATTGCCAAACAACAAAATTCCACTCTCGTTGAATATTCAATTATTTATAATTACTTCAAAAATCAGGGTAAACAAGAAACTCAAGAATCAGAACTCTACATTTGGGTAATCAAACCCACAGGTGAAGTTACTTTCCGCAAAGCTGACTTGAAAACCCTGTGGCAAAAAGAAAACACAACTCTTGCAAAACTCGTTACTACCAGCCGCAATTCCATCGGTGCAAGAGGTACAGCTTTTCGCGGCATCGATGTAACTTACAACCCCAATGCACCCAAAGCAAAAAATAATTTAAAGCGTTTACACGAATTATTAATCAACCCCATCGGTGACTTATTACCCAAAAATTCTAGCGACAGAGTTATCTTCATTCCTCAAGGTGCATTATTCCTAGTCCCCTTCGCCGCATTACAAGACGCAGACGGGAAATACCTGATTGAAAAACACACTCTTCTCACATCACCATCAATTCAGGTTTTAGACTTAACCCGCAAACAGAAACAACAAACAGGCACAAAACCCATAGAAGGGAAAGATACGCTGATTGTAGGTAATCCGATAATGCCTTTTGTCGCCCCAAAAATCGGCGAAACTCCGCAACAATTAATTCCTTTACCTGGTGCAGAACAGGAAGCAAATGCCATTAGCAAATTACTCAAAACCGAACCTCTTATCGGCAAAAAAGCGACAGAAACAACTGTAGTGCAGCGTTTACCCAAAGCGCGATTTGTGCATTTAGCAACCCACGGTTTATTTGATGATATCCAAGGATTAAATAGCGGTATTGCTTTGACACCATCTGGTAAAGATGATGGTTTATTAACAGCCTCAGAAATCCTCGACCTGAAGCTAAATGCCGAATTAGTCGTATTAAGCGCTTGCGACACCGGACGCGGACGCCTAACTGGGGATGGGGTAATTGGTTTATCTCGTTCTTTAATTAGTGCTGGTGTACCCAGTGTCTTAGTATCCCTTTGGTCGGTTCCGGATGCGCCTACAGCCCTATTAATGACGGAATTTTATCAAAATATTCAAAAAACTCCTGACAAAGCCCAAGCACTACGGCAGGCGATGCTAACGACGATGAAAAATAACCCTAATCCCGTTGATTGGGCAGCTTTTACTCTCATTGGGGAAGCTGAGTAGGTTTTTAAAGTTATCTACTTAACCCAAAAGCGCTGTATATCTCTTTAAACTCCCTACTTTACTCGTGACTCTAAAATCTATGCGCGATCGCAAACTTAGTTTAACCGCATTGATCACTCTCATCTTGACTATCTCACAACCCATCGCCAATTTGCCTCCACTATTCCAAGCGTCGCAGGTATTGGCACAAACAGCAGCAGACCGCAAAGCTGAAGCAGACCGATTGTATCAGCAAGGTGATAAGCAGATTCAGACTAGTCAATATAAAGCAGCATTACAGTCATTTCAACAAGCACTAGCTATCTATCGGCAAATTCGAGATCGCAAAGGCGAAGCACTTAGCCTCAATTACATTGCTATAGTTCAACGCACGCTAGGCGATTATATCCAAGCGCTAGAGTTTTACAAACAAGCCTTAAACATGTTCAGAGAATTGGGCGATCGCTTGAATGAAGGAACTGCTCTTAACAATATTGGGAAAGTTTATGAAGGTTTGGGGCAGTATCCTCAAGCTTTAGAGTTTTATCAACAGGCTTTAGCTATTCGCAGACAAGTAGGCGATCGGTCTGGTGAAGGATTTACCCTTACCGACCTGGGATTAATTCATACTAGTCTAGGGCAGTATCCTCAAGCGCTGGATTTCTTGCAGCAATCTTTAGATATTTTTAGAAAAATCGGCGATCAGAGACAAGAAGCATTAACCCTCAACGCCATTGGCTTGTATTACCGGACTGTAGATCAGTATGCTAAAGCTGTTGAATATTATCAACAAGCTTTCGTTATTTTTAAACAACTTAGGATTCGTCGGGGAGAAGGGGCTTCTCTCAACAATATTGGAGATTTTCGACGCAATCAAGGTGAATATTCCCAAGCACAAGAGTTATTTCAGCAAGCCTTAGCTATTTTTAGAGAAGTTAACGACCGGGCGGGAGAAGGAGTTGCTCTGAGCAATATTGGCAGAGTTTACGCTCATCAAACACAGTATCCTCAAGCGCTAAAGTTTTTTGGGCAAGCCTTAGCTATTTTTAAAGAAGTTGGTGACAAGGCGGGTGAAGCCCGAACTCTTAGATATATAGGTAGCGCGTTTTATCAATCTGACAAATTGGCGGAAGCAGAAAAAACTTTACGCGAAGGAATAGAGCTTTTAGAGTCTCTACGACCAAAATTAAGCGATGCTAATAAAGTCTCAATTTTTGAAACACAAACTGCAACTTACCAATTGCTGCAAAAAGCTTTAATTGCCCAAAATAAACCTGATGCTGCACTAGAAATTGCCGAACGCGGTCGCGCTAGAGCGTTTGTAGAGTTAGTAGCATCTCGGTTATCTAATAATAGTAAAAATGAAGCAAAACCGCCCCAATTACCCACAATTGTTGAAATTAAACAAATTGCCAAGACACAAAATTCTACCTTGGTTCAATACTCAATAATTAGTGAGGAATTCAAAGTTGTAGGTAAACCACAAACCAAAGAATCAGAACTCTACATTTGGGTAATCAAACCCACAGGTGAAGTTACCTTCCGCAAAGCTGACCTGAAACCCCTGTGGCAAAAAGAAAATACAACTCTGGAAAAACTCGTTAACACTAGCCGCAACTCCATCGGTGCAATAAGTACACCTTTTCGCGGTGGTATTATTCCCAGGGAGAATCCTGATAAATCCAAAGCCAAACAAAAATTTCAGCAACTCCATAAACTGCTGATTGAACCCATCGCTGACTTGCTTCCCAAACAAGAAACTGAAAAAGTTATCTTCATTCCCCAAGGTGCATTATTCCTCGTCCCCTTTGCCGCATTACAAAACGCAGACAGTAAATACCTGATTGAAAAACACACTCTTCTCACATCACCATCAATTCAGGTTTTAGACTTAACCCGCAAACAGAAACAACAAACAGGCACAAAACCCATAGAAGGGAAAGATACGCTGATTGTAGGTAATCCGACGATGCCTTTTGTTGCACCTAAAATCGGCGAAACTCCGCAACAATTAATACCTTTACCTGGTGCAGAACGGGAAGCAAATGCAATTAGCAAGTTACTCAAAACCGAACCTCTTATCGGCAAAAAAGCGACAGAAACAACTGTAGTGCAGCGTTTACCCCAAGCGCGATTTGTGCATTTAGCAACCCACGGTTTATTTGATGATATCCAAGGATTAAATAGCGGTATTGCTTTGACACCATCGGGTAAAGATGATGGTTTATTAACAGCCTCAGAAATCCTCGATCTGAAGCTAAATGCCGAATTAGTCGTTTTAAGCGCTTGCGACACCGGACGCGGACGCCTAACTGGGGATGGGGTAATTGGTTTATCTCGTTCCTTAATTAGTGCTGGTGTACCCAGTGTTTTAGTGTCGCTGTGGTCGGTTCCAGATGCGCCTACAGCACTATTAATGACGGAATTTTATCAAAATCTGCAAAAAACTCCTGACAAAGCCCAAGCACTACGGCAGGCGATGCTGACGACGATGAAAAATAATCCGAAACCCGTTGATTGGGCAGCTTTTACTCTCATTGGGGAAGCTGAGTAGGTTTTTTAAAATTAACGCGATGTGCGACTTATTCTTAAAACTTCCCTTCCATTCCTCTCCCCTTTGCGGCTACGGTGTATACACAAGTCGTATTACCCCCCTTAATCCCCCCTTATAAAGGGGGGAAATAATAAAATCCGGTTCCCTCCCCTTTATAAGGGGAGGGTTAGGGTAGGGTAAAACCTATGCTGAAACCCAGGTGAGTCAACTATTTCAGACTTGGTGTACACCGTAGTTAGAAATTTCCAAGAAATAAATTATCTATTAAATAACGCTAATATGCGCCAACCACACCCCCTAAGATTAATCCTGTTGCTGTGCTTATCCTTATGTTCACAAACAGCCAGCGCCTATCCCAAACCAACACCCTCTCAACTAATAACCCAAACCAACACCCAAGACAGCAACCGGGCTGCGGCTCAAAAAGCAGAAGCCGAAGCCAAAAAGTTAGACTTAAAAACCACACCCATTACTCAAGTCATTGCTAAATGGGAAGAAGCCTTAAAATATTGGGGCTTAGCAGGCGATCGCCAAAAACAAGCCAATACTCTCGATCGCATTTCCAAACTATACTGGGCTCGGGGAGAATATCCCAAAGCTTTGGAATATGCTCAGAAAGCGTTACCTATTTGTCAAGCTTTAGGCGATCGCGATTGTGAGGGAGCAGCCACTGGTTCACTTTCCCTGGTCTACGACAAGATGGGAGAACACGAAAAGGCGATCGATATGGTTCTGAAAGTGCCATCATTTTTTCCCAAAAGTCTCGATTTGCCACCTCTCGTTTTTAGTACAGTTGGACAGATTTATAGTCAAAAGTTAGGGGAAAAACAGAAAGCGCTTGATTATTACAACAAAGCTTTGGATTTCTGGAAAGAAAAAGGTGATGTCGTCCAACAAGCTGAAACACTCGAATATATTGCTTTTTTTTACTTCAACGATTTCGGTGAAATCAACAAAAGCTTTGATTACATCACACAAGCTAATAATCTCGATCCAGAATTTAAGAGAAAAGGAAGCATATCTGATTTGATGTACAGGACGTTACAAAGTTCAACTTGTTCTGATAAATTAGCATCAATAAAAAAGCCTCCTGAAATTGAGAAATTAGATAATTCTTCTAACCAATCAGCAAACGCTAATTCTGCCGCAGCTACCAACAATAATATCGAAAATTGGAAACAAACAGTTCAAAAATACCGCACGCTAGAGAATCTTGGAAGTGAAGCATTTTTTCTAGAAATGCTTGGCGGTTTAGCATACGGCAGAGTTGGGGAATATCAAAAAGCCCTTGAAGTTTATCAACAAGCACTCAAACTAAGACAAATAATGGGCGGTAAGCTTGATGAAGCAAAGACACTTACTGATATCGCTGATATTCTCAACCGACAAGGTAAAAAACAAGAAGCGATTAATGGCCTCAATCAAGCGTTAGACATTCAACGTCAGATTAAAACTCGTCCAGCAGAAGCATATACTTTGTTGACTCTTGGTGATGTTTACTGGTCTTTAGGGGCATATCCTGAGAGTTTAAATGTTTATAATCAAGCATTATCCATCTCGCAAATTATTAGCGATCGCGGCAGTGAAACTCGTACTCTGACGAAGATTGGTGATGTTTATCGTAAGTTGCAAACATACCCACAAGCTCTGAATTCTTATCAGCAAGCCTTGTCTATATCCAAAAACACGGGAAACTGTCAGGATGAAGGCATTTCACTATTGAGTATTACTAGAAATCACTTTGCTGCGGGAGATTATCAACAAGCAATTAATTTTGGCAATCAGGTTATAGCTTTATCTCGTAATCTAGAGATGGATGAGTCTAAATTAGTTTTAGAAGCAGCGACACTTGATATCTTTGCTCAAGTTGAGATTAAACAAGGAAATTATTCCCAGGCTCTAGAATCCTCTCAAAAAGCCAGAAAAGCAGCACGAGAATCTCGCTATAGGGACTTAGAGGGAATAGTGATTGGCTCAACTGCTGAAGCTTACGCAGCCCTTAAACAACCAGAAAAAGCCATCCAAACCTATCAAGAACAACTTGCTCTGTATAACGAAATAGGCTTTAGTGCTGAACAAGCCCAAAGTCTCTACAATATCGCCAAACTCCAACGCCAAAACAACCAATTACAACAAGCCCTCACCGAGATAGATAAAGCAATAACAATCATCGAAAACATCCGCCAAGAAGTCGCTAGTTCAGACTTACGAACCTCCTTTTTTGCCACTGTACAAGATTATTACCGACTCAAAATCGACATCTTGATGGAACTGCACAAAAAAGACCCATCAAAAGGATACGATGTCAAAGCAATTGAAACAAGCGATCGCTCTCGCGCTAGAGGACTTGTAGAACTGTTAACCGAAGCACGCGCCAATATCCGCAAAGGTGCAAACCCGGAACTCCTAGCAGAGGAAAGCCGCTTACAAGCCTTAATTGATGCTAGAGAAAAACTGCGGTTTGAGATAGTTAATAGTAACAAAATTAAAGACCCCGTTTCTCAAGCCAACGCTGACAAGTTGAAAACAGAAATCGATCAACTCCTAGCCCAACAAAAGGAACTAGAAACCAAAATCCGCCAAAGTAGTCCAAAATACGCCAACCTGAAGTATCCCCAACCCCTGACTTTACCGCAAATTCAGCAACAACTCGATAAAGACACCCTGCTGTTACAGTATTCCTTGGGTGAAGAACGCAGTTTTTTATGGGTGGTTTCTCCCAATTCTCTCGACACTTACGAACTTCCCAAAAAACAAGAGATAGAGAAAAGCGCCATCAATTTATTTTGTCTCATCAGCCATAGAAGTTCTAAACCACCTTCAGTAACAAATAAAGAAAACCCCTGTGCAGACATCAAAACTCGGCGCATTGACAAAGCAGCTACCGAACTCAGTCAACTCATTCTCACATCTGTAAAAGATAAATTAGGCACTAAACGCTTAGTTATTGTTGCGGATGGGGCTTTGCAGTATATTCCCTTTGCGGCGTTGGCTGACCTAACCCCCCAACCCCCTTCCCTGCAAGGAAAGGGGGAGAAAGACAAACTCCCCTCCCCTACTAGGGGAGGGGCTGGGGGAGAGGTCATTCCAGGAGATAAAGATAGAAGAGGTATTGATGTTATCCCAAATATTCCGGCATCAGGGAACAACTTTAACTACCAACCGCTATTTGTTAACCATGAAATAGTTAATCTACCTTCTGCTTCAGCGATCGCCATTCAACGCCAAGAACTCGCTGCACGTAAACAAGCACCCAAAACCTTGGCTATCCTCGCTGATCCAGTATACAGCGCTACTGATACGCGAGTTAACAATGCCCAAAATAAACAAAAATCCCTTGACATAGAGCTAGAACGCTCTGCCCTCAAACGTTCTGCTGATATTTCCAATCCCCAAGGTTGGGGACGAATTTTTGGTACTCGCCAAGAAGCCGAGACAATTTTAAAACTTGTACCTAACTCCAATCGTCAGCAAGTCTTTGATTTTGAGGCTAACTACACTTGGGCTACTAGCAGCAGCCTCAATCAATTCCGCATCTTACACTTTGCCACTCACGGTTTTGTCAACGATGCCAACCCAGAGTTATCAGGTATTGTACTTTCTCTGGTAGATCAACAAGGTCAAGACATCCGCGGATATCTGCGCTTAGCAGATTTGTTTAACCTTGATTATCCAGCCGATTTAATTGTTCTAAGTGCTTGCGAAACGGGATTAGGTAAGGAAATCCAAGGTGAAGGCTTGGTGGGATTGACAAGAGGCTTAATGTATGCAGGTGCAGAACGGTTGGTGGTGTCGTTGTGGCAAGTTAGCGATGAAGGTACATCTGTGTTTATGCAGGAATTTTACAAACAAATGTTGCAGCAAGGCAAGCCAGCAAATGAGGCGTTGCGGGCGACGCAATTGAAAATGTGGCGTCAGGAGAAATGGCGTAATCCCAATTATTGGGCGGCGTTTACGTTCTTGGGTGAGTGGCGATGATCGATCGCAAAGACGCGATAAATCGTGTCTGGTGCTTTAAACCAACCCAAAAGCGCTGTAATATTTTGCATAACCTCACACAACCCAGAAATACAATCTTTGAAAGCGACTTTAGCAAGATATAAATAAAATCCTATGTCTGACATCAAACGCCGTCATTTTCTCCAATTTTGTGCTTCCACTTTTGCAACATTGGGTTTAAGCCAGTTGGATATTATGCAGCAGGGGAAACGCTACAGCCAAGTCCTCGCCCAAAGTACACCCCGCAAACTGGCGCTACTGGTGGGTATAAATGAGTATTCTGGTACCATCCCAGCTTTAAAAGGTTGTGTAAATGACGTTCTTTTGCAGAAAGAGTTATTAATTTACCGCTTTGGCTTTAAATCAGAGGATATTCGCATCTTGACGGATAAACAAGCCACCCGTCAAGGTATCCTCACAGCCTTTGAAGAACATTTGATTAATCAAGCTAAACCTGGGGATGTGGTGGTGTTCCACTTTTCTGGACATGGTTCACAAGTAGAAGATCGCGATCGCGATTCCCCTGATGGACTCAACAGCACTTTTGTACCCATAGATAGCCAATTACCGCCAGGATATCCGGTTGTTGGTGGCGCAGTCCAAGACATTATGGGACACACGCTGTTTTTACTGATGTCTGCACTGAAAACAGACAACATTACTGTTGTGTTAGATAGCTGTCATTCTGGCGGTGGGACACGGGGGAATTTGCGGGTGCGATCGCGTGATGGTAGTTCACTTCTGCAACCGAGTCAAGCGGAACTCGATTATCAGCAACAATGGTTAAAAAAACTCGGACTTTCACAACAACAATTTATCGAACGTCGCAGAAAAGGAGTTGCTAAGGGAGTTGTCATCGCCAGCGCCAAACGCGAACAATACGCCGCCGATGCAGCTTTTGATGACTTTTATGCTGGAGCCTTTACTTATTTATTAACTCAATATCTATGGCAGCAAAGTGGAAATGAACCTGTGAATAGAGCGATCGTCAATGTAGCTCGGAGTACGAAAGTTCTAGCTAGAGAGCAAGGAAACTTTCAAGATCCCCAATTAGAAACAAACTTTAGCAGAGAAAATACCAACGCACCGATCTATTTCTCTTCCTTTTCGGCTCTCCCAGCAGAGGCTGTGGTTACTCAAGTCAAGGGAGACCAAGTAAAATTGTGGCTCGGCGGCATAGATTCACAAAGTTTGGAAGCGTTTAAAAAAGATATGATTTTAACCGTCTTAGATCCTAAAGGCGGTGAAAGAGGACTGGTAAAGTTAGGCGATCGCCAAGGATTAATTGCCAATGGTAAACTACTAACAACTGCCAGGGCACAAACCACAATTCAACCAGGAACTTTATTACAAGAACGCATCCGCAGCATCCCCAACAATCTAACTTTAAAAATTGGGCTAGATGACTCCTTAGATAATAATACTACCCAGCAGGCAACCCAAGCGTTAGGAGCAATTAATCGCATTGAGCCCAAACCCTTAGGGACTTTTGAGGTGCAATATATTTTTGGACGCATGAGTGAGGTCAAACATCAACAATTACAGAAACAACGAATAGTTAATTTACCCACCGTAGGCAGTTTTGGTTTATTTTTACCTAGCCAAGATCAGATAGTTCCGGCCTCTTTTGGTAATGGTAATGAAACAGTAACTGAGGCAGTAAAGCGGTTGCAACCGAAGTTAAAATCACTGTTAGCAGCCAGAATTGTCAAGCAAATACTAGGAAATGCTAACACCTCGCGGATTGCAGTCACCGCATCCATGAATATCGCTGTCAATAATGAGTTGTTTGCTGAAACTTTCACAATTCGCGGTGCTGTGAAAAAAGAAACCGGAGAGCTAAATAAACCAGCGCCAGCACAGCCGCTCAATTCTTCTGATTCTGGTGTAGCCAAATTACCAATAGGAACTGAGATTACTTTCCAAATTGCAAATAACGAATCTAGTCCTCTCTACGTCAGCATTTTGGTAATTGATGCTCAAGGAGAAATGACAGTTATTTTTCCCAATAATTGGTCAGCCTCAGATGATGCGGCGTTAATAGAAGCCAAACAAAAGCAGGTAATTCCCCAGACTGATGACGGGTTTAAACTCACCATTGGCGAACCTTTAGGAATCTCAGAAGCCCTGATCATTGCTAGTACAACACCTTTACGAAATTCTCTCAAAGCATTGCAAACAATTGCTAAGTCAAGGGGACTGGAAAATCGCAGTGCGCCTGTTGCCATCCCTGATGAAGTGTTAGATGTTACCAATAGTTTGCTCTATGACTTAGATGCAGGGACTCGTGGCGGCATTAATGTCGAAGGGATCGCACTCCCAGATGGAGTTCGTGGTATTGATACCAAAAAACTGGCAGCAATGGCGATCGCATTTGAGGTGGTTGCTGCTGCCAATAGTTAGCTAATTTCGGCATAATTGATCTGAATTATTGCTGAGAAAGTAATGAAAGGCAAACCCGCCATACGTGTGCAAATCCAAATGCGCGGTACTATAATTTTTCACGGCATGTGGAAGAGTTAACGCACCCTTCCCTAGCTTTATGCTGGCATCAATTCCTGAATGCGTTGTGGCTCGTCTCCCAGCCAATCTGGATTTTGGGCAGTGCTGTCAAAAATCGATGAAGTTTTGAATGGCTCAAATTCGCCGCTTGATGCTGCTTTTGCCGTTTTTTCTAAGAGCGATCGCACTTGCTGGTCATTCATTGGCTGGAATGTCCGCACTGCTGTAAAGGCTTGTTCGAGAATCTCCATGCTGTCAATTCCGGTAATTACAACCGATGTTGGCAGATTCAGAGCATACTGTAAACACTCGATTGGCTTTACGGTATTTGATCGCAAAAGTATACCATTTCCTAAACTTTTCATGCCGAGAACGCCGATGTTTTGTTTAACTAGTTCTGGCAAAACCAGCTTCTCAAAGCTCCGGTAATGTGCATCCATGACATTTAATGGCATCTGCACTGTATCAAATTTAAACTTATGACTGGCTGCAACTTCCAACATATGCAGATGCACGTGGGGGTCTTTATGTCCAGTGAAACCAATGTATCGCAGCTTACCAGCTTCCCGTGCTTCAATCAAGGCAGCATTCGCCCCTTCTGGGTCAAAAACTCGATGCGGATCTTCGTAGCGAATAATTTCGTGGTGCTGAACAAGATCGATGTAATCAACTTGCAAACGTTGAAGTGATTCGTCTAGCTGTTTTGCTGCTGCTTTCTTAGACCGACCGTCAATTTTTGTCATCAGGAACACTTTGTCACGGTAGCGATCGCGCAGTGCTTTGCCCATACGAATTTCGCTAACTCCATCATTGTAATCCCAACTATTGTCCATAAAAGTAATGCCGCCATCGATCGCTGTGCGAACAATCCGGATAGCTAGTTGCTCATCAATGTGCTTCAAGCCAATATGCCAACCACCCAGTCCGATAGCCGAAACTTTCTCTTTTGTACTACCGAGAACTCGATATAGCATTTCTGAATTTGATGTAGTTTCGGACATGTATTCTCCTTGTATAGCAACTACTACTTAAATACATACAACTGGGTGCTAATTTAAACATAATAACAATCTCACAATATCTTTCTCAAGATACAGTTTTCGACTCAATAAGGCATAATTACTGTATTTAGTCACCATTCCAATTCAAAATAGATTTCAGTGAAAAATGTTTAAGTACGCAACACTAGTTATAAATAAAACAAATATTCTCTCGTTAATCGTGTCTCTACCCACTTGCTCTAGTCGAAAAAATCAGCGAACCGGAAATGATAACTGACAACAAGCGTGAACTTTGTCACAATGAGTTCGTCGATGATTTTTGTTAGCAAAGAAAGCGAATTTCAAGGAGTCGGACTCTGAAAGGCTTTGAATTCAAAGGTGTTGAAAAACTGATTGGGCCAATAGCGGCGCTTCTTGGCTTCGTGTATTTGTTGCAGTGGTATATTCAAGGAGAATTGCGATCGCCTTCCGATCCAATCTTTGAAGTTAGACAGCCACCTTTGGTAATGAAAGAGGGCGACCCTTATATTCGCGCTCTAATGCGAACCATCTCGGCAAGTGAGGCAAGTGGTAACCGTCCCTATTCTCTGTTGTATGGTGGACAACAAGTCAGCGACCTCAGCCGACATCCCCAGATATGCGTCAGAATTGTCACAGGCCCCAACACAGGTAATTGTTCCACTGCTGCTGGTAGATATCAAATCATCAACACTACCTGGTACAATATAGCGCCTCGCTATCACCCAAACCCAATGCGGTTGATGTTTTGGGTTAATTATAGTTTTGAAGCAGAATATCAAGACATAGTAGTTTATCGTTGGTTGAATGATTCCAAAGTTTGGGGAACTAATATTTCTCAACTCTTGCGCCAGGGAAAATTAAATGATGTTTTGCGGCGACTTTCTCCCACTTGGACGAGTTTAGGATATGGCATAGAAACTAACTCTGTTAGTAGGTCTTTGCCTAAGATTTATCAGAAAATATTGCAAGAGGAATTAAACGCAGCTAACCAACCAACAACCCCAAATTTGACTCCATTCCCAAATCCTTCCAGCAAACAACGATAAAAAGTACACCATCTATCAATACGGTTCAGTTAAGGCGCAGTTCATATTTCTCGCAATCATTAATCTCAAAATATGCGCCTAACACACCCTACAATAATTTTATTTTTACTACGCAGAGAGATTATTCTGACTTCTGAATTCTGACTTCTGAATTCTGACTTCTGAATTCTTCTTCAATATCTGCTACTGGGAAAAAATAGAATATCTATTACTTCACCCACTACCAAACCCAATACTGCTAGTATTGTTAATATCCAAAATGAATCTAGTTTGTTGAAACCAGCAAAACGCATTTCCAAGTCAGCTAAAAGCGTAGTTGCTAATGGTATAAGAAATAGACTAAATAATAACGACCAAGTTGCTACTAAAGCAATTGATGTGCTTAAAAATAAGATGATAACTAAGGCTTTAGAGCCAAATTCCACTAAACGCTCTAACCAAGAAATACTCTTGCGTGTTACAGCTATAACCATAGCAGCGACAAAAGCTCCCACTAACCAAATAATATGATGAGCAGCAAGATACCACCCCAGTAAGGCATAAGCCAGCCAGAGTAACCCTAAAGCCATCAAAGGAATCCTGTAAAAAAATTCCGCATTCATACAGCCAAAGCTTGTAAAAATACTAAGTTCGTATTCTAATTTTAGTAAAAAATAGTTATCCTCGGCAGAGAATTGTACTAACGTTGCTCAGAATATTCCTCTATCTACAGAGCAAATTTAACTACATACTGTTTATCCCACATTCCGCACCCTAACTGTCACAAAGGGGTTATTACTGAGTATTGCCTCTAGAATGAGAGTAAAAGAATACTTTATTGTTTATGTAGGGAGATTATTGACCTAGCCTAAATAATATTTATATTCTCAATAAGCAGCAATAATTATTTATGTTTTCTCGATAGATAAAAACTTATGATTGTTACGAAAATATTTGTATTTAGCTTATGAGATGTCGATTAAAAACCATTATAATTTCTAACTATTAATTTTTATTAATAGTCTCTATCACAAATAAGTTTTCGATATAGTCTGATTACAATTTATAATAGTAGTGACAATTCTCTGGCAGAAAATTCAGAATATATTCTCTTTCTGAAGTCAAATTTGATATTGATATTTCATTGCTTTGACCACATGTCCTGGGCTGATTTTCTCTCCTGGCTCTTGACCGATTAATTCATTAATAATTTCCACCAAGCCTATAGAGTCTATAATCCCTGCTATTATACCCAAATGGTCTAGATTTTGAATTTCGATTTCTTTCAGATTAGACATAGCGATAGAACAGAGTAAACAACATCTGTTCAAATTTTCATATTTTATGTACCTAAAAATCTATTTACTCTTCCGTCAGGTTAGTTCTGACCATTTCTCGACCAACTAATCATAAGTAATCATCATTTATACTATGTCTGCTGGTTAGATAATTGTGTATCAATAAGTATCAAAAAATATAAGTATTTCCGCGATCGCTCTTTGGAGAAAAACTTTTTGGTTTACTGCTAATTATTCTTATTAAGTTTTAAAATACTACTCCTCGTTATAGTTCATAAGTACTATTTAGTGAAAATTAGTTAAGTACTAATGAACTTGTGACAGTTAGGGTGCGGAATGTGGGATACAAGATTTGATGGCTATTTCAGTTTCTTCACGGGCTATATCTAGCCTACAAGCTTGTTTAGGTGTAGCTGCTTACAGAAGTGGTTATTACATGGCTGCTTCAAATATTCCCGAATCAGAAATTGGGCGGAACTGGTTGCTAGAAAAAGCTTTCCCTAACCTGCTTGATTTTTATCAAACAGGTCGGTTGAGTGGAAAGCAATAATTAATATTCTGCTGTTGGTTAATAAAGACAAATTTATATTTATGAAAAAATACTTATTTATACAATACTTTTGCCAAAAGAAGAGTCTACAAAAATTAAAAAAGCCTTGCGATAAACCTGGAAGGAATTTTTAGGACTGATTGTTTTTGCCCAGCTTCGGAGAAATGGGAGTTTGTACATCAACTCACCCTCTTAAATTGGCGAAGGTATTGTTACCCTTGATAAATTGTTTAATTCCCCCCTTCTTCCCTATCTTGATAAAATTTCAGAAGATGAAAAATATGATAGCTGGATTGCTGTATAGTTTGAGTTATGCCAGATTATCCTTTCAAGAGTTGTTCTATGATTGCTCTACCTGGTATTGCCATCCAAGACAAGATATACGAAAGTTCTAATTCTCTGGTTTATCGGGGCATTAGAGACGATGGAGTAGCGATCGTAGTAAAAATACTCAAGCAAGATTATCCCTCACCTCAAGAATTAACCCGCTACAGACAGGAATATAAAATTACCCGTTCGCTGAATCTGGAAGGAGTTGTCAAGGCATACAGCCAGCAGGACTATCAACGCACTCTGGTGATTATCTTAGAAGATTTTGGGGGAGAGTCCCTAGAGCAATGGATTCACAAGCACCCAGACATATTCTGCCCCATGCCTTTATCCACTTTTCTTGGTCTGGCGATCGCCCTCACCGACATTCTTGGCAGAATCCATGCAGCCAATGTAATTCATAAAGATATCAACCCTGGAAACATAGTCTTTAATCTGGAAACTGGCATTGTCAAAATAATTGACTTTGGGATTGCCACCCAATTTAATCGCACGAATCCGACGTTCAAAAGTCCCCATGTGTTAGAAGGCACGCTTGCCTATCTGTCGCCAGAGCAAACCGGGCGGATGAACCGGATGCTCGACTATCGCACCGATTTCTACTCGCTAGGCGTAACCTTCTACGAACTGTTAACTGGACAGCTACCGTTCCCCACTCAAGACATCCTGGAGCTAGTTCATTGTCATATTGCCAAACCGCCGATTCCTGTGCATGAATTGAACGCCACGATTCCCAAACCCATTTCAGGGATAATTTTGAAGTTGATGGCGAAAAATGCGGAGGATCGCTATCAAAGTGCCTGGGGCATCAAAGCGGATCTAGAACGCTGCGCCGGGCAACTGGCAGAAATGGGTCAGATCAACGCCATGTCGTTGGGAGTGCAAGATGTTTCAGAACAGTTTTGCATTCCTCAGAAACTGTATGGACGAGAAGCCCAGACTAAAGCATTATTGGCGGCGTTTGACAGAGTGGTTAGAAAAGAGACGTTTGGCGAAATTTGTCAACTAGAGAAAGGCATAGAAAATACTCAATTCAATATCGAACTCATGCTCGTTGCTGGTTACGCTGGCGTTGGCAAAACAGCATTGGTGCAAGAACTCTATAAACCCATCACAGCAAAGCACGGCTATTTCATATCGGGTAAATTTGACCAATTCAGGCGCAATATTCCCTACAGCGCTATTGTGGATGCCCTGCAAAAGTTGGTGCAGCAACTTCTGGGGGAACCGGATGAGCAAGTGCAACAGTGGCGATCGCGTCTACTCACTGCTTTGGGAAGCAACGGACAAATTATCGTAGATGTCATTCCCGAAGTTGAGTTCATTATTGGCAAGCAGCCACCTGTGTCCGAAGTTGGAGCAACAGAAGCACAGAATCGCTTCAATCTCACATTTCAAAGATTTGTGCGGGCGTTTTGTGCAAAAGAGCATCCCCTAGTCATTTTCTTAGACGATCTACAGTGGATTGATTCTGCGACGTTGAAGTTAATCGAACTCATCTTACTTGATGAGCAAATCCAGTATCTGTTTTTGATCGGAGCCTACCGAGATAACGAACTGACTCCAACGCATCCGTTGGTCTTAACGCTAGAGAAGCTGCGAAAAGGGGGAGCAGTACTTCAGGAAATCATCCTGACCCCCTTAACACTGGAACCGTTAAGCCAACTGATAGCTGAGACATTACATCACAATCCTGACATCGTTCGTTCCCTAGCCCAAGCTGTGTCACGTAAAACCGAGGGCAACCCTTTCTTTGTTGGTGAATTTTTGAAGCTGCTGCATAGCGAAAACCTGTTAACCTTTGATGCCCAACAGTTGAGTTGGCAGTGGAATTTAACTGAGATTGAAGCTCAAGATATCACCGATAATGTGGTGGAGTTGCTGCTGCGTCAATTGCGAAAATTACCGGAAGCAACACAGCAAACTCTCTGCATCGCGGCTTGTGTTGGGTCTGAGTTTGATTTAGAAACGTTGGCGATCGTTTGCGAAAAATCACCGAAAGCAATTTTCCAGGATTTATTAGAAGTAATACAAGCGGGATTAATTCAACCTCTGTCTGAATTGGACGAAGATTTGTTAGTTCAAGAGTATAAGTTTCTGCACGATCGCGTTCAGCAAGCGGCTTATGCTTTGATTGATGAATCGCAGAAACAGGTTGTTCATCTCCAAATCGGTCGCAATTTGCTCGAAAAAACTTCACCAGAGCAACGATCTGATCGGTTGTTTGAAATCATCGATCATCTCAATCAAGGACTTGAGCTAGTCACTGCTCGATCAGAACGAACTGAAATTGCCAGATTGAATTTAATGGCAGGTCAGAAAGCAAAGGCAGCAACGGCTTATGAAGCAGCTTTTAAGTATTTCACTACAGGGCTTAAACTCCTCAATTGGGAGAGTTGGCTCAGTGAGTATGATCTCACCTTAGCGCTGTACTCAGAAGCAGCAGAAGCGGCGTATCTCCAAGGTTGCTTTGATGAGATGGAACAGTTGGTAGAAGTGGTACTTGATCGCGCTAAGACAGTACTTGATAAAGTGCAGGTTTACGATAGCAAAATTCAAAGATATTTGTCACAGAGCAACCTGAAAGAAGCACTCAAAATTGGCTTGGAAGTGTTGAAGCTTCTGGGAGTGATTTTACCAGAAAATCCAAGTGAGTTAGATGTTCGAGGCGAATTGGAGTCAACGGCGGCACTACTCGCCCAACGAGAAATTGAAGACTTGATCAATTTACCAGAGATGACTGCACCAGAACCGCTAGCAGCAATGTCAATCCTAGCGAATATAGGGTCTGCGGCATTCATAGCATCACCAGCACTGGTGATACTGATTGCTTGCAAAATGGTGAATTTATCAATCAACTACGGCAATGCTACCTGGTCACCACTGAGTTATGCTGGCTACGGGTTTGTTCTATGTGGAGTTGTTCAAGACATTGAACTCGGATATAAATTTGGTCAATTGGCTCTTAGCTTAGCGGAACGATTGAATACCAAAAAAGGCAAGGTTAAAGCATTACACATATTTAGTTACCATGTTATGCAATGGAAAGTACATCTTAAGGAGACGATACCACTGCTGGTTGAGGCTTATCAGGAAGGAGTGGAAACCGGAGACTTTGAAATCGCTAGTTATGTTGCATATACCGTGTGCCACCACTCGTTTTTCGTCGGTGAGGAACTCACCCAACTGGAACAGAAAATGGCAACCTACAGCAAAGCGGTTGATCGAATCAGACGGGAAAGCCCCTCGACTTGGATTGCGATAGTGTGGCAGACCATTCTTAATTTGTTAGATAGGGCTGAGAATTCCAGCCGCTTAGTTGGTCGGGTGTTTAATGAAGAGGAGGCGTTACCACACGCTATTGCAGTTAAAGATGGAATTGCAATTCAAATACTCTATTTGCACAAAGTCATGTTGTGTTATCTATTTGGAGAACACCATCAAGCTGTACAGACTGCTATTTTGGCAAGGCGACATTTTGAAGAAGCGTCGGCAATAAAGCTTTTACCTGTATTCTGTTTCTATCATTCTCTAGCGCTTTTGAGCCTATTGCTTGATGCTTCAAACTCTGAAAAATTAGCTTTGCTAAACTGTGTTAACACCAACCAAGAAAAGATGCAGAAATGGGCAGAACACGCCCCAATGAATTATCTACATAAATTTCATCTAGTCGAGGCAGAGAAAGCACGAGTCTTAGGGCAATTCTTTGAGGCCGAGGAACTTTATGAACGAGCGATCGCAGGTGCTGCTGAAAATGAGTATATCCAGGAAGAAGCACTCGCTTATGAATTAGCGGCTAAACATTATCTGGCGCGAGGTCGGTCAAAAATTGCTCAAACCTACATGAAAGAGGCGCACTATTGCTATGATCGCTGGGGCGCAAACGCTAAAGTCAAAGACTTAGAAACTCGCTATCCACAGTTCTTTCCTCAGTCGTCTAGAGCCGCTTCCACATCAATTCCTATTACTGCTGAAACTATCACTAATCCCTTCCATACTGCTTTCGATTTAGCAGCAGTGATGAAAGCTTCACAGGCGATTTCTCGTGAAATTGAACTGAAGCAATTGCTGCGATCACTGATGCAAACTTTAATTGAGAATGCTGGCGCACAAACCGGATATCTGATTTTAGAAAACTCAGGAGAATGGTCGATTGAAGCGGCTTGTGAACTCAATACCGATGAGAATGCTTGTGCGACTCAGGTGTTACAGTCTATTCCAATCGCCGATCAATTGCCAGAATCAATCATTCAATATGTGATTCGGACTCTGAAGCCTGTCACCTTAAATGATGCGACTCGTGAAGGTGCTTTTATTAATGAGCCATACATTCAACAGAACCAGCCTCAATCAGTTTTCTGTTTGCCGCTGCTGAATCAAGCCAAGCTGGTCGGTGTATTGTATTTAGAAAATCGGTTAGCAGCTGGAGTATTTACACCAGAGCGATCGCAGGTCTTGCAGCTATTATCGACTCAAGCAGCGATCGCCATCGAAAATGCCAACCTTTACTCAGAACTGCAAGCTAAGGAAAGCAAGATCACTCAGTTCCTTGAAGCGATTCCGGTGGGAATTGCGATCGTGGATGCGGCGGGTCGCCCTTACTATACCAACCAATGCGGCAATCAACTCACGGGCAAAGAAACTGATACTTCCATAGCACCGGAGCAGATATCAGAGGCTTATCAGCTTTATGTAGCGGGAACGGATCAAATCTATCCAGCGGAGAGCTTGCCTATTGTGCGGGCATTAAGGGGCGAACGCATTAGGACTGAAGATATAGAAATTCGTCGAGATCATGTCACAATTCTAGTTGAGGCACGGGGAACACCAGTTTTTGATCAACAGGGCAATATCACTTATGCGATCGCTACCTTTCAGGACATTACAGAGCGCAAACAAGCCGAGAAACTCCTAGCCGACTACAACTGCACTTTAGAGCAACAGGTCGCAGAACGAACTGCTGCGTTACGACAAAGTGAGGCCAATTACCGTAACCTGATTCAAACTGCGAATTCAATCATCCTTCGCACGGATAGGCAAGGACGAATTCGATACATGAATGACTATGGACTGAGCTTTTTTGGTTATGAGGAAGATCAGATTTTAGGGCGTACCCTACTGGAAACAATCGTTCCAGAAACCGAAACATCTGGACGCGATCTCAAGCAGTTTGTTCACGATCTGTTTCACAATCTTGAAGCTCCCTTGCCTCAAGCTTACTTGCAAACCGAGAATGAAAACCTTTGTCGAAACGGTAGACGGGTTTGGATTGCCTGGTCGAATCAAGCCATCTTCAATGAACAGGGAGATGTCGTTGAAATCTTATCGGTTGGCAATGACACCACCCAGCGTAGACAAGCAGAAGAGGCATTACAACGCAGTGAAGCTAAGTTCCGCAATATTTTTGAAAACTCACAGGTTGGCATCTTCCGCACCCGCCTCTCGGATGGATTACTTCTCGATGCCAATCAACGCTATGCCAATCTGCTTGGCTTTGATTCATCAGAGGAGATGATTGGGCTTGAACACGCCACAGACTACTATGTAAATCCCAGCGATCGCCAACAATTCCTTGAGGTGCTGAAGCGGGATCGGGAAGTGCGAAGCTATGAAGCACAGGGGCGAAAACGAGATGGGACAGTGTTTTGGGGACTTTTCTCTGCTTATCTGAATGCAGACGATGACTACATTGAAGGGGTGATTGCGGATATTAGCGATCGCAAGCAAGCAGAAGCCGCTCTACAAACGAGTGAAGAACGACTACGCTTAGCATTAACCGCTTCAAATCAAGGACTCTACGATTTCGATTTAAAGACTGAAGAAAGAATTGTTAACCCGGAATACGCTTTAATGCTGGGCTACGATCCAGCAACATTCCACGAAAACATTCCTGAATGGATTGCTCATTTGCATCCTGATGACAGAGAATCAGTTGTCGCAACCTACCGTGCTTGTATTACTGGAGAAATCCCCAACTTTCAAGTAGAGTATCGCCGTCGTACCCAGGATGGTCAGTGGAAATGGATTCGTTCTGTCGGCAAAATTGTTACCTGGAATGAATCCGGTGAACCCATCCGAGCGTTGGGAGTTGTTACGGATATCAACGATCGCAAGCAAGCAGAAGCAGCCCTACAAGCCTCAGAGTCAAAGCTACGGACTCTAATTGAGGCAATTCCCGATCCATTATTTGTACTGACTGCTGAAGGGCGATTCCTTGAAATAATCGTACAGGAACCAAATCTGCTATGGCAACCCTTTGAGGAGATGATTGGTCAAACCATGCATCAACTCGGAGAGGAACAAGCTGATGAATTTCTAAGTTATATTCAGCAAGTGCTGAGAACCCAACAAATCCTCACAGTCGAGTATAGTGCGTTTCTAAATGGACGAGAAGCCTGGTTTTCGGCTCGCATTGCCCCAATCAATCACGATCAGGTGATTTGGCTGTCGCGAGATATTACGGCGCTGAAGCAAGCAGAAGAAGCCTCAATTTTAGAGGAGCGCAACCGCATGGCACGCGAAATTCACGACACACTCGCTCAGTCGTTTACAGGTATTCTGGCTCAGGTCGGAGCTGCAAACCAGGTGCTAACGGATGATGTAGAAGCAGCTCAGGCACATCTATACCTGATCAAAGAATTGGCGCGAACTGGACTGGTTGAAGCGCGGCGATCGGTAGTAGCGCTCCGTCCTCAGCTTTTGGAGGAAGGCAGTTTACAGAGCGCTCTACATCGTCTCGTCTCTCAAATCAGGGCTGCTGCAACTGACACCACCTTATATTATGAGATTGAGGGTGCAGTGTATTCTCTACCCACTGAAGTCGAGAATAACCTACTACGGATTGGGCAGGAAGCATTAACCAATGCGATCAGACACGCCAATGCTGATGAAATCCGAGTAGAACTAGTCTACGATCGCGATCGATTCTGCTTGCGCGTGAAAGACAATGGACAGGGCTTTGGAGTTGGCAGTATTCCAGCCTCTGAGGGATTTGGCTTACTCGGCATGAGCGAGCGAGCAGAGCGCATCGGCGCACAACTCACGATTAGGAGTCAACCCGGACAAGGAACAGAGATGATTGTCACCGTCAATTGGGAGTAGCATCACCATGAGCCAAGCCATAACCATTCGGGTTCTGATTGCAGACGATCATGCCATTTTTCGGCAAGGTTTAGCCACGATTATTAACCGTGACCCAGAGATGCAGGTGATTGCCCAAGCTGAAAATGGTGAACAGGCGATCGCCTTATTTGGGGAACACCAACCAGATGTAACGCTAATGGATCTGCGAATGCCTGAAGTGGAAGGAGTTGCCGCCATTGGTGCAATTTGTGCGATCGTTAAATCTGCTCGGATTATTGTACTGACCACGTATGATAGTGACGAAGATATTTATCGGGGATTGCAGGCAGGCGCAAAAGGATATTTGTTGAAAGAAACTGAACCTGACGAGCTTCTGAATGCGATTCGCACCGTTCATCGGGGTCAGAAGTATATTCCGCCCGATGTGGGAGCAAAGTTAGTTCAACGTCTCAGCAATCCAGAACTGAGTGAAAGAGAACTAGAAGTACTCCGCTCACTGGCGCAGGGGATGAGTAATGCCGATATTGCGACTGCTTTAAGTATCGGTGAAGGCACGGTTAAATCTCATGTTAATCGGATTTTGAATAAGTTAGATGTGAGCGATCGCACCCAAGCTGTAATTGTTGCCGTTAAACGCGGCATTGTAAGTTTGTAGGATGTACTTTCGATCAAATTCGGATTCTAACTTAAGTTAGAGCCTACCTTATATCTTAAGAAGGAGCGGCTGCTCCATCAAATTACAGCCTAAAAATGTTAACTCACTGTAGACGACAACTAAAACCCAATTGCTTATATTGAATTCATGTGGATTGAGCAAGTGAATCGCAAGGTTCCATGCTTGATACAGATGTAGAAAGATGATCGACGACCATAGTTCCAGTTCTTTAGTTGTGCCAGCTTCAACCCAAGATCACAGTCAAGGTGTGCTAAGTGCCGCCGTAGTATTAGTGATGTATGGGGATTATCAATGTCCTAGAAGTGCAGCCGTTTACAAGCTGATTAAAATCATTCGGCAAGAGCTTACGGTTTCTTTTGGAGAGGATTATTTATGTTTTATCTTCCGCCATTTTCCACAGATCCAGATTCATCCCCAGGCACAACGGGCAGCCCAAGTCGCCGAAGCCGCCGAAGTCCAAGGAAAGTTTTGGTTAATGAGCGATACTTTATTTGACCATCAACAAAGGTTGGATAACGGTTATCTTGTCGAGTACGCCAATGATTTAGGGCTTGACATTCCTCAATTTCTCAAAGAGTTGTCTAAACAAGTGCATGTCGATCACATCAACGAAGATATTGAAGGCGGAATGCAGAGTGGAGTGACGACTGCCCCAGCCCTGTTTATCAATGGAATTCGGTATACCGAGCGCTGGAACACGACGGAGTTGATGGCTGCCATGATTGCTGCAAGTCATTAAGTTCCCCGATCTTTGCTCTCAATTCATATCTGACTTGTCTGTAAGTACTCTAAACTATCAAATTTTGATAGCTAGATTTTGCCTGTTTCGCTGAAAAAAACTGCCGCTTTTTGAACCATGCCAAAAATTACCATGCCAACAACTGAGTTCTTTCGTATTGATTTAGTCAATTACAAATCAGTATTTCATTGAGGATAATTCTATGCCGCATTTATTAGTACAAGGCAAGAATAATTCTGGGCATGAAGGTACACCTCAGACTGGTTCTCTTCGCGACTCCTCAGTTAATCATGCCCTGATTGCGATCGCGCAAGAAGTCACTGAGTTGCTGAGACAAACTTACCCGATACAAACTGACGAAATTGAAACAGGAGAAACAGAATGATACTGCAAGATAAAGTGGCGTTAGTCACTGGCGGAACTTCAGGAATTGGTCGTGCAACCGCGTTAGCATACCCCTACGGGGAAGCAAGCTACGCGTAGCGTTCCGTAAAGCCTGCGGCATCGCTTCGCGTCGGGCGCAGCCTCTGTCTACGACACGCTCCGCGAACGTAGAGAAGGAAAGCTTAACGTTCGCGTAGCGTCTCGCAGAGAAGTTACCGCATTTGGTGCTGCTGGAGCAAAGGTAGTATTCTCAGGCAGACGCGATGCAGAAGGTGAAAAAACTGCCAAACTGATTCGCGAAACAGGCGCTGAATGCTTATACGTCCATTGAAACAAGTTCACTAACATCACAAGAATCTGACAAATCATTTTAAGAATCTGAAAGCAGTCAAGCATTGGAACTCAAGACACTTTAGATAGATAGAACCAGGAGTATTTAATCATGGTCAAAGAGCAAACTGTAGACGGACAAGCAAATTTACAAGCAACTACCAATTTGACACCAGCCCAGGAGTATTTGCAAGCACTTTGGGAAGAGCATTTACAGTACGAGTTTGGCACTCACAGTACTGAAGATGCCCTCGCTACGATGGTTGAAGATGCTTACGTTAACCACATCCCGGTAATGACTGGGGGAGTCGGGAAACCAGCACTGCGCGAGTTTTATTCCAAATACCTCATTCCACAGATGCCGCCGGACACGGAGTTGACCCTAATCTCGCGCACGATCGGGACAGATCAACTCGTGGATGAAATGATGGCTAAGTTCACTCATACTGTTTGGATGGAATGGATATTACCCGGCGTTGCTCCCACCGGAAAACGGGTGGAAGTGCCAGTAGTAGCGATCGTCCAGTTCCGTGACGGCAAACTAGCCCACGAACACATTTACTGGGATCAGGCAAGTGTATTGGTTCAAGTCGGCTTGCTCGATCCGGGTACACTTCCCGTCGTGGGCGTTGACAGTGCGCGTAAGGCGATCGATCCCAACTTACCTTCAAACACACTAATCGAGCGCGACTAAGTGTAGGAGCCAGCAAACATCAATACCCAAACCCGCCATTTTGCAACCAGGATCGTTCAGTGTCAGCCCGCAGCAGCCATCGAGAAAGATGTCAGCGACGTGTACATCCAGCACAAAGAAAGCGGTGTCCGACGGGAAGCAGGCTTTCATCGAATATTTTGAGAGGATAGCGAAAGAATATCCGGGCAAGTGCGTCCAGTTTAAGCGCGTCTTCGCTGAAGGCGATTATGTAGTCTTGCATTGCTACCAACAATGGCCGGACGACAACGACTGGGCAGGCATCGACATCTTCCGCCTGGATGATAAAGGCAAGATAGTCGAGCATTGGGACGTGCTACAGACTATCCCGGAAGCGTCGGCTAACGATAACACGATGTTCTAAACAGTTGAGTGCTGGTCGTGTGAAGGCCGGGTTGTACAACGGCACTGTTTATTCTAAATCAAGGAGAGTTGGCACAGATGGAATCTATGAAAGCAGCCGTATTAACTGCGTTTGGTGATGCTGAGAAGTTTGAGATTCAAACGGTTCCCACACCAACACTGAAGGCAAATCAGGTGTTAGTCAGAGTTTGTGCAACCTCGATTAACCCGGTCGATTACCAAACTCGTCGTGGTGATTACAAGGAACTGGTTCAATTACCCGCTATCCTTGGAGTCGATGTTTCAGGGGTGATTGAGGCAATTGGCGAAGCTGTGACTGATTTCAAGGTGGGAGACAACGTGTACTACTCGCCGCAAATTTTTGGAGAATTCGGTAGCTACGCTCAGTATCATGTGGCTGATGCAGCGATTGTTGCATTGAAGCCTGCAAATCTATCGCACATTGAAGCAGCTTCTTTTCCACTTGCAGGCGGAACGGCTTGGGATTGTCTAGTGACTAGGGGCAACCTACAAGTTGGTGAAACAGTTCTCATCCATGCGGGTGCGGGTGGAGTGGGTTCGATCGCAGTTCAACTCGCCAAAGCAATAGGGGCATACGTTTTTGCGACGTGTAGTTCTAGAAACCGAGATTTCGTGACAGAACTGGGCGCAGATCGAGTGATTGATTACAAAAATGAAGATTACGTAGAAGTCATTCGTCAAGAAACAAATGGACTGGGTGTGGATTTAGTTCTAGATACAATCGGCGGAGAAACAATTCAGCGTAGTCTAGAAATCATTCGTCCCTTTGGTAGGCTTACAAGCATTGTAGACATTGCAATACCGCAATCGCTTCTTGAAGCATGGGGTAAGAATCTGACGATTCATTTTGTTTTTTCACCCCAGTACCGAGCAAAATTAGAGGCTTTGACAAAACTCATCGAGCGTCATCAGCTTCGCCCAGTGATTGATTCAGTATTTTCTTGGGATCAGGTCGTTCTGGCACATCAGCGTCTAAAGCAGGGAGGAACACGGGGCAAAATTGTGCTGAAGTTTACAGAAAAGTAGACCAGCTTTACGGCGTTGGTAATTGCTAAACGGATCGGAGTTTGATTGTGTGCTGAAGGTCAATATTGATTGGGACAGGAGAAACAGGATGATACTGCAAGATAAAGTGGCTTTAGTTACTGGAGGAACATCGGGAATTGGTCGTGCAACCGCGATCGCTTATGCCCAACAACAAGCAAAGGTGGTGGTGGTGGGTCGTCGAATGGATGAAGGTGAAGAAACTGTTCGATTGATTCAGAAAATTGACGGAGAGGCTATTTTTGTGCAAGCAGATGTCACGAAAGAAGCTGATGTTAAGGCAATGGTTGATAAAGCGGTTGGCGTTTTTGGTCGGTTAGATATTGCCTTCAACAATGCAGGAATGGTCGGCGAAAATCCTTCATTGATTGAGCAAACAGAAGCTGAATATGACCGCACGATGAACGTCAATGTCAAAGGCGTTTGGTTGTCGATGAAATATGAAATCGCTCAGATGTTGAAACAGGGAAGTGGTTCGATCGTCAATACATCATCTGGGGCTGGAGTCGTTGCAGTTCCTACCCAATTCCTCTACACCGCGAGTAAACATGCAGTAATAGGCTTAACAAAAGCCGCCGCGCTCCAATATGCCAAAGCGGGGATTCGCATCAATGTCGTTGCACCAGCAGCAATCGAAACAGATATGTTTGAAGCAGCTACAGGTGGGCAGGATGAGGTCAAAGCTTACATAACAGGACTCCATCCGATCGGACGAATTGGAACACCGCTTGAAGTTGCAAATGCAGTTCTGTTTTTATCATCTGACCTGGCATCGTTCATAACAGGTGAAACGTTGATGGTAGATGGTGGGTATGTAGCGCAGTAGTCGCTCGGCAGTGCAAGACGACAACACTTGCAGGCAATGTTGCACTGGTAACGGACGGTTCTCGCGGTTTAGGGGTGGCAATCGTAGGGTATGCGAAAGGTGTTCAAGATTCCAAATCTGAGCGTCGAAGCTCAATCGGAAGAAAATCAAAAAAGAGAATTGTACGATGAAAATACGCTACGGGTTTCGACAGGTTGACGATGTCGATGTGTTCTACCGCGAAGCGGGGGCAAGCGACGCGCCGGTAATACTGCTGTTACATGGCTTTCCGACCGCTAGCCACATGTTCCGCGACCTGATCCCTTTGCTCGCCGATCGCTTTCGGATCGTCGCGCCGGATTTGCCTGGTTTCGGACAGACCAAGGCACCGCCACGCGGGGCATTCGACTACAGGTTCGACCGCCTTGCTGACGTAATCGAGGGCTTCGTCGATGCTTTGTCGCTCGATCAATACGTACTCTACATCTTCGACTACGGTGCGCCAGTAGGTTTGCGTTTGGCGATGCGCTATCCTGAACGGATATCTGCGATCGTCTCGCAGAACGGCAACGCCTACCTTGAGGGTTTCAGTGACGAATGGGGTACATGGGAAGCCTATTGGCGCGAACCGAGCGCAGCAAACCGGGAAGCCTGCCGACCCTCGCTCGCACCGGACACAATCCGGAACTGGCAGTATGGTACTGGAGCCGATCCAACCCTTCTGTCGCCCGATGGCTACGAACTCGACATCGCCTACATGGGTCGGCCAGACGCGGAGGAGATCCAGCTCGATCTGATCCTCGACTACCGCAGTAACGTCGCGCTCTATCCAGCTTTCCAGTCCTACTTTCGTGAGCAACGTCCGCCGCTTCTCGCCGTCTGGGGTCGTCATGATCCGGCATTTCTGCCCGCTGGTGCTGCCGCTTATCAGCGAGATCTCCCGAATGCAGAGATTCACCTGCTCGACGCCGGACATTTCGCGCTGGAGACTCATGCAGAGGAGGTGGCAACGTTGATCCGCGCGTTCCTCGACAGAACGCTCGGTTCCACGCTGCGTCTTGAAGGTGATTGCACAAGAATCTGACAAAACACCCTAAGAATCTGAAAGAAACCGAGCATTAGGAGTCATTACACTCAGACTATGAAAACAGCAGATAGGAAGCAAAAACACATTCTTCGCGACAAGGGACATTCCATGAAACTCTATTATATGCCCAGTGCTGTTCGCTGGCTGATCTCATCGTTCTTGAATGGATTGGTATGTCGCACGAAATCGTCAGGATGAGTCTTGAAAGCATCAAGTCACCAGACTATAGCTGTAGCCAATTAGATTAGGACACAGACTATAAGTCAAGATGGTCGCCGTAAAACAACCATCATTAATCACGTAACTAAAAAGGAGTTTGATCGTGCAGAACATCACACTTGACACTATCACTGAAGCCGTCATTAATCATGGCGATCGCGGTAAATCTCACCCGCGACTGTATGAAATTTACACGAGCTTCGTTCGACATTTGCATGACTTTGTGCGTGAGGTGAATCTGACTGAATCAGAGTTGCAGCAGGGACGTAATTTTCTCAACCGGGTCAGTCATCACACTCAGGAGATTCCCGCTGGAGAAATGCAGGCGTTAACAGATCTACTGGGAATTTCAGAGTTGGTAGAATTGCTGCACGATGCTCATCGCGGTACAGAAAGCAATTTAGAAGGACCCTTGTATGTGCCGAATGCACCAGAACGGCAGATGGGCGATCGCTTGGGTATTGATGCAGAAGGAGACTCACTTTTCCTGTCAGGCAGGGTTTTAGATTTGAACGGTCAACCGCTCGCCAATGCTCTGATTGATGTTTGGCAACCCAATTCCCAAGGATTATATGATGTCCAAGAGCCATCTCAGCCGTTGGGGAATTTTCGCGGACGTTTCAAAACGAACAAGAGTGGAAAGTATATGTTTGAAACTGTCGTGCCACTAGGTTACAAAGTGCCAAGCAGTGGTCCATGTGGCGAGTTGCTGGGACTCTTGGGACGGCATCCCTGGCGGGCGGCTCACATCCATTTCAAACTCAGTGCTCCGGAGTACACTCCACTGACAACACAAACTTTTATTGCTGGCGATCCTCACCTGGATTCAGATACAACCTTTGCCGTGCGATCGGCGATCGTTCAATTGCAAAAGCACGAAGCACTAGACGAACTCAAGGCACACAATCAAAGTAAACCGTTTTACACGACTGAGTTTGATTTTGTGTTGAAACCCGCTACTCTCTAGCGGAGAATCATCAAGCAATGGTTGCACATTATGTCTACACCATCAATCCAGAACAATCTGCTAATTGGCATTTGGAAGTTAATTTCTGCAACTGCCATTTACGCTGATGGAACGGTGACTCCAGACGTGTATGGAACTCATCCGGTTGGCTACATCACTTACACATCAGATGGTCACATGATGGTGATGTTTTCTAGGAGCGATCGCTCACCGCTGAGTCAGGAGGTCAGATCACCGCTGACTCCCCAGATGCAATCTTTACCCGTGGAAGAGCTTGCTCAAGCATTTACAACATTCAATGCTTACGCTGGAACTTATACGTTGAGTGGCAACACAGTAACTCACCAGATCAAAATTGCATCAATTCCTAATCGCGTTGGTACAACGTTAGTTCGCACCTTTACTCTTAATGAGAGCCGACTAACGCTCGTGACGCCGCCAGTCTTGAGTGATGGTGTTGAAGCGGTTTTTGAGCTGCTGTGGGAACGCATTATAGCAAGGGGAGTTCGTTGTCGATAACGAAGTAGAGGCAAGTACGATCACTTTTCACTCACTGAAAACGTCGCTATCCTCGGTTATCTCGACGGACGAAACTGGCTCACTGGCGAACGATCGATTGCCGCTCCCTACCTGTTCGTCATTCTGCGCTGGGCGATCAACACTCAGGCTGGTTGTCATTCCCGGCGGGCCGCACGCCATCAACTGGACTCACGCTGATCAGATCAATCCCCTGTTGCTGGACTTTCTTCAGCAGGAATAATCAGTGATCTGCTGCATTTCTGGCTTGCGAAAAAACTCTGTGATTCACCCCGTTGAGTCAGACTCACACGCTAGGGCGTGTCTGAAAAGTAAACATTGAATGGAGACTTATAGCGATGTCTAAAAATCCAAAAATCGGCTTAGAAGGACTGCTTCGTCCAGAAGATAGCATCCTGGTACTGATTGACCACCAGCCTTACCAGTTCACCAACTTGAACAGCCATGAACCTACGATGATCATTAACAATGTTATTGGTCTTGCTAAATCGGCAAAGGTGTTCAATGTACCAACAATCCTTACCACAGTCATTGAAGAGAGAGGAGGTTACATCATTAAGGGACTACAGGATGTTTTTCCTGATCAAAAACCGATCAACCGCACTTTCATCAATACCTGGGAAGATCCAAACGTTACAGATGTAGTGAAGAAAAGTGGCCGCAAGCAACTTATACTTGCTGCGCTTTACACCGAAATCTGTCTCGCAATGCCAGCAATCCAGGCGCTAGGTGAAGGTTATGAAGTATTCATCGTTACCGATGCTTCGGGTGGTGTTACTGCGGAAGCTCATGACATGGCTGTTCGCCGTATGGTTCAGGCTGGCGCAATTCCAATCAACTGGATGGCTGTACTTGCTGAATGGCAGCGTGACTGGGCACGCACAGAAACATCTGCGGGTGTATCAGATATTATTCTTGAGCATGGCGGTGCTAGTGCGGTGGCCCTTGCCTGGGAACTTCAGCTTCTTGCAACAACCCCTCCAGTGACCTCAGGTGGACACTAATACTTGAGGTTTCCTCTACGGAAGCAACAAGTAAAATAGGAGACAGCATTTTGAAAAAGATAAAATACTGTCTCTGTCTCAAGCGTTATTGATTCATCTGTTGCGCCACTATTCTGAGGTCGTACAAATTATCATGCCTGAGAATAGAAACTTAACTTACAGCTAATTGCAGCAGGCGATCGATTACATTCATGCTCATCTGAATCGTGATTTATCCTTAGCCGAACTAGCAAGTGTAGTTAACATCAGCCCGACTTACTTTGCAAGTTTGTTTAAGCGAACGATGGGGATTTCGCCCCATCAGTACGTGATTCAACGGCGCGTGGAACAGGCAAATTTCTTCTCCAAAATTTACAGATTTTGAACTTGCTCCGATTGTGTAATTGCAAGCCTAAACTTATGCTGCTCCAAAAACTAAACGACTGTGAAGAAATTATCGCTGGAGATGGAACTGTTCTGCGTGAACTGCTTCATCCTGACAAACAAGACATCAACTTGCGTTACAGTTTAGCGTATGCGATCTTGCCTGTTGGCAAAACTTCGATTCCCCATTCTCTAAAGACTTCTGAAGTTTATTACATCATTAGCGGTGTTGGAGAAATGTCGATCGATAGCGAAGTTCGTCGCATTGAACCAGGCGATGCGGTTTACATTCCTCCAAATGCCATTCAGTTCCTTCACAACTACGGCAACGAACCCATTGTTTTCGTTTGTCTAGTTGATCCAGCTTGGCGCAAAGAAGACGAAACGATTTATGCACCAGTCTGATTCATGCAAATCTCACTGCTAGGGATGATTGATCACGATCTTAAGAAACCCAGCTATCGTTTTCAGTCAATGTTCATTGAAACTCTCTAGGAGCCATCATGAGTACTGCTGTAGTGAATAGCGCGTCCCATGTTGGGATGGTTGCTCATGCAGATGCTGTTGCCAAGCTCATCGATTGTGCTGCAACCGCGCTATAGACGAGGCATAAACGCATCCGGCTACAAGCATCTTCTCTAATTAGTACTTGAATCTAACCCATTTCAAGAGAGAACAAGAGAGAACAGACGAGCTTGATTTTCAGATCACATCTACAAGGAGGGATTCTATGTCAACTTTTGTCTTAGTTCATGGCTCCTGGCATGATGGTTCTGCTTGGCAGGCAGTTATTGATCAACTAGAAGCAAAGGGACATAATGCTTTTGCGCCCACGATCGCTGGGCATAGCAAAGGCGTGAACAAAAACGTCAACCATGCTCAATGCACGCAATCGATCGTCGATTACATTGTGAGTAAAGACTTAAACGATATCGTTCTAGTCGGACATAGTTTCGGTGGGACAATTATTGCCAAAGTTGCTGAAGCAATCAGCAATCGCATTCGACGACTCATCTTCTTCAATGCCTTTGTCCTCAATGATGGTGAAAGCCTCAACGATAACACCCCACCGCACTCTCAAGCGTTATCCGATCAGCTAGCGAGACAATCGGGCGATCATACGGTGATGCTACCTTTTGAGATTTGGCGAGAAGCGTTTATCAACGACGCTGACCTCGAACTGGCTCGATCGAGTTACGCACAATTATCGCCCCAAGCGTATCAACCGTGGCTTGACAAGTTAGACCTAAAGCAGTTTTACTCGCTGCCCATCCCCAAAAGCTACCTCTACTGTACAGAAGATAATGTCCTTCCTCAAGGCGATTGGGGTTGGCATCCGAGAATGTCTAACCGCTTGGGGCTATTTCGGCTTGTACAAATGCCCGGTAGTCACGAGGTCATGTTTTCTAACCCGGTTGGTTTAGCAGAAAAGATGATTGTGGCAGGGCGCGACTAGCTGATGGTTGAGATGAACAACAGACAATCGCTTATCCCCGAAACAAGGGCGCTAACCGATCAGAATTTGACCAACTGTTCACCGTTGTCTCCTACCAGGGATACCAAAAAACTATGACCTGTGAACATCTCAACAATCTAACTGTGGAAAACCTGATTTCTAAAGCAGCTTATCCCGTATTTCGTTGTGAAGAGTGCATTAAAATAAATAGCCGCTGGGTACACCTCCGGATTTGCCAAACCTGTGGCAAAATGCTGTGCTGCGATTCTTCTGAGCATCAACATGCTCGCCGTCATTATGAAGCAACCAGTCATGCAGTGGTTAGTTCGGCTGAATTGGGGGAGCAGTGGTTATGGTGTTTTGCAGATGAACAGGGAAAAGACTATTGATAGCGATTCTGATTTCATCTAGATTTCCTTCTCATTTCTTCAACATGTTCTCCTCATGTGGGTGATTTTCATGGCTGTTTCTAATCAAAGTACTCCCATTGATATCGTTTGGCCTAGTTTGCCCTTAGTAGCTTGGCAGGATACCTATGCAACTCTCCATCTATGGACGCAAATCATCGGTAAAATCCGGTTGGCACTGGCACCTAAACTCAATCACTGGTGGCAATCTACTCTTTATGTCACACCGCGTGGACTAACAACCGCTTCAATCCCTTGCGGAACTCGTAACTTTCAAATTAGCTTTGATTTTCTCGACCATCAACTACAAATCGACGCTAGCGACGGCATTACTAAAAAAATTGCACTGGCTCCTCGCTCTGTGGCAGATTTTTACCAAATGGTGCTAATTACATTAAGCGACATCGGCATTGAAGTTCAAATCTGGACAATGCCGCAAGAAGTGTCAGAACCAATCCCGTTCGATCAGGACTATCAACACGCAGCTTATGATCCGGAATATGCACAACGGTTCTGGCGAATTCTTGTGCAAGTTGATCGGGTCATGACCTTATTCCGTTCCCAGTTTATTGGTAAATCCAGCCCTGTGCATTTCTTTTGGGGCAGCTTTGACTTGGCTGTGACCCGTTTCTCTGGTCGTCGTGCGCCAGAACATCCCGGTGGGGTTCCGAATATGGCAGATTGGGTCACGCGCGAAGCCTATTCACACGAAGTTAGTAGTTGCGGCTTTTGGCCAGGAGGTGGGTCAATTGTGGAGCCTGTTTTTTACGCTTACGTTTACCCTATGCCGGAAGGGTTCCATAATTACCCGATCCAACCCACAGAAGCTTTTTACAGCTCAGAGATGCAAGAGTTTATCCTACCCTATGAAGCCGTGAGACAAACTGACGATCCAGATGCAATGCTCCTTGCTTTTTTCCAAAGCACCTATGAAGCAGCAGCCAATTTAGGACATTGGGATCGAGTTGCGCTGGAACATACTCAAAGTTGAGTGTTGGAACTTACTAAACTCAAGTTGGTTAAAACAAAGACAACTTGAATAGAGGAGAAATTCAAATGTCAGACAAAAATAAAGCCATCTTAGAAGAGGCAAACGTGGCGATCGCCCAAGGCAACAATGAAGGATTCTTGTCGTTCTGCGCCGACGACATGGAATGGACATTTGTAGGTGACAAGACCCTTAAAGGAAAAGAAGCCGTTCGCCAATGGATGGCAATGACATACATAGAGCCGCCAAAGTTTAGGGTCGCTAACTTAATCGCTGAGGGTGATTTCGTCACGGCACTCGGCGACATCACCATGAAGGACGAAGACGGGAAAGCGGCTCATTACTCGTACTGCGATGTCTGGCGCTTTCGCGGCGATAATATTGTCGAGTTAAGGGCTTTCGTTATCAAAACCGAGGTCAAGGATGAAACCAGCAGAGCGGCGTAAATCATCTGCAAAAGTCAGGATGTATTCTTGCAAAGCAGAAAGTCCGCCGAGTGATAATCAAGAATTGCTGTAAAGCCGTGAATTTTTTCGCTTTTACTACGATTTCACTTCGCTTATCGACAATCGTTACTGAACAGAGGAACACCATGAATAAGCATAGTGAATTAAAAGTAAAGGTTACACCTTTGAACATAATTTTAGATATTGGGAAATGCATTGATCTATGCTGAAAAATACAACTTTCAAGACATTTGTTACTGCCACAGTAAGTAGTGCGGCTTTTTTGTGTGTAAGTGTTAATAATGCTTATGCTGCTTCTTTCAACTCTATTTCTCGTATTTATGCTTTTGGTGATAGCTATTCAGATAATGGGGCAGCACTTCGGATTACAACAGCAGCAGTTAACTCTGGGGTGCCTGGAGCATTTATATTCCCCCAAGTAGACGTGTATGACTCTGATGGTCGATGGACAAATAATCCCGGCTTAACATCAGTTGAGGTACTAGCAAAACAAAAAAAATTACAATTAACAGATTATGCTGTGGGTGGTGCAAAAAGCGGTAATGGCAATTTAAGTACTTGGCTTGATAAATATCAAAATACTGGTTTATTCGGTCAAATCGAAGAATATAAAGCAGAAGTTAATCGCGTGCCAGATTCTAAGGGATTATACTTCATTTTTATATCTACAAATGACTTATTAGAAAGGTTTTTTAATAATCAGACTGGTTCGGTCGATGTATTAGCTGATGCTGCTGTTAACAATATTGTTTCTGGAATATCACAACTTGCAGTACTAGGTGCAGAACAGTTTTTTGTTGTAAATTCTACAGATTTAGCTGCATTACCACTTTTTGAGCAATACTCAGAAGAGGCAGCTAAGTTTAGAGATGTTATCAATAAAAGTCTTCCCGGTCAACTCGATACCCTGAATAAGCAATTAGGTGTCGAAGTTGCACTGTATGACCATGTTGCAATTAGCAACAAAATTCGCTCTACCCCAGCGACATTTGGTTTTACCAATATAAATGATGCCTGCAAACTTTTATACACCACTGGGGGGTTAGAGCCTGGTTGTTCAACACCTGATAATTATTATTACTTCGACGAGATTCATCCTACTCGTCGTGTACATCAAATCATTGGTGAAGATATGGCCAATTTCTTAGATACACAGAAAATACCAACTGTTCCTGAACCATCAAATGTTGTAGCTTTGATATCTTGTATAGGAATCATATTTGATTTCTGAAAAAGTGTACGAGATAATACGGAGAGAGATATCTGTCTAAGAGCGAACAATGATAGAGCAGCATCTACAACCTGCGATACCTTCGGTGAGCTTCGCTAACGCAGAACTACAAGAATTTATAGATAATCGCCCGGATGCCCGTGAGGTGAGAAAAGCTTTGGCAGTGAAACTGGTTTATCAAGGCTACAAGTATGAGGAAATTCAAACAATTTTAGATGTCTCTGTTGGTTCAATAACAAGCTGGAAGCAAGCTTATAAGGAATATGGAATTTGCGGATTGCGCTTAAATTATAAAGGCAGAAAGAGTTACCTGAGCGATGAACAGCAACAAGAAGTATTAAGTTGGTTGCAAACTAAGGAGATTTGGGAGCTTGGTGAACTGGAATACAAATTGGCTTTTGAATATGATGTCATCTACGAATCGAAACGGAGTTATTATGATTTATTTGACGCGGCGGGAATTAGTTGGAAAAAAACTACTGGCTTAAACCCAAAGGCGGACATTGAGGCTGTAGCTGCAAAAAAAAACAGATTGAAAAATTGTTGGACAGCAATAGAGAGGAGATAGAAGAAGGAAGACTGAGAGTATTACTAATAGATGAGTGCCATCTGTTATGGGGAGACGTAACTGGTTATGTCTGGGGAAAAACTGACCAAGAAATAGCAATTGGCATCGTTAACGAACGAGAGAAGCAGACATACTACGGGGCGGTTGATTATCTCGATGGTAAGTTGCTTCTTAAAGCTTACAATGCTGGCAATTCAGACAATACAATTGATTATTTACGTTATTTATTAGACCAGTCTCCCAACCAACGATTACTGCTTTTTTGGGATGGTGCTTCTTACCATCGTTCACATCTGGTTCAAAACTTTTTAGGAGAGATAAACCAAGGTTTGTCTCCAGACCAGTGGAAAATTCATTGCGTTCGCTTCGCTCCTAATTGCCCATCACAAAATCCAATTGAGGATATTTGGTTACAAGCTAAAACCTGGGTGCGGCGTTTCTGTGCTTTGATTCCTTCGTTCTCTCATCTCAAATGGATGTTTGAGTGGTTTCTCCGACACACTAACTTTGATTTTGACACTTTACAGATGTACGGAGCTTTTTCAGAAATCAAATACTAGTCCTATATAGGTATAATAAGTTTACTACGGCGTAAAGTTCATAGTAGCTAAGGGTATCACCGTGCCAAAGTAGGTTTCATTGTACGCGCTTGTCCCAAACTTATAGCGGTTCTGAGTTGGGTGCAATATAGTAACAGCAGTGCGTGAACCATCCAATAATGTCTTTTTTAGTTACAGCATCTAAGGCATTTGTAATGGCCTTATCTAGGTATTGAGCCGAGATACGTGTAAGTGCGATTCGTTCTGGAGAAACCCAATATCTGGGAGGATTCCAGGCTTCAGTAGAGTAACTCCACCAGGAGTTGAGTCCGCACTTTAATCCTCTACTGATGACAACTTGATACCCATATAGGTGAGGTGAAATTTTCAACCAAGTCCTATCACCCTGGTGCGGGGTTGAAAGCACGTAAACTACCAGAAAATGGTAGCCCCTACTGAGGAGACTGACTATCTCGCTCTGTAAAGCGGGGACGAAAGCGGTTAATGGTGATAATTGCTGAAAACACCAACCGCAAGCAAGAGTTCACGGGGAGAACAAACAAAATGTCGTTGAGCCATCGTCATATCTCACCAAGGGATATAAGCTTTTGTTTCGGACACACTTTGGTTCGGAAATAACCGAAAGGGTAAGGACTGTTAGGTTCTTGCAACCGAAACAGCGCACTTCCTAGACCCCCGGTGGATAGGCATCCCCTAAAGACTCAAAACAATGGATATCAGGAACGAAGTAAACCAAATTATAACTCCTGTGGTGGTCGATACATAGGTAGGCGGTCAGGCTAAAAGTTTTATTTGGGAGGGATGGGTTAAGAAGCAAACGCCCAAACCGAAGTAACGGTTAAAGCCCCAAAAGGGATGGAGTAACGTCCGGGATAAGCAAACGTAACCCGCAATGTGCATAGAGCTAGGGGTGTAAGTAGCAATGAATACGCCTAAGTCAGATTCAATTGAGAATACTGAGGGATGGAGAAATATAAATTGGCGCAAAGTCGAGAAATACGTCTTCAAGTTGCAAAAACGCATCTACGCCGCTTCGCGTTGTGGTGATATCAAGCGAGTCCGTAAACTTCAGCGAATTTTAATGAGGTCTTGGTCGAATAGGGTACTAGCGGTAAGAAGGGTAACGCAAGATAACCAAGGTAAAAAGACGGCAGGAGTGGATGGGGTAAAATCCTTATCCCCAGAAGCACGTCTCAACCTAGCAAAAGGGCTAAGAATAAATGGTAAATCCAAACCCACACGTAGAATTTGGATACCTAAACCAGGGAAAACTGAAAAACGCCCGCTTTCAATACCCACTATGTTTGACCGCGCCCTACAAGCCGTAGTCAAAACTACCTTAGACCCAGAATGGGAGGCTCGATTTGAGGCATCCAGCTACGGGTTTCGACAAGGCAGGTCATGCCACGATGCCATTAAACATATCAAAAACTGCATAGTATCAAAAGCCAAATTTGTACTAGATGCAGATATTTCGCAATGTTTTGACCGCATTGATCAGAAAGCATTACTTTTGAAACTAAACATGAAGGGAAAAGTTAAGCAACAAATAAAAGCTTGGCTTAATTCTGGAGTAATAGATTCAGGAGAACTGATAGCTACAAATTCTGGCACACCCCAAGGTGGGGTAATTTCGCCATTATTAGCTAACATTGCTTTACATGGTTTAGAAGACCTGATTAATCAAGAATTTCCTGCTAATAAAAGTGGGAAGGTAAGAGGGTCAAAAACCAAATTCGGCTATAAAATCTGCCAACCGACCTTCATTAGGTATGCGGACGATTTCATAGTTTTACACGAATCACGAGCGGTCATTAATCGGTGTGAGGAAATCATCAGAATTTGGCTCAAAGGTATTGGCTTAGAACTGAAACCAGAAAAGACCCGTGTAGCACATACACTGCACCCAGATTTAAGTGAAGATGGTCAAGCAGGATTTGATTTTCTGGGACACCATATTCAGCATAAAAAAGTGGGTAAATACCGAGAAAACAAAAATAGTTTCGGTACTCGTCTTGGTTTCATTACCCTTATTACCCCTTCAAAAAAGGCGATTGATGCTCACAAAAATAAGATGAAAAGCATCATCATAAAATGTAAGTCACGTTCTCAAGCAGAACTAATTAAAGAACTTAACCCTATTATTAGGGGATGGGCTACATTTTATAGAGTTTCAGACGCTGGAACTGTTGGGGATTTCGCCCGGTTAGATAGAATAACTTATCTTCGTCTAAGAAGATGGGCTAAAAGACAAACCGGAAGTATTTATCACGGTCATCAAAAGTATTGGCATACCATAGGTGACAACCATTGGGTATTCACAACTAGACCAGATAGTAACGGATTAAAGTTATTATCACATATCGAATTTCACTCCAGTGTTAACGATTATGTAAAAGTTAGAGGTGATAAAAGTCCTTATGATGATGACACTATCTACTGGAGTTTAAGGTTAAGTAATCATCCAAATTTACCTACTACTAAAAGGAACCTCCTTAAGCAACAGAAAGGTAAATGTATGGGATGTGGCTTAAATTTTCTTGAAGGTGATTTATTGGAGATTGACCACATCAAACCCCTGAGTTGTGGAGGTAAAAAAGAATGGAACAATCTTCAATTACTGCACCGTCATTGCCACAATGTTAAAACTGCTACTGATGGTAGTCAGAAGTCCCTCCGTGACAATAGGGAAACACATTGAGTAGCCGTGTGAAGGGACAACTTTCATGCACGGTTTCGGATGGGAGGGGTGGAACAGTAATGTTCCCCTCGACCCTAACTTGTGGAAATAGGAGTTAGAAAAGCTTGTTATAAATAGCTTTCAGCTTTTTGAGGAACTCTTGTTTGACGCAACTATAAGAAAGCCACAAGGAGTCAGAATTAGTATGCTTTTACTAAAAAAAGTGGTTTTTACGCTCATAAATACCAACTTATAACCGAATCTTGGTAAAATGATAAGAATCGGGGATACTGGCGGTAACGCTAACCTTTGCTGCATCGAGTTTCGTCATATGTCTACACTGGATACCTTACCCGATCTCCAATCACCGAAAGTTGGTAAAATGGAAAAAGTGAGCCTCCTGTCTTCGGGTGCAAGTCGCCGAATCAACGCAGATATGAGGATGTGCGATCGCGGAAATATCTCTTTCCCTGTTTGGCTAAAACAGAGAAGTAAAAAGCTAAACCTTATATAAGGTAAGCTTTTTCAGCCTCTATTTCCGTTTGATAGGGTCGAGATTCCCATACACCATTGTCACCGGATAACTAATATCCGTTGTCTAGCCCGTGAGCTAGAAACATAGTACAAACGATTAAACTCTCTAATCTTTGCCAGGACTGCCTTACTGTCATCTCCTCGTTCTGGATAAAGTCGCTTACTCAAATCTTTACCATCAATACCCGCTTCTAAGAAAGTGCTACCTTGGCTATTGTGAACAGTTAATGCAAAGCAGTTTCTGATGTTGGCAAACTGCTCTGAATGTTTGTAGTACTGCTTCCACAGAAAGGGATTACGCTTGGCACTTCTGAGTAAGCGTTTGGTTTCTTGGTCAAATTGTTTTTGCTCATCTTCATGCAGAACATAGATTTGACGCACAATCCCTTCATCTGTCTCTACCTTTAACCTCCAAGTATCATAGTTGTTGTAACGATCGCCAAAAACATCTAAAACAGTAAACTCTGTAGATGTAGCAAGAATCGTAGTTTTACCATCAGGAGCCATCACAGGATCTCTAGTGATTAATCTCTCTCCAGGAATAAAGCGATTGATATTTTCACCATATAAATGAGTGCGAATCTGCTGATTGTAAAAGTCAACTTGAGTATTAGTCCAGGATAAAATTCGGAAACAATCTGGGTTTTGAGCAAATTCTCTCTTCATCTTTTTGCAGGCATAACGCAGCAAAGTTTGACGTTTAACCATCAGCGCCCCATTACTTTTATCAGGCAGATATTTGGCATAAGGCTCAAAAGGAAACTTGCTCTTGGTGACTGCATAGCGAGAAGCAGTGACAAATTCTAACAAAGGGCTACCAGTTCCTTGACGCACAACTTGAGTCAAAACTGCTTTATCTGGCACTTGAAAACTAGGGGATTTTCCTTCATTAACTGGATTTAACTGTGCTGGGTCGCCCATGAGAATAATTTTGATTTTTGTCCAGGTGGATGATTGGTTAGCAACATCCTCAATCCAGCGCCAGAGTTGTTTGCCAATCATGGAACATTCATCAATAAAGACAACATCAAATAGATTGATGTAAGAAGGCCCAGTTTGGTCAAGTACTTTCTCTTTACCTCTAGTTACCATACCCAGTCCTAACAACTGGTGAATGGTGAAGAATTCTACCCCAGTTACGCCATTTTCTGCCGCCATGCGTTGTAGCACACCTACAGCTTTATTAGTGGGTGCAGTCAGTACAACTCGCTTACCCGTAGCGACAAGAACTTTAACTAGTTGGAAAACAATAGTTGACTTGCCGGTTCCAGCATAGCCAACCAGCAGAAATAAAGCAGCCATCACGGTTGGCTGTATAAATGTCCACATTGCATCTAAAGCTTTTTGCTGCTGCTGGGTGAGTTGAAATGGAAAAGAACCGGTTGCAGCGAAAGTAGGAAGTGTTTGGATCATCATCGCTTCGCTAATTCCATTAATTGATCCACTCAATGCAGCGATAGCTGTTGGTTTTACTTCTCCGAAAAACAATACTCCTTTTGGTTTGAGGAATATATGTTTCTATATCCATTCGGCATCATCAGAAATCAATATATTGAAAGTTTTTTAATATTCAGATGATTTAGTTAAATCTGGAGTTGCATATATATATTTTTCCATGAAGGTAAACATCCTCAATCTTAAAATTATTGCTACTCGGAAATCCTACTTGAATTCTTGTCATTACAAATTTTCGCGCATGTCACCATATGACTTCACTACGCATTAATACGTATCCAAATATACTAAAGTCTTATTACACTGAAAATAGTTTTTAGCGTAGGCGTGGCCTGCCGTAGACATCGCTCGTTTTTTATCCGGTCTCACTCTGGAGCGTTGCTCCCATCTCTATGTTGTTGATCAAACAAAAATACCTGCCTTACAGAACTGCATTTTTCAGCGTGGGAGTAACCTTGCTAGTCAAGTTGGGACTAGAGCATCTAACTGGAATCACAAGTTCTTTCAGCTTGTGGCTGATTGCTATCTCTATAAGTACTTGGTACGGTAGCATCATTTCAGGATTGACATCAGTGTTTTTGGCTGCTTTAGCTAGTCATTACTTTTTTACAAATCCATCTTCTACTCTCGATAGTCTAGAATTTGTATTATTTGTTATCGAGGGTCTATTAATCAGTGCGCTAACTGCTAACTTCCAGTCATGTAAACAGCAGTCAGATACTGATAAAACAGAAGCCCAAATCAATCTAAAAGATTTATTACAGAGTCAGCGTTCACTTCGTCAAGGTGAAGAACTATACCGAACATTAACCCAAAATCTACCCAATGGAGTAGTTTTTCTCTTTGATCGAGATATGCGCTTTATGGGTGCTGAGGGTACAGAACTGCAAATCTTTGGTTTACCAAAAGAAGAGTTCCAAGGTAAAACGCTGCACGAAACTGTTCTCCCTGAGACTTACGAACTGATAGAACCAGCTTACCGTAGTACCTTACAGGGTACTCCAATGTGTATTGAAATTCCTTATAACAATCAAGTTTATCTAATACAAACTTTTCCAGTCAAAGATGAAAATAGCAAAATTCTGACGGGCTTGGCAATCTTCCAAAACGTCACGAACCGCAAACAAGCAGAAGCAAAAATTATCAAGTTAAACCAAGCTTTAAATCGACGAGTTAAAGAACTACAAACTTTGTTAGAGGTGATTCCAACTGGCATTGGCATTGCAGAAGATCCAGAATGCCGAACTATTCGAGCTAATCCGGCTCTTGCCAAACTGCTGGGCATACCTGTTGACGCAAATGCCTCTCTCAGCGCTCCCAATGATGAACGTCCAACTAACTTTAAAGTTTATCAGTCAGGCAGAGAATTAGCTCCAGAAGAACTGGCTATGCAATATGCTACCACTCATGGGGTGGAAATACTGGATTCGGAAATTGAGGTGGTTCGTGATGATGGTGTGAGAATTAACCTATCGCAGTATGCTGCCCCTTTATTTGATGAAGATGGAAAAGTGCGGGGGTGTGTAAGTATATTTCTAGATATTACCCAGCGCAACCAGGCAGAAAAAAAACTGCAAGCGGCTAGAGATCAGTTACAGACTGTACTGGAGGCTGTACCTGGAATTGTATCTTGGGTCAGTTCCGATTTGTGCTATCTAGGTGTCAACAAGCACTTAGCTGATAGTTTTGATTTGTCTCCCGAAGCTTTTGTTGGTCAGGATATTGGTTTTTTAGCTAGTGGTAATGGGTTTCGTGAGTTCGTGCAAAATTTCTTTGCTGGAGATCAATCTGAAGCATTATATGAGTTGAAATCCATAAGCGCAGATCGTAGTTATTTAATTGTGGCTCAAAAATATGACCAGAACAAAGCCGCATTTTTAATCGGCATTGATATCACTGAACAAAAGCGTGTAGAGGAAGAACTGAGACAAAAGACTGAGGAACTGGCAGAAATAAATCGAGTCAAGGATGAATTCGTCGCTGTCTTGTCTCATGAGTTACGCACTCCCATGCATAATCTCCACGGTTGGGCGCAACTATTGCTAACTGAACATGAGATGGATGAAGCACTGAAAATTGAGGGACTGGAAACGATTGAACGGAATGCCCGTCTACAAGTTCGCTTAATTGACGATTTGTTGGATCTGGCTAGGATGCAGAAGGGCGAGATGAATTTGGAAATCGAACCTGTTGACCTAGCAAGTGTAATTCGGTCAGCAGCAGATACTATTCGATTGTCAGCCGAAACAAAGGGCATTCAAATTAAGTTACATCTTGATACTGGTGTGTCCAAGGTTTTAGGTGATGCCATTCGTTTACAACAAGTGGTTTGGAATTTGCTTTCAAATGCAATCAAGTTTAGTTCCAAGAATGAAAGTGTAGAGGTGAGGTTGGAACAAGTTGAGTCTCAGGCTCAGATTACTGTTATTGATCGAGGGAGGGGCATAGAAGCAGAATTTCTACCATTCGTCTTTGAACGGTTTAGTCAGCGTGACGCTTCAACTACTCGTTCTGCTGGTGGATTAGGGTTAGGACTTGCGATCGCTCTGACAATTGTAGAACTCCACAATGGCAAGATCACAGCAGCCAGTGCGGGATTCGGCAAGGGTTCGACATTCACGGTGAGGCTACCTATCGTAACAATGACAAAGCAGTTGAGTAATGATGAACTAGTAGTAGGAGAATTGCTGTATGGGAATAAGGAAATTGCCCAATTGCAGAACTTGTGCATTCTGGTTGTAGATGACGATGCAGATGCTCGGATGTTAATGCAGACTGTTCTCCAAAGCGCCGGGGCAGATGTATTAGTGGCAGCATCAGTAAAAGAAGCGTTGGCACTTTTAGAACAGCAATCGCCCGCTCTACTGATTAGTGATATCAGTATGCCAGATGAGGATGGCTTTACCTTGATTCGTCAGATTCGCTCCCGCACTATAGAACCCATTTGACATCTTGTGAGGTTTTGAATTAAGGTACTCCTCAGCATCTAAAATCCAATACTAATGGCGTATTCCAGCAACCTCACTGATGCAGAATGGGAAATTTTTGAACCCTTATTGCAAGAGATATTACCGACTAAGAAGCAGACTCGACCGACCAACTGGCCAAAGCGAGATATCTTCAATGGAATTCTCTATCAACTAAAAAATGGATGCAATTGGCAAGACTTACCTAAAGACCTCCCCCCTTATTCCACTGTATATTGGCACTACAAACAGTGGCGAGCAGCCGGGGTATTTGAGGAACTGATGAGTGTCTTACATGGACAAGTGCGTGAACAGGTAAAAAAAAAACCGCACTGGACGACATTGATCATCATTGACTCCCAAGCAGTGAAAAATACCTGCAACGCCAGTGTGGAGTCGAAAGGTTTTTGCTTCTACAAAGCCACCAACGGTATTAAAAGGCATTTGGCTATTGACACCCTTGGGTTTCCCTTTTTTACGCTCTGTACTCGCGCCAATGTCTCGGATGATGCCGGATTAATTGAGATGTTTACTCTCAACATCGACTACTTCAAGTCAAAACCTATCGATATTCCCAAGATTACTATCCTGCTAGATCATGGGTATCACCCAGAATATTTGACTCAGGAGTTAGAGCGAATTTACCCAGAGATCATGACCAAAATTCAGTTTCAACTTTCTACGAAACCCTCAAAACAAGAGAAAGCGGCACAAGGAAAATCTGGATTTGTTCCGGCAATAGCTAGATGGGTGATCGAACGCTCCAATGCTTGGATGGAGCGCTGTAAAATTCTGGTTAAGAACTTTGAACGAACCCTGGTTAGTGCCACTGCCAAACTCAATATCTGCTTCATCAGGCTAATGATTAAGAGGCTTGCAGCACCTTCTTAGATGTCAAATGGGTTCTATAAAGCAAGGGGGACAAATTCCAGCGATCGCTCTCACTGCTTTTGCTGAAGCCAAAAATGAGCAACGTATTTTAAAAGCAGGGTTTCAACTTTTTATTGCCAAGCCAATTGAACCAATGGAACTTGTGGACAAGATCATTGAGGTATTAAAAACTTGATCAACAGTATAGCAATCACCTGACGGCATTCGTGGTGAGTTAACTGAAACTCACGGTTATTGCAGCGAATGGTAATGTGATAACAGTATCCTGGTTTGATCTCACGGGGTTTTCTGGACATCTTTCAGCTAGCGAGTGAGGTATTCTTGCTTGAATACCCCACTTATTACCTTACTATTCCTGTCAAATATCGCCTGACTAGCATGGTAGTATTTGGCGGGGGAAGTCATGGTGTGTAAGATGGCAATAGAACTGTATCCATCATCCTTTCGTTGCGACTGTGGGCATCAATCGGATTTCTTTGAGAATACCGTCTCTGATATGAAAAACATGAGCATCCGTAAACGAGTCACTTTAGGAGACTCTGAAGATAACGAACACAGAATTGTTTTTTTCAAGAGTAAGGCAATAGAGATTATTTGTCCCCAACTCGGAACCTGCACAATAACCGACTCACAGTAACGGGCTTTAGAGATGAGTCACCACGCCTCACTGTCAGAACTCGATGCCCTCTTCGCCTCCCTCCACCATTGAGCCTTGAGATGATAATTGTAAGATGAGTGCTATGCTGACAGAATTTACCCTCGCCAGCTTCAAAAGCTACAGTACAAGCCGATTGCCCCTTGGGTCGCTGACAGTACTAATAGGTGCAAACGCCGCAGGTAAAAGTAATGCCCTTGAAGGTCTGCGCTTTCTGTCATGGCTAGCACAAGGGCAAAAACTCTCCAGCATTCAATATGCAGTAAATAGTGCAGAGCGCGTTGTACGCGGTCGAGTAAATGATTTGTGCCATAGAGGAGAGTCAAATTTTACCATTGGTTGCTATTTGGACTCAACACAGTGGAATAAACTCGATATAACCCTCAATGTGCGTGACGGAGAACTGCACATTAGTAGTGAGCGGATCATTGGCTCGACAAGTCAACTTCCACTATATGACCTAGATCAACCCTCTCAAGGAGCAGGGACAGATGTTGGTGTCGCATATAACAACTTTACAAGGGGAAAAAATAAACCACGAGTAACGTGCAGCGATCAAATGGCTATATTCGTGCAATTAGATAGCCCTGCCCGTTTTGATGCAAAATACCCCAAATCTCAAAAGACTATTCCTGAGACTGTCCGCGAATATCAACGAGTCTTAAAGAATATCTTATTTCTAGATCCCGTCCCCGCCAAAATGCGCGAATACAGCTTCAAATCCGATAAGCGATTACAAGAAGATGGTACAAATCTTTCTAGTGTTTTATTTCGCTTGTGGGAAAACAACCCCGACAATCAACAGGCAATTCTGAACTTTATCCAAAGTCTACCAGAACAGGCTATAGATGGGCTAGATTTTCTTTTCGGTCCACGGGATGAAGTCATGGTGCGGCTAGCGGAAACCTTTGGTAATAACCGTCGCTATTGTGAGGCAGCATTATTATCCGATGGCACTTTGCGGGTATTGGCTATAACTGCTGCTATGCTATCGGCACCCGTTGGTAGTTTAGTCGTCATCGAGGAAATTGACAACGGTGTTCATCCTAACCGTGCCAAGCATTTACTCACCAGTATCCGCGATATTGCCGAGCAGAGGAAGTTACGAGTGCTGCTTTCTACCCACAACCCAGCCCTAATGGATGCCTTACCCGATGCGGCTCTCGGTGATGTAGTGTTTTGTTTCCGAGATCCAGAGTCAGGAGATAGCCGCCTTGTACGGCTTGGGGATATGTACGATTTCCCAAGTCTGATATCTCAGGGGCCGCTCGGTCAACTGGTAACTGCTGGGGTAGTAGATCGGTTCGTTAAATCGCCGCACACACCTGAAGACAGAAAACAGCAAGCTATGGAATGGCTGTCTCGTTTGCAGGAGTACGGCAATGAGTAGTATCTGCCTGATAGATACCAGCATATTCCTCGAAATACTTAACGTCCCCAACTATAATCAGCATAGAGCATTAGTCCTCCAAGATTATCAGACTTATTTTCAATCTGGCTGTACTTTTTTGTTGCCTATGGCGACGATCCTCGAAACAGGCAACCACATTGCCCAAAACGGCGATGGCACAATGCGAAGGAAAACTGCCCTACGTTTTGTTAAAGAAGTTAAAGAGGCATTCACAGGCGTAGCTCCCTGGAGACCTACTACATTCCCAAACACGGCAGAGATATTGGAGTGGATTGACCAGTTCCCGGATCTGGCTGGCAAAAACAAAGCTCCTAATAAGCAAGAAGGAACCAGTTTCGGTGATTTTAGCATCATTCAGGAATTTCATAAGTCCTGTAATCTCTTTCAAATGAGTGAAGTGTTTATCTGGTCGCTAGACAGCGATTTACAGAATTATCACCAAAGGGGAAAATGACAATACTTAGCATCAGCATCGAGATTAGGGCGAACGCATATTGTCATTAAGAAGCCGGTGTTATCAACAAATTCTCAAATAATCGCATTAAGCAATGCTAACTGACTTATCACTCAGTTAGCTTTTTGACCGTCGCTATCTCCCTGCTTCAAAATTATTGCATTAATTAATTTTTCTATTTTCAAATTCTGAATTATCTGAATTTAGTAAAAAGAAATGTATTTTAACCAGTGCATAATGCATAACCTCTAGCGTTGCTGTCCTAGTCTGAGTAGACGGTCATTTAAGGCGATTCTTCCTAATTCAGAAATAACCTCAACTGGAACACCAACAGATGTAGCTGCTTCTGGGATTGTTACTCTGGTATTTCGCAACAGGTCTAAAACTTGCTGCATTTTAAGAACAACTGGATCGCTTTTGTTGGTGTAACCCCGATTAATAGCAATTTTCAGCCCGGTTTCAATATCATCTACTCTAGCTCTGCGATTTTTATCTATCAATAGTGTCTGCTGACCAGCAATTACGCTACTTCCAGAAGCCGCTCCGTATCTTGGCGCTCCGTATCTTGGCGCAGTGCCGGAGGCAATGCCTTCTCTACGAGAGGCTCCGCCAACGGCAACGTCTTCTGGTGCGTCCGCTACGCGTAGCTTGCTTCCCTGTAGGGGTACGACGATCGCATTTGCAATCTGAATACCAATATAACCAGTGTTTCTACGCACTGGAACGATATCGAAGTTGTAGAGTCGTTTTTGTCCCGTTTTGTCTACAGTTTGGACAAGTAAGTTAGTAATGGCAGTAGTGGTAGCCCCTGGAAACTTTAGCGGTTGGATTGGCCTCAGAAAAATGGTTGTAGCACGTCCGCTTTTTAAATCTGTATCTGTGGTGTAGACCAGTCGTGAAGGGTCTGCTACCAAAATATAGGCGATCGCCTCGTCGGTTTGAGTGAAGCTAATGGGCGTAGCACGTCCTGGAGTAACTTGAACCTGAATCCTATTGCTTGCAGCCATATCCCGTTCAATCAAGCGATATGCAGAAGTTTGTGCTTGTGCCTGTACAAAAGGTATCGTCACCCCAAATAGTATTGTGGTGCTAGCAATAACAAGAGTGGCAAATTGTTTCATACCAATGAAAGAATTTTGGACTAGAAGTTTTGACTTATAAACTGTTCTAGTAATCTCAAAAATTAAGTTGTAGAACGTTCAGTTTGTATCTATTCAATAGCCAGGATGCTGTAGATAACTTGACTTCAATCTGTTTGAATTTTAAATTGCTGGCTACTTATACCAAATTGGTATCATCGTTCAACTTTCAAAAAACTATTGACGACAACCGAGACTTCTGTACCTTCAGGTAAAAACTGGATATTTGGACGTTCTAGTAATTCTTGCACTGCTTGGTCAGAGCGTCTAGACAGACGTTCACTGACTGGACTAAAAAAGCCTTCCAACGCCGCCGCCCAAATCTGAGGATTAGAGTTACTAGTAATAGTACTTTGGTTAAAAGTGCCATTAGAAACAACAGTGCTAGATTGAGCGCGGGGCTGATTCACTATGCTTCCCACCTTACCCAAACTACTGAGTAATCCAACTAATAAATCTTGTTGGGCAATATCTGTCCCCACATCATTCAGCTTTTTAGCAATTAACGGTTGCTGTCCTCGACCGCGAATTAACAAAGTCTCAGCCGGAATAGTTTCCTGTTTGACTGTGCCTTGGAAGTCAGGGTAAATAAGCGCGATCGCACTAGCAGATACTAAGTTATTCTTTTTACCTACTGCCACTGTTTTCGTTACTAAAACAGTACCAGCCGGGAGTGCCACCGTGCCATCTGTGGCTGTGAGAGGTTTGGTTAACTCGATAGCAAAGCGATCGCTGGGATTATTCCCTCCCTGATCCCAAATCATCGGCATAATAATTCTACCTGGGGCAGATGTACCCAGTGCTACCTCTTTAGTTTCATCTACATTGAGATTGGTTGTAGCTACAGGGGTGCGATTGAGGATACCTACCATTCCTGGAGTCAAGTTATCAGTTTTACTGTCAGTGCTTCTGGAGCCAATTAAAACTGTTTGAATACCAGGGTCTTCGGGAGTGGAAATGGATGCCCTAGCTGTTGGTTTCAAGCTTGTTGGAGTTTGAGTCTTTACAGCAACTTCTGACTGAGTTTCAGCTACTTTAGAGTTATCGATTTGCGACTGTCCCAGGCTAGCTAGTTGGCTCCACTGCTGGAAAGGATCGACATTACTTTCAGGCTGTCGTATTGGTGTTGAAGCTTGATAATTTACAGGATTTGGAGAAATATACCGCACTACTGGGGGCGCAGGTTGAGAAATTCTTACAGGAGTTATTGGTGTTATGCGCGATGTAGGAGTTGTGCGCGGTGAAAAAGTCTGAGGAGGTTGAGATGGCTTTGGTTTAGGTTTATTTTGTAGGGTTGGATTTGGGGATTTAGCAGCAACAGGTTCCACTTTAAGTTGTTGCCGTTGGTCTTGAAAGGCTAATCTGCTTTTCAGTTCGGCAGATTCATCTAAAACTGGTTCGCCTTTTGGAGATGTAGTAGGAGTTTGAACTACTTGTTTGACAGGAGGTTTCGGTTGGAGAAATCCAAACCAGATCAGTGCTACAGAGCCAATAACGATTCCCACTAAGGCAACTACTGAACCTAGTCGAACACTGGGTTTTTCTGCTAACGGTCGCTCTACTGCTCCTTCTGCATCTTGTTTCAAGCGATATTCTTCGGAAATGAGGTGATTTGCGGTGGGGTTATAACCTGCCAACAACTGCTCCTCTTCAGGGCTGATATCATCATCAGCGACCAAAGTGGCTTGGGTAGAGCGATGATTGCCGTTAGTAATGTTGAATTCCGACGAAAAATCAGCAGAGTTCTCGTTTAGGTAGTCAAATTCATGATTTTGATTTGAATTGGTCATAATTCTACCTTTTTCTTTTAGCGTCGTTGCTGAGAATTGAACTCAACCATCTTGGTAATTTGCAGTCCAGACGAGCGCACTTCATAAATTTTCTGTTCTACCAGGGGGGCATCTTTACCTAAAGGAGATCGGGGAATCTCCACTGCTTGGACGGTAAAGGTGCGGTTAAAAGGAATACGCTCATCTCTACCAGTAGTTCGGTCAACTAAGATACGGGTAGCAATCATGTCTATTTCCCATTCCCCAGGTCGTACTGCTCTTGGTTCTGACAGATAGGAAATAATAGTGGTGCTACGCAGCTGACCTGAAAAGAAGCTGGTAGGAACTAATTCGGCAATCTTCGGTAGAGAAGCTTTGGCAAATTCCGGTTCTAGTAGCAGGGACGCAAACCAAGTATTTGTAGGAATGCGCCCATTTCTACCAACTTGAATGCCTTGGTCTGGTTGATTACTGCCAGTGAGTTTGTCATCCCAATTAAATGTTAGGGTTGTCCAATCACTAACTACCTTTTGAATTACAGCTGGATAGCGCCAATTGCGGTCTTGCTCAGAAATGTAGATTGTCTCGCCATTTACCAACTGGGCAAAGGTCGTCTTGCGATCGGCAATTTTATTGACCCTGAAAGCGGTGAATAGAGTCAACAAAAATATCAGACCGTTAAATGCAGTTAGGCAGATAAAGCAAACAGCTAGAAGGTTTTTGGCTTCTGGAAGCAATGGAGCTTGAAGTCGTTTAATTTGCAGAGTCATACCAAATTGGCATAAGTAGTATTGTTTGAAAATCCACCGAACAGCCTTGTGTTAAAGGTTTGTAATCTAAAATCCAAAATTGGTATTACCCCCTGCGGAGTAAAGCAATACTGGTAGCAGTTCCAATGGCACTGCTAAAAATATCGATTAAACCTTTGACATTGGCAGAAATGCCGTTATAGATTGCCATTCCCCCACCTCCAGCTATCAATACCGCCAAAACTGGTGCAAAGATGCTCAGGAAACATAAAAATGCTACATCAGATGCTAATTCAGCACCCGACTTCACCAGGACGACGGCTGCTAAACCTACTAAAATGTTGTAACCAAGTTGAACGCCAAACAAGGAAATAAACCCTGTCAGCCATGCCCAAATAGGACGACCTTGTAATGGCAGCAAAGATAAACCAACTGCGATCGGCGCAAATAATGCCGTTAGCAACAGAGCAGCTTCCAAGATGTTTACAAAGCCCCATTGCAGGGCATACAGGATAAAACGAATGATGGGGATGGCAGTATCTCGAAACACACTACCTGGATCATTGGCAAACTGAACAGCAGTACCGATTTGACCAGGCAAAGTTCTATTCCAGAGAAAACTAGCAAAATCTCGTAGTGGTTGGAGTGGAGATTTAGCTTGCTCTTCAGCTTTGGTAACAATTGCCTGTGCCTGGGCTTGCTTTGAGTTCCAGCATTCAACTAACTCTGTACCGACTTTTCCTTGACATTCGCTATAGAGGTTTTCTAGCTGTTGTCTAGCGATACTGCTAATTGCCACATTGGTAATAGCATCTCGAAATGTTAGTTCACCAACTTGAAGTTGAAGGACGCTTTGCACTTGGTTGTAAGCGAAGCCTCGGATAACAGTAATTGTCTTCGCCAGCATATTGCCGTTGGCCCCCAAGAAAATCATAATCACGAAGGGCCAAACAAAGATTGATGCCAGTTCTGACCATGATTGCTTTTCAATGATTTCCTTGCCAGTGGTTAGCGCCACAAATAAGATGCTGGCGGCTCCCAAGGTGATGCCCAATTTAATCAAGCCAATCCATAATGCTGAACCGAGCGGATCTAAAGTAACTAGCCACACGGTATTCCACGACTCAACTGTGGCGCGAGAAAGTTCTAAAGAACTGGAGATAATTTCTAGGGCATCGGATTCTCCGCCTGTTACTGGAAATGATTGAGCAATAATGTGCATCATGAGTGTTGAAATCAAAGCTACTGCTTGTCAGAACCAAGGGTAATGCCACCAGGCATGATCAATAAGCCCGCCTGTTGAGTGGCAGCATTGCCTGCGGCAACACTTTTACGGCGATCGGCAGTATTGATGGCTGAAAGTTCCTTGGCTGTTTGAGCGGTTAAGGTGTTACTCAATGCCCTGTCAATGCGTGCTTGCTGGGCTTCAATAAGCATTCGCTCGTTGACGCGACTGGTAATGGCAGTCTGTTGGGATAGGTTTTGCAAAATCTGTTGGGTGACATCTAAACTTTGGGATTCCTCACCCAAGCTGACGCTTTCTTGAGTATCTTGTTGAGTAGCTTGCTTAATTTGAGCCATCTGACTTTGGGCTGTTTGGCTCAAAGTAGCCTGATTAGCGATCTCTGTGGCAACTGTTCTAGTAGCATATTTACCAAGGTCTTCACGGATACCATAAGAGCTTTGACCATTGGTTTTGTTCTCCAAAGTTTCAGACAGCACGGCACCAGGATCGTTGTTGGCTGAACCGTTCATGATTCCTGCCAAAACTTTGTTTAAATCTGGAATTTGAATTGCACCCAAGGCAGAATTGAGCAAATTGCCAAGAGGATTAAATAGGTCATTTTGAGCGAAATTTTTGACATCTCCCACAAAATCATTGATTTGAGATGTTGTGTCTGAGGTGAAAATACTACTACCAGTAGTTTTGTTACTAACAGCAGCAGCTACTGGATCTCGACCGTTGTCTTGAGTACTGGCAAGGGCTGGACTGGCGATAGAACCAAGTGACAAAATTAGAATCGGTGCTATCAATCTGATAAAGGTAAGTTTAGATTTCATGATTCACCTTCCTTAATGCAGTTTTTAGATATATCAACTTGCAATCAGGCTACTTTCAGCCTGTTGGCCATCGTTATTCTCTTGGCGATCGCCTTCTTGTTGCAGAGATGCTCCACTTTGGTGGGGCCTGTCCGCAGGACTTACCCAATCACGCAATGCTGAGGTTTGATGTATCTCTCGACCAATATGCTTAAACCCTTTGTTTTCCTTCAAAGCAGGAATGTAAGCATCTGTAAACGCTCTCAGTCCTAACAGATTGCCTTTAGCGGTATCTGGATACTGAGCCATCACCCGTTCTCGTGCTTCCCGTTCATCCTGGTTATTGGCAACACTGGCCAGCATCATTTCGGCAGGGTAAAAGCGGGTACGCCAGAATCTACCACCTGTTTCTACTAGCCAACAGGAATAAAGGTCGCTGGTACGAGGCAAAAATGCTTCAGTCGCATTCTGACTGATAATATTGACGGGATAGCCTAGATACTGTTTGAAAGAAGCAATACCGCTACTGGTAATACGTCCGGTAATCCGGTAGGTCATGTTCTGCATAATTTGAGCGCCTGTTGAACACTCGCAAATGGTATCCGGGTCTTGGGACAACAGCAGAACAGCAATGCCTTCTTTCCTTCCCGTGGCACAGGTTTCGCCTATAATTTGGGCAAAGCCATCTTTACGTAACAATACGGAAAGCTCATCGCCAATAAACAAACTCTTAGGATGGGATAGGGCATTACGGATACAGGCACTATGGGCGTTAATTGCCATCAAGTAAGCATCCTGTTCGTTACTCAATCCACTGAGAGCAAAGAATTTAATCGCTGGTAATGGGGAAAAAGTGCTGGGACGAGCGATCGCTTTTCCCAATCTAGATGCGAGTAAAGCACTAACCTGATTCTGGATTTGGTTGAGTGCCTGTCGGTCAATTTCTTCAAAGGATCTCAGATTAAGGCGCTCTCTAGTGCAGAACTTGACGAAATCTGGTAGCGTGGGTATCTGCTGCCATTCTGGTGAAAGCCAGCCCATCTCAAAGGCTCGGTTGTAACGAGTAATAATTTCTGGGTCTTTTAGAAATACGTCCAAAGCTTTGACTAGCAAGGCATCAACCCGTTGAGCTAAATGGGGGTTTGTGACTTTACCCATCGCGATCGCTGTTAATGCTTTGCGAATAAAGTCCTTCCAAGATTCCATGCGCCGTTCCCGTTCTGACTTGTCGAACCGTCGCAAATCTGGCGGTTCCAGTAGGTTACTGCTGCCACTGGAAATATCGTAATATGCTCCTTGTTCGCCCAAAAGTTCAATTGCCGTCTTGAAAGTGCTGTTACCACTAGAAAACTGTTAGCCAGCAAGTTGCAAGCGTGGGTTAACTCTTGGGCACTGTGGCGGTAAACTAGAAATACAGGCGCACAATGCAACGCTTTCGTGCCTTCGTAAAGTCGTCGCTGGGCTTCAAAGGATTCCTCCTGTTTGATTTCCGCTCCAACGTCCCGTCCCTGTCCTTTGGTGATGGCTAAAGTGCGGGCTGTTTTGGATTGTTTTGCCTGACGCGCTAGGTTGTCTTGGATGAAGAAGTCATTGCTGCGACTGATTTCAACCCAAGCTTCTGTATCGTGGACGTAGCTGGAAACAAGGATTTTCCAGACCCACTTTAGCTGGTCTTGGGCATTAGACCAACCAACGGGGGGATCTGCTACGACCATGACTCCACAAACCTTGCTTTTACCTCTCAGGTAAACTCGGTCATTATCTCCCCGATGTTCGGGACAAGCAGAACGTCCTTGTTGTCCTTCAATCAGTAATGTACAAATGTGTTTGTCGGTGGTTAGGGTTTCTGTTAACTCTAGTCCCGTCTCAGTCTCCTTCAGTGTAATGACTTGGGGAATAGGAGGTGCTGCACCCTCATTAAATCGATTCCAAAGCCACTGCCACAAATCTGTAGCACTGCAAGGCGTTACTTCTAAGCCAATTTTGGTATTGAGCAGCAATTCCCACTGGATAAACCCTTGCTGAAATCCTTGCAGTAAGAGCTTTTTGAAAAACTCCTCTTGGTAAATGCGTTTATTCCCTGTAATCAATTCAACTGCCCAAGAGCCGAATTTTCTGCATTTTTCAATCAGTCCACCCACAAAATCCTTTTGCTGTGAACCAGCTTCATCATCGCTCGTCCAAGTACAGAAGGCGATTTGGTTCCAGATTTGGCGAGAACCTGCTTCCTTGAGTTGTTCCACCCGCAATTGCTCGTTACGCAACAGTACAGAAACTGGTTTTAGGTGGCAATCGTCTGCTAAGGCAGTAAGCGGGGTTTGGCGTTTGTGCGGTACTCCCTTGGTAGAGCCTGTCTGTATGGGATATGACTCAGTATCATCACTATAACAGCCTGTACAAAAGGTAATTTTTTCACCGGGGGGTAGTTCTTTCAAACCCTCTTCGATAGAGTGGGCAAATTCGCTGACTTCATTTTCATGCAGTATGTCATGCAGTCCAGCGATGCGAAACCCAAACACGAGTTGATACTGAGAGTTGCCTTTATCTAATAACAGGGCAGCCACTTGACGATCATCCTTCTTAATTTCTGCAATACAGCAGATGTTTACCTCATTTTGGAAAGGCATGAACTTACTTTTGCCTCCATATTGATTCGGTACAATCAGCGGCTTGAATCGAATTTGCACTTGCGAGTCTGTATAGCGCCGACGCACCCACCAGGGTCGATATTCGGGGATCGGTGAGATGTAAATGCTGTTACTATTGCACCACTCTGTTCCCGGTGGATTACGCCATCGATCTAAAAACTGATGGGGCTGTTTGCCTGTGAGAATCCACCAACTAATAATTAGCCAGAAGGAGGTGGCAAAGAACCAACCCATACCTAAACTGAGTAAACCATTGGTGAGAACATAGCAAACTACAATGATGGCAATCCAAGGAACTAACTGTTCAGCCGGAATTGGCCCAATGCTGGCTTGCTTGCCTAGAATCCGATTGACTTTGATGAATTCTCGATTGTCTTGTGCCATATTTGTGTAATTCTCTGGTGCTGCATTAATAGTCTGTCAACCAAGAAGTGACAAGTGAAGATAAGCGGGAGAATAGGACTTTTATTCTTGTCATGAACCTCTCAAAGTTGTCTTGACGAACTATTAGCAGAATTTTTCATTCTTTCCGATTTTTGTCGATAACTGACACCGCCTAAAAATTATGAGCAATATGTTATGAATGTGCTATCTGTGAGAGCCATATTTAACAAGAAATAATTCAGGAGTCATGAGTCAGAAGTATGCTGAATTCTGTAGAAGTGGTGGATGAATAAATGGTGAAAAACTACACTAAATTTGTATAAGCTGTCGCGTCTTTACTTTTCCAAAACATTCTCAATATATCAATAGTTACGGTTTTCAAAAAGTGCAAATTGTAGGTGCGACAGCTTATTGAGTGGTCAAATTTCGTGGTGGCGAGTCTAAGAGGAAAGTGACGCTACTTAGTAGTTAACAGATACCAACTGCGGGGGCTGCCGTTGCGACTTTCCGCGTTCATCCCCCACTGATGAATTCTGACGAATATTTTCTGACTTCTGAATTCTTATTTAGTGGGTATAAAATTCAAGTTGGGTTTAGTTTATGGCTGTTGTTCCTGTGCCATTACCGACAAATATGAAAGTGATGACATCAATGGCAATTACGATGGAGAACGCTAGACCAACTTGAGTAACAATCGGCCGCCAGTCGTTACCTTGCTGTGCTTGGTTATAGGCAAATAGAGAAGCAGCAGCAACCAGCAGCAAGAATGCACCTCGGATGAGGTTAAATGTTAAACCAACAACGTTTGTATCCAAAGTGCTAGTGGAACCACCTCCTGCTTGGGAACTTTGTTGAGCTAGATTGTTGAAGAAGCTTTCTAACCCGCTTAAGAAAATAGCTTGGGCTGGAGTTGTAAAGGTATCGAGTAAAGCAGTAACAGTTATAATTGCGGCAACAATATGCCAGAAACGAATTTTTCTACCTAAATACTTTTCTAGAATTGGTACTGTCCGAATTATGTACCCAATACTCAAGAAAACAATGGTGGCACATCCCAAAATACTGACGAATATGGGTTTGGTAGCTAATAAATAAATTCCAATCGCAAGACATAGTAAAATGAAAAGTAAGTCAGTGCGGTTGATTTTCAGGTTTCTCAAGTTGGTTGAAAATTTCCGAGATGACAGCAGTTTTAACTTAGAAATGTGAGATTTTGTGTTGTTCATTTTTCTCTTCTCGTTTGTAGAATTAAACTTGCATTTCTGGTTTGCTGGCTTTTCTTTGAGTTTGTTTCTGGCGTTGTTTTGCAGTATCTTTATCAGTCTGGGCTTGGGTAGAGCGAGTTGATTGCTGATTGTCCAGTAGCGCTTCTATCTCACGCAGGGGAATGCTGCACTGCAAAATCTCCGGGGGTTGCCCTGGTACTAAAACGGCATCAAGTACTTGTTCATCGTTACGATTAGGGTTAAATCCTTGAAGTAGCCGTGTACCATTGGGCAGTTTTACTACTTCAAACTCGTATTTGACTTTGCCCTTTTCAGTCCAGGTGAATGTCGGTTCATCGTCGTTGTTAAATCGGTTAGGTAGTTGTTCTTGAAATTTTTGAATTAATGCTTGGGTACTGGCTTTGAGGGCGTATTCTTCTTTCGACTGTGGTAATTTGCAGATGCCCGTCTTTTCATCAAGGCTGAGATTGTCTTGTGCGATCGCCCACTGTCCCTGAGTGCGAGTAGCAGCAAAGAGTGTTTCACCTTGGGTATTTTCTAAGGCGATCGCTACCTGCTTGTCTTGTGCTTCTACCCATAAAGTTTTGTTACTGGAAATGGCAATACCTGCTTGGGGTGATTGATCAAATAATTCACCAGCAACTTTGGCAAACCCCACTAAAGCATCAGCACAAGCAGCTTGTTGTTGCTGTGCTTGGCGTTTCGTCAGATGTTCTAAAATGTCAACCTCTGCTGGTGGCTGATTAGCAGAGTTAGGTTGGACAATATCTGCATCAGTTTTTGACTCGACAGCAGTAGAATTATTTTGTGGTGCTGCTATCTGTTTTTCCAATCGGCTAACTACCATTTCTAAGCGGTCAAGTCGCTTGGAAAGAACTTTCAGGTAGGCTTCAATTTGGTCAAGCTGTTCGCTGACGCTGGCATCCTTATCTAATTCAAATGGTTGTGATTGGTATTTGGGGTCTAGTTTGGAACCAAGATTGTCTACTTTAGAGCCGATTTTGGTAGCAGCTACAGCCAGTGGATTGTCTGCGACTGATTCTTCAGATGTAGTTTGAGAATCTTGAGACTTTTGAGACTCTGGTAAGTCCGGCTTTGCTTCTTGCAAGCGACTGGCTATGTTATCTACGCGGTCATTCTGCTGTTGCAGTTCTTTGAGAATTCGTTCAAGCCGCTTGGAATCAGCTTCGGCTGCTAGCTGTTCCAAAACACCTTGTCCTACGGCAATTCCCAGAGATGCCAGTTGTCCTGTTAAGCCTGCTAAATTCACCCCATTCACTTCTCGTCCATTGGTGGCAGCTGTGGCACTTAAACGCGAAGCTTCGTCTAGAGGCTCTCTGGTTTTGGAGTTTTTAGCAGCAGTTTTATTGGTATTAGCTCTGTTCTGAGTTTTAGAGGATGTTTTAGGCTGAGAATTACTTTGGGTTTTAGTTGAAGTTTTAGTTTGGGCTGCGCTAACACGACTAACAGATGGTTCGTCTTCTTCACCTAAGTCATCTAAGTCATCAAGTTTAGTGTTGAAATCATCATTTAATAGGTCGTCTAGTTCGTCGTTTATATCATCTTTTTCTTCATCTAAATCGAGTAGGTCATCTTCTAATTCATCATCGAGATCGTCTAGTTCTGTTTCAGCAAAACCGCAAATTTCAGCAATGTTAGAAGGGGTAAAGTAGTTTTCATCTTTGCTGGTAATTCCTTCGAGGTTTTTAATCAGGTACTTGCCACTGGTTCTGTGGTTGGGATCGCTGGTGAGGTAAAAGCGATAGCCTCTAATCTCGTCATCATCCCCACCTCCTACACAGAGTTCTACTGTGATGGGGGCTTTACCCGATTCCTGGCTGTAATTTTCTACATAGGCTTTAAAGTCTTCGTGGGACTGGATAGAATCATCTTGAATTGAGGATGCGATCGCTTTATCCAATGTGTTTTCAATATGGCGGAGTTTGCGGCGATCTGTCAGGTTTTCCCATGAGCGATTTTGAGAATTTTGTCTTTGCTTAGGTTTGGTCAGTGTTTTGGTAGCCATAGGTACTCAAAGCTGATTGCCTTAAGAGTTAACCTAACAAGACTTTCTCTGGAAACAGCTAGACCAAATGGCGATTTATAAGTTGTCCAGTTGGCTAATATTGACAGTTAGCAGTTTTATGAACAAATATCCTCAAGCTAATTTTCTCATATGACTGAGAATAAACGAGGAATATGAAAAAAAAGTTACCAGCAGTGACCCATATTATTGGAAACATTTATCAGAACTGCGCGCTTCGCACAATTGTATTAATCTTCTGTAGGTAATTAACAGTAAAAGTACTAAAAATACTATTTTTAAAAGTGTGAAAAATGCTAAAATATACATCAGGATACAAAGCGTCACCAGAAGATATTTTGTTGCCGTTTGCGGAGATTTGGATGTGTTGGAGGAGTTGCTAGGATGATTGACCATGACAGGCTTTTCAAAGAATTAATATCTACATTCTTTGTTGAGTTTCTCGATTTATTCCTGCCTCAAGTAGCCAGCCAAATAGACCGCGATTCCATTCAGTTTTTACCCCAAGATGTGTTTACTGATGTCACATCTGGAGAAAAGAAAGAAATTGATTTGCTGGCACAGGTGCGTTATCAGCAACAAGACACTTGTTTTTTAATTCACGTTGAAAATCAATCTTATACTGAGACAGCATTTGCGAAGCGGATGTTTAAGTATTTTGCACGCTTGCATGAAAAATATGATTTACCAATTTATCCAGTTGTGATTTTCTCCTTCGACGAACCAAAACGTGCCGAACCTCAAAATTATCGTGTCACGTTTCCCGATTTAAAGGTGCTGGAATTTCAGTTTGCAGCAATTCAATTAAATCGCCTAAGTTGGCGGGATTTTTTAACGCAGCACAATCCAGTGGCGGCAGCTTTGATGGCGAAGATGAATATTGCGGTGTCAGAACGTCCGCAGGTGAAGGCGGAATGTTTGCGGTTGCTGACAACTTTAAGGTTAGACCCAGCGCGGATGCAATTAATTTCTGGATTTGTAGATGTGTACTTGGAACTGAATGCAGCAGAAGAAGAAGTCTTTCAAGCTGTGGTCGATACAATGGGATTAACTGAGCAGGAGGTATATATGGAAATTGTCACCAGTTGGGAACGGAAAGCAATACAGGTAGAACGACGGGCAACTATTACTAAGATTTTAAAGCTGCGCTTTGGGGACATTGATGCTTCTTTAGAAGGCATTATTCCCGCTTTGTTACAATTGTCCCCCGATGAATATATGGATTCACTCTTGCAAGCTGACCGTGAGGAGTTATTATCGCGGTTTCAAGGGTAATCGTAAATGGAATTTGTGACCAGTTGGCAAGAGGAAGGTGCAGAAGCCGAACGAAGAAAAGTCATTTCCGGGCTTTTGAAGTTACGATTTGGTAATTTAGATGCTGAGTTAGAGGCGATTATTCCTCAATTAATGCAGTTATCTAGGGAAGAATATCTTGGCTTACTTTTACAGGCTGACCGTGAGGAATTATTATCGCGGTTTCAAAGGTAATCGTAATTTGATAAAAGCGCCTATACTATTTTACGCATTTAAATAATCTCCTTTACCACTTTAGTTCAACTCTATATTATGACTGCTAATATGGTGTCCATTATGTGATGGCTCATGTTTTCTATGAAGTAATCGTTCCCTCTCTAAAATCATCGCTTCTAGCTCACTGGCACGTTCTTCTGAAAGTGGAAATATCTCCTCACCCGTCTGGAGATTGCCTCGACAAATTGTCCGCTTATCTTCATTTCGCACAATGAAATCACCACTGGGTTGCACATAAGCAGTCCAATGGCTACCTATCTTAAACTGCTCAATTTCATTACTTGCAGATTGATTGGCTTGTCGCTGTTCGTAGGTAGTAGCGATCGCTCCTACTAAATTATCAAACATTTCTTTACGCCAGAGTTCACGGTGAATGGCTCGGAATTGCCCGGCAGTATCTAACTTTGGTTCTGATTCCGGTAATGGAACTTCTGGCAGATTGATTGACTCAGGATTAACCTTGAGGATAATACTAGAGCCATCTGGTTGCAAAGTAGCAGCAAATGTGGCACCAATCGGCAGTTTCGGACTGTCAGGAGCAAAAGTACCTAAATTCTTGCCATCAATCTGTAATATTGGTGTACCGTTGTAACGATAAAACTCTGGGTGTGATTCGGGTAACTCAAAAACTCCCACTTCCAGAGTAACGCTGCGCTTTTTCCATTGCTTACTAGCAAAGTTTTCATTGGCAAAGTGATTGTATTTGATACCCAACACTTTAATTTCATCAAACTGAAAATTCTGAAGCTGTTGACATACTTCCTCTGTAAACAGGTTATATGCCAAAGCACCTACACCTGAATCCTGACGTGATGTTGCCCAACTATGATCTGCTGGAGGAATAATTCTCAAATCCTTGGGAATATTAAGTTCATCTAAATCGTTAATGTTTTCGCCAAATTTAGCTGCTAATTTATCAACTACTTTGGGGGATAAGTCTTTCAAAGCAAATTCAATCAGAGGTAATTGAGGATGAATCGTGGCATCAAATTTAATTCCCTTTTGTTCTAAAGATTCTTTCCATTTAATAGCACCTGCACCGAAAGGAACGCTCAAAACATAAATATCCTGTGGTAATGCAACACTTGGCAGTTCATAATCATGCTCAAACGAAAACGTAATTTCCATCTGTTCTGCCAGCTTTAAACAGTCTTTGCGATGCCGATCTAATTCTGGACGAGTGTGTTGTGTATGCCACAGTGCGGCTGCGCCTTCTGTGCGAGACGCTACGCATTGGCGGAGCTTGTCCGCAGGATTTACAAATCGTTCCTCTGAAGTGGGGAATAATTCATCAATTTCCGCCCGATAGCTTTCGTAGAGCTTTCCTAGTTCCTCATTAAAGGCTTCCCTGTCATCTCCCACCCGTTCTTTGATTTCGTCTCTAGCTTGCTGAAACCTTGTTTTCAGTTCTTCTGCCCATTCCAAGGCATCTACAGATAGCGTCTCTTTGGGAAACAGGTAGCGAAACTCATGCCTATCTCTACTGCGAATGCGTGTTGGTTCCCACACAGGATTGACTACAACTCTTGCAATGACGTTGATTGAGCCGGGAGCATCCGCAGGCATGGCAAAGGAGCGATAAAGCCGTTCATCTTTCTTAAAGTCAAAAAAGTAACTGGGGTGAGACTCTGACCATTTTTTGGCATCGGCGAGTAAATTTTCCCCACCTATTTCCTTGATATCTTCCAATCTTTCTGCACTTTTGGGCGAATCTACCTCAACCTGAAGTGCCTGAAATAGACGGTTTAGTAGCTTCCTTTGTCGTTTTTCAAATCGCTCCACATTCTCACTGTCTTGGGGCATCGATGACTGTACACGCCCAATGTTTGTTGCTACCAGCCCTACTTTATTTTGACTGCTGGCAGCAGCAATCTCTGCTAAATTTTTGTATTTTAAGTTGCCTTCTTCATCTGTGATTTCCGTATACGCCAGCTTAGGGCGTTGTTTAACTGGCTCAAATCGTCCCGGTTCACCTGCGCGGAGAGTTTCTTGAGCAATATTAGGCAGTTTACTGGTAGGGCTGACCATTAATTGGTCGCCGTCAAAATCGGCTTGATGGTATTCCTCGGCATCCTTGGGGTGAATCCAAACTACGTTGCGAGTTTTCCTCAATTCTGGATCGTGGATGTTTTGGTAGAGGCGGATGTTGTCGGAGTTGACAATGGGGTAACGGGTGAGAATTACATCTCCTTCCGGTAGGTGGGGTACACAGATTGTGCCACGAGTTAGGCGATCGCATGGCATTGCCATACCCGAATTATGGTTGTATCCTCCCTTAATTGCTAAATCGCGCCATTGATTGGCTATGTAATCGGTGGCAAACTTGCGAAATTTGGGGGTTTCAATCAATTGACCATATTTATCGCTACGTAATAAGGAAATCCAGCGAGATTCCTGCGCTTGATTGTTAGCATTATTCTCAATTTCGTTAAAAGCTTCTTCTGACTGCTCTTGCTGCGATCGCTGTTGTTTGTCATATTGTTGAATGATATATTTTGCCAACACCAAGGGATTGCGCTGCAACTCGGCAAGTTCTCTAGCTTTTTCTTCGGTGGGTTTGCTCAAATCTTGTTTGATTGCTTCTTCTGAGTACCAAATGGTAAATTGCCAACTATTATCGTAGCTGGTAGCCTTGGCGTTACCTCGATTACCGATTACCGCTTGGGGAAACTCATAGTCACCGCAGGGTATTAAGTTTTTGAGTTCCGACTTTTTAATGCCTTTAATTGAGGAACGATCCATAATAATGTCGTAGCCTTTGGCATCAGTCAAATTGGCATCGGGCAGGAAAGTACCTTTGGATAAGAAGCTGGTTTTTGGGCACTGAGAATTATCTGGTTCAGCCCAATTACTCCTCCAGGCAAACCGAAATTGGAATGGACAATTGTTTTCTCCTCCCAATTGTTTGGCAAGTTGGGGCGAAATCTTGCCGTGACAGTCTCCTGTTTTATAATGAGCATACTGTGGGTCTTCAAAGTCCACAATTTTGACTCTCAGCCCTGTAAAAGTTTCTGAGCCTTTGTAGCTAATTGCTAACTAGTAAAGAACCATAGCGACAGGCAGTATCCGGTTCTGTAGCGAATAAGCGTCTAATTTTTTTATGCAGTGAACCATCAGCAAAGTAATAACTATTGCCAGAACTGAAAGCTAACTTGCGTCGGATTCCATCCTGAAAGGTTCTTTGTCTTAAATGGTTGGCATCTGGATTTTTACTGTCAATTTTAACCAGTAGTAGAGATTGTAAATCTTCTGCTTCAAACATCTGTTCGAGCAGAGAATTTTTAATGATTTCTGGTTCAGATAAATATCTCCCTTTACCATTGTTATACGACCCATCAAAGATAGGTATGCTCAAACCAGAACCTTCTAAGACTCTAGTGGTTAAATCCATTACCAATCATCTATTAGATAGCTTATCTAGCAAGCATGAGACTCCAATATTCACCTTGGCACGAAATTACACTCAATAAAATCATCCAAGTGGATAATTTACTGATTTCATGACAGACGGTATTTTATACGGTATTAGCTCTGCTAGCAGACTTCCAAGAAAGTTAAATAGCTGAACAGTGCTTTTAATCGTATTATCATTTTTCCCCTGTGTTACTCAAACTACACAATTTTGAAGCTACCACTAAATTTTATGAATAAAAGAATTCAACGGCTAGAAGATGGTTTATTAGTAATGCTTTATGACGATGACCCAGATTCGCCAGGAGATGAGTTGATCACTCCTTCTGATGATATATCCCAAGATGAGCATTACCCCGAATATGCTCATCTCAAACCTGGTGAAAGCATAATAATTAAGGAAAATCCTATCAAACCTACATCAGGTTTTTATTATCCAAGTGGATATGAAGATTTAAATGAATTTCTCAATAGCGATCCTGGGGCAATTGATAGACTAAGTGATGAAAGTTCAACTACTCGTGGTTGGCGTCCACCTGAACCAGATGAATCTTGGTAAAACTTCCCTTAAGAGGCACGCATTAATAAGTTACCTTTTTGAATAACTGAAAACCTTGATTATCAGTTTTTTTGATGAAGTAGGTAGGTTATTTAGGTACAAATTATTAAGCTCAATTTTCCAAATTTTTTATGCTGATAACATTTCTGAATAAGCTGTTTGCACAGGTAAATAAACTGTGAAGATACTGCCTTTTCCAACAGTCGATGAAACAGAAATATTTCCCTGATGGGCTTCAACAATTTGACGGGATAAATATAATCCTAAACCGTTCCCCCGGCGTTGATGCTTCCCCTGTCGAAAGCGATCAAATAAGAGTAATTGTTCTTCTGGATTCATGCCAATACCTGTATCCTCTACTTCAATCGTTACCCCTTGAACAGTGGAATTGAGGCGAACTTCTACTGACCCAGCATCGCTGAAGCGAATGGCATTACCAACTAAGTTAGTGATAAGTCGGCGTAGTTCCAGGCGATCGCCTTTAACTCTAACTAAAGAAGCTTCAGTACCCTTTGTCAAGACAGCTTTGAGAGTTAAATGTTTAACATCGGCCAAAGGCATTAGTTCTTGCACTACCTGCTGACATAATTCCCACAGGTCAACCACAAAGAAATCCAACGTTTTGCCTCCAGCTTCATACTGGTAAACTTCTAACAAGGTATCGACCATTGACAACAAAGTTTGGTTACTCTGAGCCATTTGTTCTAAAGATTCACGCATTGCTGATAAGGTATTGCCAAAAACACCTCTTTGCAGCAACTTTAGGAATTGGTCAGCAGCTATCAACGGAGTTCGCAGGTCGTGAGTGAGGCGGGTTACAAAATCTTCCCGTCGCTGAATGAGGAATAGTTGTTCGTCCATACTGTGTTTCAGTCTCAACAAAGCCCGCACCCTGGCCAGTAATTCCTTCTTATCTACAGGCTTGCGAATAAATTCATCTGCACCTGCATCTAAACCTTTAACGACACTTGATTTTTCAGAACCTGTCACCAGCAAAATTGGGATAAAAGGTAAGTTTGAGTTGTGCTTAATTTGTCGGGTAACTTCATAGCCATCCATATCCGGCATCACTACATCAAGCAGTACCAAATCAGGAGGAGATTCGGCAATTTTTACCAATGCTTCAGCACCACTGTCGGCTATGATCACGTTGTATCCCTTCAGCTTTAAAGTGACTTGCAGCAAGCGGAGGCTGTCAGCTGAGTCATCCACCAGCAGAATTCTTTGGTTTCTTTGTTCTGAAGTTATATTCCAAGATAAAGTGTTCTTCATAAAACGCCTTTAATAAACCTAATCCCTTCCGAGTAGAGAAATAGAGTAGTCAAGCTAAATTTCGTTGGGAAAAGTGTTATTTCAACCGCCATGCTGACCACTACACGGCGATGAACATTCATCAGAATTTTTTGAAATTCAAGGCATTGGTCAATATAATTACTAATTCGTAATACTCGCCTCTAACGAGTAGCAAGCTACGTAATTGGTAATTAAGAAACTGGTTATAGTCTCCGATCTCTACAGGTCACAACCTTATGATTGAGGTCTAAATTCCCATGCATAACGTAATTACGAATTGTTAATCTGGCTATGTTATGTGTAAGAGCCAAGGTTCTCGCTTAGAAATAAGCTACATCCTCCTCTAAGTGTGATGTGGACACAAGTCAGAATAAACTGTATTGGTTTCAGTTTAACTTCAGTGCTTTTATATTTTTTTATACTTTAGGAAGATTTTTTCAGAGAATTTTCAGATTAAACGATGTCCATTTTGAACACTGGAGCTTTTTCAACAGCCAGTTGAGATATGTAGCCTTTGGCCTGCATAATACTGACTTGCGTTGTATACAGGGATTTTCCGCTACCACTCTCTAAGTCGAAATAAGTAGCAAATCGTCGTAGTTTCCCCGCCGTCAATTGCAATAAATAATCAAATGCTTCCGCAGCAACTCGCTGGTTAATGCTCAAGGACTGGCTATTGAGCAAGGCCATTTGTTCACAGGACAAGTTGTTGTCTGCCAACTCTTCTGGTTGTGAAACCAGTAGATCGGGTTGCTGTATAGTTGGCGCAGGTAAGCGAAAGCAGCCTAAAGCCTCGAAATCATAGTCATTGGGGTTAGTAGACAGATGAGAACCTAATAGTACCTGACCATTACGCTTGGAGTTACCGCAATCCAAATGCCAAATGTGAGGCGCAGCGCGATGAGTGTTGTGCTGAAGTACTTGGCTAATTGACTCTCTGGCTTTGGCATTATCTACGCAAGCCGTGACAACAATCAGGGTATTGTAACTGGGGACAATCCATTCGGGTTGGAAAGGTTGAGCGATCGCTGTAACTTCCATCTTCCAAGCCAGGGAGTAGCGCAGCGCCAATGTTTTGGCTTTGTTGAATCCGATTTCTGCATCACAGAAGCACTGGCGTAAAACATTAGCTGACTCAACACGATCCGGGTCAACAAAGTAGAGTTTCACCTGTTTACCTTGCTGAGAAAGAACTCTGCCTAACCGAACCAAAGAAGGAGCCAACCAAGAACCAGTACCGCCGCACCCAACTAGCCACAGTTCTATCTTCGAGTAGTTGACAGTCACGACAGGAGAAGCATTTGCCAAATCAAGATTTAGCTCCATAGTACAGTTGGTTAAATTGATACAGTTATCGGTGAGGGAACAGGCATTTGCTAAAGTGAAATTCACCTCCATAGCTTTTCCATCACGTTAATAGGCGGTACATCGGTACTGTAAAATTTGCAGCCAGATAAAAGTGAGACATCAACCATAAAAAAGTCTCGGTCGATGTCAAACACTGCTCTAGCAGGTACATCCCAACAGTGGCGAAACAGTCCAACCCGTAATTTAATCTCTGGTTTCAGGGTATTAACTCTACCCAGTACTCCATAGATGCGAAAGCCAGATTCGTCAGCATTATCAGTGGTAGAGAAAAAGGCAGGTAAGGAACCGTGAGAATGAATATCTACAGCCGCTTTCTGGTAGGAAGAATCACTGCCATAATGAGTTGGTTGGCAGCTAGTTGGAGTTTGAATTTGCTCTGGGACTTGTAAATCCCAGTCTGCATCAGTACAGTGGAGGTGAAAGAGAATTTCATGAAATTGATTGCCAGCTTGATAACTCGACCGCCACATTTCCAGTAGCAGCGGTTTGGGAATTAAGGGAGTGACTTTGAGATAAGGTGTTAGGTAAGGTAGCCCTTTGATAGTTTGGTAACACAAGCAAATAGGCATTAATACCTCTATGCCAGGACGAATGGCTCTAGCAAAGATGCCATTTCCGGCATAAAGGTACTCTAGTCCACTGCTGGTGTGTGTTGGCAGAGATGAAGTTGTGATAATTTTGTAACCAATAATACCTTCAAGCAATGGGTTCATCGAGGATTTCCTGCACAAGCATAGCGACACTTTTTTGATTGCCGATAGGCACAAGGTCAGATACAGGATAGGTTGCACGTCTACATCTTTTGTGCAGTTTTAGAAGTTGGTGGCGAACATCCTTGCGGTATTTTTGTGATTTACTTATTGTTAAATGGTTGGTGAAAATACTGGAAATAAACAAATTCCAAGCATGGTTAATTGATAGACCATTAGCAGCAGGTGGTTCGTTCACTCCCCAACACACCTGTCCAGAACTGTAGACATTGGGTAGTGGCACATGAAAGGCTAGTGCTTGAGGAGTAAACTCCTGTTCTTGAATTGCCCAAACCCAATACTTTAATCCCTTGCCCACAAACACCATTGCAGGTAGCGGAACGGTTAAAGATCCAAGTTCATCGCAATTGATTGTATGAGTAGCTGGTGGGATAAATTTTACCAAATATGTGTCTGTACTGCCCGTACCCCAGCGCACAATTCCTGGTTCCATCCAACCAGTATCAATTGGTTCATTGCTGAAAGCAATTCTCAGGGCTGCGGGTGAGATACATTTGTAGATATGAGCATCGGCAATTTCTTTGTCTCGGTGATGGAAGATGTAAATGCCATCCAAAAACAGCAATTCTGCTTGAATTACTGGAGATTTTCGGGGAGGGTCTGCCAAAATTGCTCGTAGAATTTCGCTGGATAGAATTGGTGTCGATGTAACGTCGATTAACGTGGTTTCAATGCTTGTTTCCATAATTTTAGTAGGATTTGAGCATGAGGTTTTAAGTCTGCTTCTAGCCAATCAATTAAGTTGGCTGCACAGTTCAGCATTCGGTCGGCTTGCTGCCATTTCCTGGTAAGCAAATCAATAGATGCTTTTGACCAAGGTAAAGAGGTGCAGCCAGGTTGGTAGTAATAATCGTCTGCGTACTCGTCCAACCAAAGGTTTTTAGTTTCATGGTCTAGCAGCTTTAAAGTTAAAGGCAGGAACTTTAAAGGATTATCTAAGTGATGACACTGGCGTTTCAGTTTTTTGTGGTCAATTTTGTCTGGGTGGTCGATGTCAGTGTAGGTAATTTCATAAATTGCAAATTCACTATCAAACCAATCGCTACCTTCTGGGTGTATGTCATCGAGCCAACGGCGACTGTCATGGCTAAAAGCTAAAAGTAGTTGCCAACCATCTTTGAGATGTTCAATTTCTCCATCCATTGTCCAGTCAATACCCATTGGGGTAATAGGAATGCTATGCAATCTTTGTTCGTAGGCTGTTTCTACAGTCCAGTGAGATAACGGAAATAGATGAGTGTAAATCAGTACAATGAATTCTAGTTCTCTGGGACTATGGCAATTTACATCTGTAGGTGGGTAAATAGTGGCTTGGCTGGCTTTCCATTCGGTAGGGAAGTATTGCTGATACAGTGCTAGTAAGGAGTAAATGTTGAGTTGGGTTTCCAGATAATCGAGTGATTCTGTAGCATCTAAGGTAAATTGGCACTGATAAAGACTATAGATTGCCTCTGCCATACTGAGGGGTACGAGGTGAGACATATTTTGTACAACTCGTTATTATGTGAATTGAAGAACAAAGAGACAGAGGTAGGTGTGGGGTCTACTTTAGTCAAAATGCAAACTGCTGTAATTTGGACAATAATTTACCCCTCAAGTCAATTTCCAACTCCTTTTATCAGCACTCAAAAACCTTCAGGGATAACGCTAGATATGGGAGTGCAGGCTGTTAGGGATTTTAGGGTTTGGTTGAGTGACTGAGAAAATTCTGTCCCAGCTGCGATCGCCTCTTCAATTTGGACTGATAGCTGTCCTGCATTTTGCCAGTCAATTCCAGTGATGACCTGACGTTGACGCATTTGGTAGCACATTTGGACTGCGGGGTTGATTTGTTCAGGAGCGACTATCAGGCAATCTAGAGAAGAAGTACCTTTTTTACCGGGCTTCTTGATGATGTGAATGGGTTCTCCTGGTTTCCGCTCAATGTCTGCGTTTGCCAGTTCAGCGCAAAGAGGAAGGCATCGCGTAGTAATTGGTCGTCAAAGGCGATCGCTTCTGGAATCCAGTGTTGTTGACCTTCGTAGATAACAAGTAATTTGTTGGTATTTGTAGTAGTCATGGCATTTAAAACAGTGAAATTTGCGTAGTATTACTGACTGGTTTAGTAGTATCTGAGCTAGTAGTTTGATTGCGAATTGGAGTCTGGGCAGTGGGCGGTTTATTGGTTTTGACAGCTTTAGTCTGGGTTATATTCCGGCGAATTTGGCGATTAGGAAAATCGGCTTTCAGTTCGTCCAGTAGTTGAACAATTGCAGGTGGAAAATCACCGAGTTCTTCTTGTTTGAGCATAGTAACTACAGGGAAATCACCGTGACTGCTGGCAGCAATCATTACAGGTCTATCTCCTGTTTGTTGTGTAGGTAGTAAAGTGATGACAATTTGAACTTTGCATTGCTCAAAAATAAATGGTTCTAGTTGATTTACCTTGTTGGTAGCAGATGTTTCTATGTCATCGTCATCTAACTGATGAGAGTCGATTTCATCTTCGGCGTAGCTATTCTCATCATTTACTGGTTCTAAAAGTTGCAAGAAGTTAGGTTTACCTGCACGCAAGCGTTCCCTGTCAAATAGCAATCCTAAAGCTTGGAATTGTTCTTCAGCAGTGGTTTTTCCCTGTTGTTCTGAAATGTAAGATTTTAAGGTTTCAGATGTAACAGTGAGGTTGGCTTTGACAATGGCCTGTTCTGGTGTTAGCCATTTTGTAGTCATAGCTTTTTTGGCCTTGTTAAGTGGTGTGCAAGCGGTTGTGGCGGTAGCCAGAAGTAGAAACTGTTTTTGAGAGTAGGTACTGCTAGACTAAAACATATTCCCTTTGCTTTTCTCGACTGAGCCATGTCTACGGTAATTACCCAATCCCTGACTCTGGAGGAGTTTCTCAAGCTACCAGAAACAAAGCCTGCAAGCGTTTACATTAATGGTGAGATTATTCAAAAACCAATGCCAAAAGGGAAGCATAGCCGATTACAGTTAAGGCTGTGCAACAGTATCAACGATGTTGCCGAAAGCCTTCATATTGCTTATGCCTTTCCAGAACTGCGCTGTAGTTTTGGTATCCGTTCAATAGTACCTGATGTAGCGGTTTTCAACTGGTCGCGTATTCCCTTTGCTGCTGATGGGGAAGCACCCAACGATTTTCTGCTTCCTCCAGACTGGACAATTGAAATTCTTTCTCCCGAACAAAGTTCAAATCGAGTCACAGGCAATATTCTCTATTGTTTAGATCATGGTTGCCAATTAGGTTGGTTAATAGACCCAGAAGATCGTTCTATTTTGGTCTTCCGTCCAAATCAACAACCAGAACTTTTGCAGGGTGATGAGCGTTTGCCAGTGTTAGCCGGGATAGACTTGGAGTTAACTGTTGCGACTGTGTTTGGTTGGCTAAAAATGAGCAGTTAGAGAAACAGATGAAACACTATTTATTTTAGGAAGTAGGCTGAATTCAGTTACCTTTCAACATACTTGGTTTTTATAGGTTTAATTCCTCCCTGTCTGCCCGTCTTGATAGTAGACATAAGGAATGGAATATCTAACGCCTGCAACCCCCGGATTACAAGAGTAGAAGCACTGTTTACAGAATAAGTATTATATACTACTTTTTACTACGTAAGCTTGATTAGCGTAGGCGTAGCATACACTTCGACAAGCTCTGTTACCACCGCAGGGATCGCTCTTTGGGAAAAACTTTTTGGTTTGCTGATACTGTAGATTGTGTGATAATCTAAACATTCAAAAGAAGTATTTTCCCTGTTACAAATTGTTGAGGATTAACTATGGACCCTATCTCTTTGATTATTGCTGCTTTAGGTGCTGGTGCGATCGCTGCTGCTAAGGATACCGCAGGAACAGCCGTTAAAGATGCCTATCAGGGTTTGAAAACGTTGATTAAGAAGAAGTTTGCAGAGCAAGGAAAAGCGGATTCATCAACAATTTTAGATAAATTTGAACAGAAACCAGAAAAGACGAAAGCTCTTTTGGAAGATGAGTTAGTAGAATCAGGGCTTGATAAACTTGATAAGGATGAGGAAATTATTAGGATAGCGCAGGAGTTACTGAAACAGGAAAAACCTGAAGAGTTTAAAGCAGGTAAATTTAATATTACGGGTGGTGTTAAAGGAATAGTAGCAGAGCATATTAGTGGTGGAAAAATTGACCAAATTATTAGTTAATTACCAAAACATTTTTAGTGTAGAAAACCTTTAATATGAGCGATAATACTTCAAGTTATTACGCGGAAATTGGCGGTGATTTCAAAGGTATCCAAGGGGATATTAGTGGCGGAACCATCAATCAGTATATCGTTACGCAAAAATCTGGGGTTGAAATTAGAAGTCAACCCTTAATTCCTGGATCTCCTTATGTGGGATTAACAAAATTTAAAGGGAAAGATAAGGATAAATTTTTTGGCAGAGACGGTCAAATTCTTAGTTTGAGTAACTATTTAGAACAAAATAAGTTACTACTATTAATGGGCGTATCTGGTAGTGGTAAATCATCCTTAATTTTGGCTGGATTAATCCCACATTTTGAGGATAAATGGGGGACTTCTAAATTTTCTCATCTGATATTTGATCCAACAGAAGACCCGTTTAAATCTCTTGATCGAAACATTCCTAATGAATATCGCCATATTGTTGGTGATTTGACATCAGAATCAACTGAAGATATTTTAGTTCGATTAGTCGATGGTATTAATCAAGATTATGAAGAGCAACTTATTTTTATTGATCAATTTGAAGAGCTTTTTACACTAACTCCTCCAGACAAGCAAGAATTATTTATCAAGTGTTTGTTGCGGCTAATTGAACAGAAAAATTCTTCAATTCATTTAGTGATGACAATGCGTTCCGATTTTTTGGGAAGCTTAAGTCCTTATCCAGAATTAGCGACTGCTTTAGAAAAGCATATTCGCATTATTAAAGATATGACGCGAAATGAATTGCGTTTGGCCATTGCTGAACCTGCGGCCAGGAATCATGTCATTTTTGAAGGGAATTTAGTTGAAATAATTATTGATGATTTTTTGGGGCAAGCTGGTTCTTTGCCTCTGTTGCAATATACTCTAGATTTACTCTGGCAAAGGGATAAAGAATTAGATGGTTTAACTGATCAAGTTTTGAATCTTAGTACCTATCAAGATAAAGACTTTGGTGGTGTTGGAGGTGCATTGCAAAAACAAGCAAACATAATTTACAAGAAGTTAAATCCAGATGAACAAAAAGTTGCTCAGAAAATTTTTCTAGAGTTGGTGGATATTGTTGATGAAAAACGAGTCAGCAAACCTGTTCAATTAAAAACATTTCAGGATGGAGGAGTTCAAGAAAAGGTAGTTAATATTCTTATTGAGAAGCGTTTGCTAGTTCGGGGAACAGATGAAAGCGATAAAAGACCAATAGTTCAAGTTGCCCATGAGGAATTATTGAGATCCTGGGATATATTAGATGCTTTATTTAAGGAGAAAGAGGACATTCTTCTGCTTCGGCGGCGTTTAGTAACAGATGCAAAGGAGTGGGATGAACTACGCAAGCAAGATCCACTAAAAGCCATTAATGCATTAATTTTGAATGTTCCTAAGTTAACAAAAATTATAAACCTTGCAAAAGAGCAATCGCTTCCTAATTTGGATGCTCTAACGACAGAATTTATTAAGGCTAGTATTAAATATCAGAATCAAGTCCAAGCAATTGAAGCAGAAAGAAAGCAGCGCGAAGTTAGCACCGAACTTAGTTTAGCAAATTCTCTCGGTCGTTATTCGTTGTCTCTATTTGATACACATCACGAATTAGAAGCTTTTGTTGAAGCAATTAAGGCAGGAAAAATTTTACAGAAACACAAGGCAACTGACGGAAAAGTAATAGATGCCTTGCATAAAGTTCTTGTTAAGGGAAGTGAACGTAACCGCTTGGAAGGGCATGATAGCATCAATAGCATTAGTTTTAGTCCCGATGGCAAGACTTTGGCTTCCGGTAGTGCAGACAAGACAATCAAACTTTGGAATGTAGAGACAGGAGAAGAAATTCGCACCATCAAGACGCATTATACCTCTGCCAATAGCATTAGTTTTAGCCCCGATGGCAAGACTTTGGCTTCTGGTGGTGAGGACAAAACGATCAAATTCTGGAATGTAGAGACAGGAGAGGAAATCCGCACCCTCGATGGGCATAATTACGATGTCAACAGCGTGAGTTTTAGCCCCGATGGCAAGACTTTGGCTTCTGGTAGTGGAGACAAGACGATCAAACTCTGGAATGTAGAGACAGGAGAGGAAATCCACACCCTTCAGGGGAATAATGACGATATCAACTTCATCTATAGCATCAGTACCTATAGCTTTAGTTTTAGCCCCGACGGCAAGACTTTGGCTTCCGGTAGTACAGACACAACGATCAAATTTTGGAATGTAGAGACAGGAAAGGAAATCCGCAGCATCGAGGGGCATTATGGCTCTGTCAATAGCATTAGTTTTAGCCCCGACGGCAAGACTTTGGCTTCCGGTAGTAAGGACAAAACGATCAAATTCTGGAATGTAGAGACAGGAGAGGAAATCCGCACCCTCGATGGGCATAATTACGATGTCAATAGCGTCAGTTTTAGCCCTGACGGCAAGATTTTGGCTTCCGGTAGTGGAGACAAGACGATCAAACTCTGGAATGTAGAGACAGGAAAGGAAATCCGCACCATTGAGGGGCATCAATTCCATGTCAATAGCGTCAGTTTTAGCCCCGATGGCAAGACTTTGGCTTCTGGTAGTTCGGACAAGACAATCAGACTTTGGAATGTAACAGGGCATTATGGCTCTGTCAATAGCATCAGTTTTAGCCCCGATGGGCAGATTTTAGCTTCCGGTAGTTATGACACGACGATCAAACTCTGGAATGTAGATACAAGAGAGGAAATCTATGAACTCCTGGGGCATAATGGCTATATCACAAGTGTAAGTTTTAGCCCCGATGGGCAGATTTTAGCTTCCGGTAGTTATGACACGACGATCAAACTCTGGAATGTAGATACAAGAGAGGAAATCTATGAACTCCTGGGGCATAATGGCTATATCACGAGCATCAGTTTTAGCCCTGACGGCAAGACTTTAGCAACTAGCGCTCAAGACATGACGATAAAACTCTGGAATGTAGAGACAGCCAAGGAAATCCGCTCCTTGCGGGTGCGTGAAAGACCTGTCATTAGCGTCAATTTTAGCCCAGACGGTAAGACTTTGGCCTCTGGAAATCATGAAGGCACGATCAAACTGTGGAATGTAGAGACGGGAGAGGAAAACAGCACCCTTAAGGGGCATTATCAATGTGTCAGGAGCGTCAGTTTTAGCCCAGACGGCAAGACTTTGGCTTCTGGTAGTGATGACAAGACGATCAAACTGTGGAATGTAGAGACAGGAGCGAACATCTGCATCCTCCAGGGGTATCATAGCCCTGTTAGAAGCATCAGTTTTAGCCCGGACAGCAAGATTTTAGCTTCCGGTGGTGATGACAGGTGGATCAAACTGTGGAATGTAGAAACAGGAGAGGAAATCCGCATCCTCCGGGGCCATAATAACTCTGTCAATAGCGTTAGTTTTAGCCCTGACGGCAAGACCTTGGCTTCTGGTAGTGCAGACAACACGATTAAACTCTGGGATTTAGACTTAGACTCTTTAATGGAGCGCAGTTGTGATTGGTTACGCGGTTATTTACAGAATAATCCTAATGTCAGCGAAAGCGACAGGCACTTATGCGACGGCATTGGTACTCAAAAGTAAAGTAGTAGTGGTGGCAGAACCTAGCGAAGTGTTCACCAAGAGGAGATAGGCTGAAACCCATTACTGATGAGAATCCCTAGCTGTTTAATTGGTATGTCAGAGCTTGAGCCTCAAGCACAGTCAAAAGTTCCTGATGTTGATTGACCAAGAATTGTATTGTGGTAACTGGATCATGGACGACGTTTTTGTTGGCAATGGATTTATCACACGGTTTTCGCACTCAAACGGATGTTGGCCTTTTTATCTCAAGCAATTGAACGTAAATATCAAGTAGTCGAAAGCATTTATATTGCATCGGGTTGGTATTGATAATTTATCGATTAGCCAATCAGAAGGCATCTTAATGCATACTATATCTGCTGGTTAGTGAATTACGTATTTAGAAGTAGCAAAAGCTACTATTTTTTTAGTGATCGCTCTTCGGAGAAAACTTTTTGGTTGACGTATAAGCAGCAGCCAACAAAACAGTAAAATTCCTGCTGTTGGCTGATAAATTAGTTAAAGCTATTGTTAAGTTAAAAGAGAGTCTTTGAAGTCATGAATTGCTGTTGCTGTCAAAGCATAGATAACTCGGCGCTTACGTATGATGTGAGTGCCATCTACAGGAATACCTTTCTTCCAAGCAGCAATAATAGCTTTCTTGTCTGCTGAGTAAACAGTCTTTTCTCTGCGGTATTTTGGAGACAATTGTTCTGCATCTATCAGCACCTCACAACTTGGCGGATTTTCTTGAATTGTGATGCGAAGTGAATTACCAATCATTTGCTCAGGTAGAATTCCTGCGGCGGTTTGTTCTAAAATAGTTTCATCTAATTTTTGTCGCCAGCGTTCTAGTCTTAATAGTGCTGATTGATGTACAACTTTTAGATGTTCTAGTCGTTGCTTAATAGCCGTTATTTCAGCATCCAGTTGCAATGCTAATTCTGCTTGGATATCAACAACTTCTTCCTGAACTTCCTGAGTTTCCCAAATAGCGGTGATGATAGCAGCTTCTTCTTCAGGACTCTGGCAATTAGTTAGCTGTTCCCAGAGATGAGCAGCAGTTTGGGAAAGTCCTGCTAAGGATTGTTGAGCGAGTGCTAAATTCATGATTACCACTCCTCACAAACCTGGTAGTATTCATATTCAGCTTCAATCTGTTCTAAGATAGCTATAGTGCCTGAATCTAAATTAGTATTGAAAGATAAATTGGAAGTGACTTTTTGTGTAGGGTGAAGATTTGAAATGGGAGGAGTAACCAATTGCGCTTTAACTTTAGTGAAAATTGCTGTTAATTGTTGCATTGCTTTGGTTGTTTAACACCATCAATGTTGGCGCGATAGCGCACCTATCTGTGTTGGTATTCTCCCAAATTTTTAGGAATTAACTTAATTTCAGATTATTGTTATTTTGTCAATGTCAAGCGTTAAAACTACAAATAGATATGAAACTCATCAAAAAATCGGAAAAGCTACTCCAAGAAACAAAAATCATCGAGGAAACACAAGAACATAATTTTCAAATTGACGTTATTAATATGCAAGAACCAATGCTTGAAGAACAGCCACAAATAGGTGGAAGTAATAAGGAAGCTAACTATATTCCAGCGCATGATAATCCTATAGTCCTTTCTCTTGGTAAGACGGGATGGCAAGTTTCTGATATTTGGAAGGATATTAGATTAGATAAATTCTAGTTATTGTCTTGATGTTGTTCTTCTTGATTGCTAAAAGTTTAACAAACGTGTGGTTATGTTTACTGGGTACTATCCAATTATTCTTTATCCACCACTAGTGAGACGTTTATACACTAAAGATTCTACAAGTCAGGAGCATTTGAAAGCTTCGTTTCAAGGATGCGTTCAATTACCAAATGGAAATGGTACGGCCAAGCAAGGTGTCAGTGAAAAGCAATTTTTTCGCCATTTACTGTGTGCTTTTCTAGAGAATCTTATCTGTCAAGCGGTGGAATTTGAAATTCCTGGTTCGTCTCGACGTTACTCGGCTGATTTTATCCTTTACCATCGGTTTTCTGGGTTAGCTCTCGATATTGAGATTGATGAACCTTATGCTGGAGATACAGGTAAACCTCACCACTGCATTGATGTTGATGACGATAAAATCCGTAACCGTTTTTTCTTGGAGCGCAATTGGGGTGTGGTGAGATTTGCAGAAGTTCAGGTGGTGCGTCATCCTTGGAGTTGTTGTAAGGCGATCGCTCAAATCATCGCTCGGTTGACTGGAGATGATAGCGTATTCATATTATTGCAAAGATTGGCTGATGTTCCTTTACAAAAACAGTGGACAAAGCGTGAGGCTAGGCTGATGGCTAAGAACAATTATCGTCAGTCTTATTTACCAAAAATGGGAAAATAAAACTAGAGATAGTACCTTCAATACTCATCTTTAATAGTCATATAGTCTCCCCAGAATAGGGCTTCCGTGTACACAACACAAGTCTTTGAGAGTTGCCTCACACCGTTTTAATCCTGTACAAAGATATGTGTACACGGTAAATTATGGGTAAAGAATTGGGAGGGTATTACATCGATTTTGTCAACCTCGCGTTAACTAATCTTTTTGGTTTTTTTACACATTGTTTTTTTGATTTGCGGTGTGACTTCCATTTACGAATGCTCATGACAATTGAGCCAAAGTCCCGACTGGCAAAGGCTATTGTTTTATTCGCACTGTGCCAAATTGTATCCGCCTCAGTTGGTTCAAGTGGAGGTGTACAGCGATCGCCATATCGGTCAAATAGTTGGCGTGGTTCAGGATGATAAGCGATTTTGTGTCTAGTGAGTAAATTAGATGTACCTAGTAGATTACGAGCTAATTTGTAGCCAGAATTGTTTCTGTTTCCCTCAGATTCGCCATAAGTTAGTAAAGTGCGATCGCTCAAAGTTAAACAAATAGACAAAGGAACAGACACTCCGCTAGCGCGTAGTTGTTTAAGAGATGAGCGATTATCTCTGGTTGTAGCCTGTGTTACTGTCCCTCGTCGGCAATGCAAGGTTGAGCGAGGTGCAGTAATAGAATGTTGCAGTAACGCTGCTTGTGGGTCAATAACTTCTCCATTTTTCGCTCTTGTGAGAAGCTGCACCCACTTGCGCCAACGTTGCTCAGAAAGTTCGTAGGGAAATAAGGCTGTAGAATCAAATGCGGTTTCTAGCTCTTCCACGTTGTACTGACAGTTTGACCAATGCTCTAGGGTAATGGGGATGGTTGCACTCAATATTCCATCCACCACCCGTCTGCGAAGCATACCTGGCAGTCTCATGGAACGAGCTAAGTTGCAAATGGCTGGATCTGCGTTTTGGATAATCGTCAGTTGGCGATTGAGATACAGCCATTCAGCAGGATTCAAGAAATGGCTGCATTTAAAGTAAACGTGCAGGGATTTCCCACCTGTGTAAACTACGGCGGCAGGTTCCAAGTTGATTTCATCCTTTAGCCGAACTACAGCTTGTCGCTGCTCACTCAATGCCAAATCATCAATTTCGTAGAATAAACATTGGCATTGACTAACGTGGTGATTGCTGATTCCCTTGTCTGGTTGGTTGGGGTAAAAGCTGACTGTAGCACCAAGATATGACATTTTAAATGCCAATGCCCAACCATCAGCATAGCGTTTAGGTGTCAGTCGCCAGCAGGTGTTGCCTTGTTTGTCTCGACCTCCGTAAGTACAGCAGTAGAGTTGAAATCCTTGCTGGGTGATTTTACCGCAGAGAATGTAGTGGGAGTAGACAAATTGACCATTGCGACAGTAGTTATTCCAGTTTTCAGGTATCATTTCTGTGGGCAAGTCCCAGGAAATCCTGAGCCAAATTTTGGTTCCGGTGGTAAAGCCTATTTGTCTAAGAAATTTAATGGTTGTTTGTCTGGGATTGAAGGACATGGCAGTTACGCCTAAAGGTTCATTTCCCAGTGGCGCAATCGCGCTCTTGTTTACAAAATCTCAGTTAAAGCCTAACTTTGGTTACTAATATTAAAGTTCCCAACCTTGAGACTCTGCTATTCGACTTTGGTTGGGTTGCAGTTTGCTCAGGGTTAGCATCCCGTTACAGTCTGCTTTACCTGGAGAAACTTGTTTGGCTTGAGGTAGTTCAGCCAGTATCTTAGCTATCAAGTCCTCAACTTTCTCATTATCTTTAAAAGCGATGACTACTGTATCAAGCGATCGCAAAAGTTCTAAAGGTAATTGCTCGCTATCATCTACACTCCAATACAACGTAGGTTTGCGCTGTTTTTTGTCAATGGTTGATTCTAAGGCAATGGCAGAGAGAACTTCAATCGGGTCACTCACCAATACTGCTCTTTCTACTGTGGCATCTGTAGCAATCCAAAAACTACCTTTTTTTGTCGGTTCAGAGTTGAGAGTAATGGCGGTGAAGTTACCTGTTGGTTCTAGCTGCTTGGCAAGAGTTGGAAGATCATCGAGCGTGCGTTCCACAAATATTGCTTGACCTGTTTGACTTGCATAGAGCCAACCCTTTTCATACAATTCTGTGAGCAGAGAATTGGGTAAATTGTACTGCTGGCTTAAGTTTAGGCGTATTTGCTCCCAGTTTGTTGGTTCTCGTGTAGGCAAGGAGTTTGTTTGAGTAACTGGCGTGGTATTTTCAACAGTTTGCTCCATGAGTTTCTGGATACGTTTGTCATCCTGTTTTGAAGGCACTGCTGGTGTGAGATTTTCGACAGCTTGATCCATAAGTTTCTGGATGCGTTTGTCATCCCGCTTGGGACTGTAGTTTACACCTCGATGCTTTTGTAAACCAGGAAAGGTATATGCTTTACCCAGATGCGTACCACTAAAAGCCACACCATCAAGTTGGTAACTAATGCCTTTGACAATGCCTGTGCGAGTATAACCAACACGGACATTAATACCTTGTTGTTGCGATCGCTCTATTAACTCTGGCATAGTGGGATGGTCGTGGGTTGCTTGGTCGAGCGATCGCTGGAGTCTCACTCTAACGCTTTCCTCTCCAGTTATGGCAAGTTGCCTACGTTCACCTGTAGTTGGACTGTGCTTATCTTTTTCCCAACTTGGTTGCACCGATTGCAAATTGTATTCCTGCTCCAACTTGCGAATTACCGCTTCACTTCTGCGATCGTCCCAGCTATCAGAAACTGTAGTGCCATCTAATTGAATGCGACTGGCAGCAATATGTATGTGTTCATGAGTCCGGTCAGTATGCCGCACTACGACATATTGGTTCATATCAAAACCCATTGCTTGCAGATACTTTTGGGCGATTTCATCCCAAGTATCATCATCTAAACTCTCTTTATGGGCCAAACTCAGAGAAGCGTGATAAACAGCCCTGTTCACCTTCGGGTTTAATCTTCGAGATATACCAAATTCAGCTGCTAGTTCGCGTGGGTTTGTTCCTTCCATATTCCCACCGATTTGTCTTGCTCCATCTTTGCCAAAGAGGTAGTTTAGCAGTCCCCGAAAACTTTTACCTTTGATGTGCTTGCCAATCATGCTTCATCTTGTAAATCAGTGATTAAATCAATTTCAGCAATCTCTCGCCGCACCTGTTTCACCAAATCTCTTACCTGTGACAACAATGCTCTATCTACGACCACAGGTTCTCCCATGAGTGCTGAAGTATTGATTGCTTTAGCTATTTGATTGAGGTTGTTACCTATTTTCCCCAACTCCCAGTAAGTTTGGCCTGCTACTTTGGTGACACGCCTGGGCAATCTATTTTTCAGAGTCTTGGCACGAAACAATTCACTGATTGTGAGATTGTTTTCAGATGCCATCTGCTGTGCTTTTTCATATTCTTTTGGAGTCAATCTAATATCTATCCTTAATGAGCGCTTTTGCATTATCAGTGCATTAGTCATTGGTTTTTTCAGTTTGACAGTATTGTTACGAGTAGTCATCAACCAACTGTCTATTTTTGAGTTTGTAATGCGAAAGCAACTACAACAAATTTAGTGCGATCGCTACGCACTTCCATTACTGTGCGAGAGTGCTATAGGCGATCGCTCTCTTGCACCATCACTTCTAAAGCGTCAGTTCACTAATATAAATTGACAAAGACAAAATTATGTGTTATGTCGTATCTGGGTAGTTAGTTATGATATCAAAGTTTCCACGGTCTTTATTTTGAGAATATCAGCGTTATTTTTAACGTAAGTGTTCAAGCAGACATGATATTTTTGGTAAAACGCTGATTTATGGCTAAATATGCAGTTTTAACTCCCTTTACAATTAAGGCTCCGAGTTCATCTACCAAAGCAGAAGAATCACCAAATTGATGCGCCTCCTAACTAAAAAACCCAGATGAAATATTCGGAAGTTCTGCTATATATGACTGCCAATATTGTTCTAATTTCTCATTATTCATCGGAATTTTTTGAGCGAGTAATCAATCTTTTCTGCCTAATTCAAAAGTTTGCTCAATACATAATTCACCCTTAAATTCCACCTCTTCTGATCGCACTAGGTTCATTCCTAAACGTCTAAGCAAATTGATGGATGGTTTATTTCGCATATCAGTTATACCAACAATCTTGTTGATAGCTTCAAGCTCAAACAGTGAATCAATTAGAGCTTGAACAGCTTCTTTAGCATATCCTTTACCTTGCGCATCAGGACTCAAAGTAAAACCAATTTCCACGATTGTTGGATTTTCAGCATAAATCTGCATCCCGATGTCACCAAGGAGTAAGTTGGATTGCTTGTGTGCGATCGCAATTTGAAACCATTCGCCTGGTATCCCGATTCCTGCTGTCTGCATTTCGTTGATAAAGAGTTTTGCTTCAGCCTCAGAGAGCATTGACCAACTTTGGAATCGAGCTACTTGAGGGTCTTGGCGGTAAGCAAGAAATCGTTCCAGATCCAGATCAATAAACCGACGGAGAATCAGCCGTTCAGTTGCTTGGGGTAGAAAATTCTCTGAAAACAAGAGAATCCTTCTCCTTTTTGCTTAATTGAGATGCGCTCAACACCTGCTAGCTAACGTTCGCGCTCGCCGGACTCCTACAAATCCAGCTACTAGCTAGTATACTCCAAAGTTCCGGTGCATTCCGGTTGTTATGCATTTTCATCGCCGACCGGAACAGCAATATCGAAATGAAGCACATCTTCGCGTACCCCAAGCTTTGTGTAGAGTGCAATCGCAGGGTCATCCCCGATGTCCGCCTGGACGAAAATAACATAAGCTGCTCGCGCTACAGCGATCTTCTTTAATTCCTGGATTAATGCAGTGGCAATTCCTTCACGTCGATGCGCTGCTGCAACAGCCAAATCGTAAATATAAATTTCACTACGCTCCTGCTCAAACTTCTGGAGTTCGTAAGCGGCGATACCTCCGACTACTGATCCATTTTTTAATGCTGCAAGCGCAATGAAATAATCGCTGTTTAACAAACGCTTGAGATAGGCATTACTTGGACGAGACGAGCTATAGGTATCAACTTCATCGAAAGCCTCACCGAAGGTAATCAATAAGTCCTCCATAAGTGTCAATTTCACTATTAATGGCTGGAAACCTTTAGCTAATTTGAAGTGTGGTGATCAGATCGCAGTGCCGCGTCAACTCGATATTTTTGGAGAAGAAACTCTTCGTGCTTGTGAGGTGAAATTACTGGGTTATCTTATCGGAGATGGATGTCTATCTGCCACAAACATGGTTCAGTTTGCTAACAACAATCCTGCTATTGGGACAGATTTTGTTGAAGCGGTTTTAGGATTTAGTCCCTTTGTCAAAGTGCAAATGGACTCTCTAGAAAAAAGAGCAATTAGGTACTGCGTTTCGAGAAATTTAGAATTTACTACAGCACAAAGAAAAATTTTTGCTGAGTGTCTAGCTTCTTTCATGAAATCATCAGCTAATACTATTTGGACTCAGAAAGAGTTAGCTAAAGCAATCAATGTTACACCTGCTTTGGTGAGTCAATGGGTACAGGGTAATTGTGTTCCTAATCAAACAACTTTTGTAAAATTATGTCAAACTCTAGTTGTAGAACCAGAAGAAATTGCCCCGTATGGAATTTTAGCAATTACTAAAAACGCTAAAAATTTACTTTCTCTGTGGTTACAAGAATTAGGGCTGAATGGTAAAACATCTCATAGCAAAGTTGTTCCATCAATAGTCTTTCAATTGAAGCGAGAACAAGTAGCACTGTTTTTAAATCGTCTCTTTGCTACTGATGGATGGGCAACAGTTCTTAAAAGCGGGTAGTCACAGCTAGGATATGCAACAGTTAATGAAAAACTGGCACGACAAGTACAACATCTTCTATTGCGGTTTGGTATAATAGCTGCTTTGAAAAAACGATATGTTAAATATAAAGATCATCGTCGAATTGCTTGGCAATTGGATATTACTGATGCCAAATCTCTGAAAATTTTCATTGACGAAATTGGTATTTTTGGCAAAAAAAAAGCACTATCTTCAGTTAAAGCCCACATTCCGCACCCTAACTGTCACAAGTTCATTAGTACTTAACTAATTTTCACTAAATAGTACTTATGAACTATAACGAGGAGTAGTATTTTAAAACTTAATAAGAATAATTAGCAGTAAACCAAAAAGTTTTTCTCCAAAGAGCGATCGCGGAAATACTTATATTTTTTGATACTTATTGATACACAATTATCTAACCAGCAGACATAGTATAAATGATGATTACTTATGATTAGTTGGTCGAGAAATGGTCAGAACTAACCTGACGGAAGAGTAAATAGATTTTTAGGTACATAAAATATGAAAATTTGAACAGATGTTGTTTACTCTGTTCTTATGCTTTCTGAATATAAGGCGCAGCAAAGCTGTGAAAGAGGATTTGGATTTCTCAAAGACCCCTTATTTTTTGCAGATAGTATTTTTCTGAAATCTCCAGAAAGAATTGAAGCTATGGCTATGATAATGGGATTATGCCTATTAGTCTATACTTTAGCTCAAAGACAAATAAGAAAAGCTTTATCAGCATCGGAATCTACTATTAAAAATCAGCTTGGTAAATCTGTAAATAACCCAACTATGCGATGGATATTTCAATGTTTTCAATCCATACATTTAGTGAAAGTTGATAATGAAATATCAATATCAAATTTGACTTCAGAAAGAGAATATATTCTGAATTTTCTGCCAGAGAATTGTCACTACTATTATAAATTGTAATCAGACTATATCGAAAACTTATTTGTGATAGAGACTATTAATAAAAATTAATAGTTAGAAATTATAATGGTTTTTAATCGACATCTCATAAGCTAAATACAAATATTTTCGTAACAATCATAAGTTTTTATCTATCGAGAAAACATAAATAATTATTGCTGCTTATTGAGAATATAAATATTATTTAGGCTAGGTCAATAATCTCCCTACATAAACAATAAAGTATTCTTTTACTCTCATTCTAGAGGCAATACTCAGTAATAACCCCTTTGTGACAGTTAGGGTGCGGAATGTGGGATGTATGTTTAGTTTTGTGAAAAGCTTGAAACCAAGTATTTATAGGCTATGTAACCTGCTGTATACTTCATCACTCTTGGTTTATCTTTAATGTTGGCTTGCTTAGATACTTTCAGTATCTTTGTTTACTCGTGTTTAAGAACAATTGGCTAATATTTTGTACTACATCTTGAAGTGCAAAATGTAGGATATAAACTTTAATTATATTTAAGTATTATATACTACTTTAATCTAAGTACTTGTGACTAGTAGTCGCTCTTTGGGAAAAAACTTTTTGGTTTACTGTATATAGTTAGATTCGATCAAATTCATCACATTAGGAATTCCCAATCCTGTAAGTGGGTTCCATCCAGGACGGGCAGTAAAGCCAGGCAATTTGAAAGGAGTAACTGAGCCTTCTGATGCGATCGCCTGCAAAATCATATCTGTATTGCCTGTGGTAATAGGTCGAAAAACAATAGCTTGGTCTTGCCAAAGACTGTACAGTAGGGGGTTAACAAAACCTACTCTTGGTAAATCTTGCGATCGCCTGGCTTGGTTGAGACAAGCAATTATCGCCGCCCAAACAGGAGCCGCCAAACTCGTACCACCAGCATCATTGCGCCATTGGTTAGCAATGAGACTCAAATAAGCAGCAGTATTACCATTGTTATCAGCTCCCCAAGCCATGAGTGCAACATCAGGAAAGCCTCGTCCATAAGGGATAACCGCCGGTGCATCTCCACTACGGGGATAATAAGGTTCGAGAACTGCTTGCTGCCATTGTGGGATAGGGATATGTTCGCTGAAGCCGCCACTGCTGGCCATGCGCTCAATTTGCAGTGCTTTCTCTAAGCCAAGGGATACAGGCGCACTCCAGGCCGTTTCTTTATAAGGTTCCCAGCAATCAATCTGAGTTCCACCCACAGCTAAAACTCGTTCCTCTACTGCTGGAAAAATCCCATGCGGCCAAGGAGCATCGCAAACTCTTTGCCCATTAAATTGACGCTGGGGTAAACCATCAAACACACCCCAATCACCGCTTCCGGCTATGAAAGTAATTCCCAATGCTGCGGCTCGATCTAGTAGACCAGCAATGACTTCTGAACCGTGAACTCGATAATATTGGCGTTCTGGGGCACTCCAAGTAGTACAAGCAATGGTGGGTTGAAAATGCGTATCGCTCAGAATAGCCAACAAAAAAGTAGCCCAAGGGTCAGCAAAATACTCTGGATCTATAAAATATACGACAATGCGAGAACAACGAGCGATCGCTCCTAGCCATTGAACCACCATTGTCGTCTCCCACTGATAAAGCGGGTGAGATGCCCTAGCACCCATTGCGCCTACCTGCACGCTGTAAACTGATGGTGGTTGAATATTGAAGATATGCCAAAAACGATGCAGGTCGTCTGGGTTAGGGTAGCCGCCTAAAGCCATCACAGCTATAGTTTCACCACTGCCATTCCACTGTTCGGGAAACTGGTAAACGCGTCGAATATCGGCTGGTGTGGCTCCAAACATATCAGCAGGTAAGGGAATTTCAGACGTGCTGCTGTCATTCGTTATAGGTGACAATTGTCTTGGTATTGCCTCTGACCACTCCCTATTTGGGAGAATCTGCATTGACTGAACATAACCAGCAAGTTTTCGCGGAAGTATTGACCTTGCTTGAAAGGTGCGATGAGATTTGCGTGAGAGCAGTTTTTGGACAGCACTTTCTCCGAAAGCACTACAAAGTTGTTTGGGAGTCACACGCAAGAGCATTTGCTGTTCATCAAGGGAGGGAAAGGCTAGAGGAACCATACCATAGGCTTTAAACCAATTTTCTAATTCTTCCCGCTCCGCTTGGGGAATAGCAACTAACTTCGCTAATTGAGAGCGATCGCAGTATTTGCCATAATCAGGATGTTTAGGGTTAGACACTGCATCAGCTAACTCACGAATTACATGAGGCTGTGCAGCATCAAGAATCAAACTGAGGTACATACTGCTGTTTGGGAAGTAATTTTTTCTTGGGGATATACCCGCACAAAGCCCTTCATAGCTGCAATCTTGACAATATCTAAAGTGGCGCGACGAATCGCTTCCGGTTGGGCTACACCAGGAGATAGTAATGATGGAGCCTCAGCCAATAAACCAGACACTGTAGAATGTTTTTGCATAGCTGCAACTATTGGAGCCATCACAGGAGCAATACGCGAAGGTACAGCCGCCATCCGGTGAGAAAAACCCAGTTCCTCAGTAATTAAATCGTAATATACCTCAAGTTGTCCAGTCAGTCCACGTTCAACTCCTGGTTCAGTACGTAAATCCAAGCGGAATGGTGTGAGAGCTTCTAGTGCATAATCAGCTAATTCTTCATGGGGTGGTACACCTGACTCATGATAAATGTTATGGAGATTTGCCTCTGTCCCAGAAAGATTTTTGAGTATGGGTAGGACAACTTCAGCATTTAAACCATAGGCGCGAGGTACAGGAAAGAATCCTGCTGTTGCCATTGTAAAAGCATCGCGATCGCTTAAGTCTAATTTGCCCGATGCGTTGACTAACTGTTGTGCTTCCCACCACCAAGAAGGAGCCGCCTTATTGTTACCGTAGTAGTAACGTGCCAATGTTAAATAAGCACCATACTCACCGCGCAAGTAATCAGCGTAAGCTCGCCATAATGACTCAGCTTTGAGTTCGGGACGTGTCTTTGCAGTCAGGAAAGTATAAGCAGCGCGGTGTCCAGTTTGCAAAGCTAAAGTTACGCCAGTAGAAAGAATTGGATCTACGAACATAGCTGCATCACCAGCCGCCGCCCAACCATTGCCTATTGGCTGTTTCGCCCAGGATGACCAATCTTGAGAGCAGGCTACCCGCGCTCCATTAGGTAGGACATCATCTCTTAAAGTAGCATTTTCCACCAATCCTGCTACCTCTGGGCAAGAATGCAGCATTTCCCAAAATAATTCTTCTAAATCGACGTTCTTCAAGCGGTCTTTGAAATGTCGGGTATTAGTAACCGCCCCTACAGTCATTACATCTTTATCTACGGGAAAATACCAAATCCAACCTTTATCTACTGCCGCAATAAACACCGTAGACATATCGCGTCTACCATTAAATGTTACCTTCCACTCAGCACCAGACAAATAGCCATACACTGCAAAATTATTTAAATTAGCGTCATACTCTCTTTGTCCCCGTGTCATCAGATGAGATAAGCCAGTCGCATCCAGCACAAAGGGCGTGAAAAGCGTACCTTTGCGTCCTGTATCATCTTGCCATTTCACACCTTCGACTCGTTCCTGCCCATCCCAAAGTACCTTAGTTGCCATAGTGCCTTCACGCACATCTACACCAAAATTCCGTGACTGGTCGAGCAATAACTTGTCAAATTCGGCACGGCGGACATTAAATGCAGAAAATGGGGTGTCTTGAGTAGCTTCTCGTCCTAGTAATTCACTAAAGTCTTGTCCTGTGACATCAATAATATTACTGCATCCGTTTTTACTAGTAAGATTTCTTAATTTCAGATAATCAGCATTCCAAGGTGTGCGGTCTTGACCCCAGATAAAAGTAGCTCCTACCTTTTTGACAAAACTAGACTGTAATAAGGTTTCATATAAACCTAAATCTTTAAATACCCCATTAGCCGCAGGAATGGTTGATTCTCCAATGTGCCAGCGTGGAAAATGTTCTTTTTCTAAAAGCACTACTTTCAGTTCAGGAGCATATTTTTTGACAATACTGGCAAAAGTACTACCTGCGGGGCCACCACCCAGGACAACCGCATCTACATGTTCTGTAATCATAAATAACTCCCTAAATCTACTAAAAGTTTTTTAAATTTTGTCAAAGCCTGATTATTGCTGTAGCAATCGGTTCATCAGGTCACGATTGGCTGATATATCTTCACTCAAACCCTGAAGCGGATTTGATGACAAGCGTGCTAAAGCTGCTGAGTCCAACTCACCGTCGTACATCTGACCACTTGCCAATAAATTTTCAACAGCCGCAGTAGAAGGCAAATCGACCATTAAATGAAGGCGGGCTGAACCAGTGTTTAATGCTCCGTGAGGCACACTGTTATTAAATGCCCAAACTGTGCCAGCTTTTAGATGCAGAAACTTACCCAAGCAACACAATCGCGCCTCAGCGTTTGTTTGTAGTGGGATATGCAGGCGGTGATGTTCATCCCAATGAGTTGTATTATCGATGTGCAGTTTAATACAGGAATTAGCTGGACTCAGACCTATCCAAGCAAGAGAAACTGGAATAGGAAACCCATGATCTAGAAAATGTTTAAAAGCTGGGAGTTTGCTGAGAATCGGTGCGTCTACTCCCGCACCACTAATCATTTCATGACCAAGGTAGTTTCCAGGGGAACCTGCCCTTAGAATACAAAAAAACGTTCCTAAATGCCATTTCCACTGGCTAGAGAGCCAAGGCAAATCTACATTAGCAAGTTCAGCCACTAATGTCTCAGTATCGACAGACATGGGTAATTGTAAAAAACGGTAAGGTTTTGCGATCGCCTGAGAACTCTTTTGATGTCTGCGTTGGTACATTGTGGCACGAATCATTACTTGTTCTCCTTATATAGTTAGTTGTTGGCGGCTCAGAAATAAGCCGCCAGTTAGACGGAATTAATTAAAAGCCAAAGTTGATATCGGTTAGCGGTTCTTGTTCAAATTCAGTGACTAAAATTCCTTCTAACTCAACGTCAGACTGCTCTTTTACCTCAAATTGAGTCTCGGTAGAACTGTTGTTGATAACTGGGTTAGAAGTTTCTTCAGCAGCAGTGTTTTCAGTAACGATGGTGGAGTTTACTGGTGTAATCATGTGATTCTCCTTATGATTTACTTGGAAGAAGTTGTTAATTTAAGTGGTTGCAATAAGTGCTGGAGTTCTGCATCAGAAATGTAACCCTCGCGCGGTGGACTAAAGCACAACAAAGCCGTTTCGTAACAAGCAGTAGTCACTTGCACACGCTCTTGGGGAGTTAGTTTTGCAACCATCTCCACAGTTTCCTCGACATGAGCCACATCGCTACCTACTCCACTATGGAGGCGTAAACAACGAGTAGCGTTGATATCAGAGGGTAGTAAAGCTTGCACTGCTTGGATGTACTTATCTCCTACACTCATCGCTAGGCGTTCCATTGCATAGGAATAGCCAACGCAAGCAATCGGATCAGTTGTCTGTACACTCTGAGTGAAGTAATTCACCAAAGCGCTAGCAGTGGGAGGAACAAGCACCTTGACTACAGCCGAGGCTTTGTATCCCAGTGATTGAATATCCAGGAGGGCTAGTTGGTCATGTCCTCTTTCTTCAGCAGCTTTTTGTAATGCCCAATCAGCCAGCCTTGCACGACCGGCTAAGGCAAAACGTTGGGCGGCTTCTGCCATAAGGCGCGGGGTGGAATGGGTGAGATGATAGAGACTAGCTAGCCGCCATATCCAGCGAGTTAAAGTTAAGTTAGGTAACTTGTTATTTGCCAAGGCAGCTTTTTGTGCGACTTCTAAAGCTCCATCTAAAAGCTTGCGGGTTGTGACTATATTTCCTGGGTGATTCATGAGTTGAGCAAAGCGATCGCTACTCATGTCACCATTTAATTGATGTAGCCAAACCCGGTTGGTCGTTGCCACAATTACTTTGTCAGGTGCAATACAAGCCCATTCCATCTCAGTAGCAGTCTCTTCACTTCTTTGATAGTTCTAACTTACTCTTCAGGGCTATTGGCAGACATCGAATAAATGTCACGGTCAGACCATGACAAATGTCATTTCTATTGAGATCAAATCAAAAACCCATTCATATCATGTCCGGCTGATCAATGATTATGGGCGTGCATGTGTGCAGAAACTGCAAAATTCTCTCCTCTGCTACCCTGCGGCCTTAACGATCGGTCTTTTAGGGGCTTCCAACTAAAAAAATATACAACTTTTATTGTGCGGTGGGCGTCTCGCCCGCCCATAGACAATGGCGGACAAGATGTCCACCCCACAAGAGTAGATAATTTATTTCTTGGTAATCCCTTATCGGACACGATATTAGGTGTGTTTGTCAGCACCATTAGAAGTCAAAATATTTCTGATAAATACGTAGTGCATGGTAACAAAATGCAGTTGTAACTGTGCGGCTACTGTACCAAACTACCTGCCTGCCCCGATGTACGGTTGGGTAAAGGGCTTCATCAGTCCAACTGCCGTCATAGCGTTGGTGTTTTAAAAGATGCTGAATCCAGCTATGATTTAGCAAGGATTTAGCTAAAGGATGGCTCAGACAAGAGAGGATGAAAAAAGCAGCCTCTTGTGGGCTGGGAGAACAACGCTCAATTTCTTGTTGCAATCTCTGCAAAAGAATTGGTGTGACTTGTTGTATTTGAATCTGCACAGTCTTGCTGATTGGTTTGGTTTCCAGTTGAGTTAGTAGCTGAAAAAATCCCCATAAACAGTATGCTGGTTCGTAGTGAGATAAACCACTAAAGCCGGATTGAATCAGGCGCTGGCATAAATTTAAGAAAGAATTTTCAATTAATTTTTCGTAAGCAGACCAATCATAGGCAATCAGCCCCAACAAAGCATTTATTTCAACAGCTAGACAACTTTTACCCCATACTAGAAACCCTTGAGCATGGTCTATTCCCTGAGTTAACCAAACTGGAATTTCGCCAGAAGGCAAGATATTTTGTACTAGCCAACCTAAAGGGCGTTGCAATATAGCTTGATGTGTTTCTGGTTGAGCAGAATACTGATAAAGTCGCAGAAGCAATCCCAAATCATCAGTGTCGGGGGGTAGCCCATCTGTTTCGTAATAACAAAAATGATGACGTTCCAATAACTGAAAAATTTCAGCAACTTGGGAAGATAAATTATGACCGTGAGTGCTAAGGATTTCGACTATTAATCCCATCGGAAAAGCACGCGCCAGCACTTCTGATTTCTGAGGTAGTGTGAAGCGTTGAACATCCCAACTTTCCCGAAAGGTTAAATCTGATAATAAGTACTGTTCGGCTGCGGCGATCGCAACATTTAAACTATCAATATAAGGGATAAATGAATTACTGGAACTAGCAAGTGGTTTACCTAGATTTTTTAAAGAAAACAAAGCAATCAATTCATTTAGAACAACCTCCAGGCGATCGCAATACTGCAACCAACTTGGTAACATCAGTTGTTGAGCTAAGATTTTGGCTGTTTCCAGTTTCTCTAAGCATTCCTTACCAATAGTTGCAATTGCACCTGTGAGTATCATTGCACCCAGCAACTTCTCTGGCGTGGGTTTGGCTGAGAGGGGAATATCACCCGCCTGCATCACTCGCACAATGGGATAGGTATAACATCCCCGCATGATATCTCGCCGAATTGCCAGAATATCCCGGCGCATCTGGTGAATGTGGTTGAGACAGTTCATCAGTTGCAGCAAACTGGGGATTTGGTTGGTTCTGTCAATGGCGATCGCCGCAGCAATCACTGGTATATTAGCTGGTGAAAGTTGGGCTGTATGGTGCTGTAATAAGTCTGGTGTAAACTGATTAGGGGTTTTCTGGTGCTGCTGCATGGTTGCAACTGCGGTTTGATAATCAGCCCAGAGTTGCTGATTAAAAGACCAAAATTCACTATCTTCCCCTAAAATTTGCTGAAAATGAAATAGTGTCTGCTGTTGTAAAGCATCTACCAGAGAAATATCTGCAACATCAAAAAAACTAGCTTCATCCTGAATTTGTTCTTGCAGATAAACAGCAGCAAAATTGTAAAATGATGGAGGTAATAAATATTTTTCTAAGAGAAAACGCTGAGTATTGGCATGAATAAACCAGTCTTTCAACAACCAAATTGGCAGTGACAGCCAAGGGTAATCTCCATCTCGGCTGAGAATATCTTGCAAGCAGCCAGTCTCACCATACTGTACTGTTAAACTGTTTTTCAAAAGCAATGCCCGCCGAGACAGTGAGGATGGTAACTCAAGAAAAAACTGTTCTACAATTAGCCAAGCCTGTTCATCAATTGCTTGTTTTTCAATCATTAGCACCTCACAAGACTATTTTTGCTTGTAATACTGAAATGTAGATTCGGCACACCGACAGAAATTAAATCCGTTATTCAGTTATCAAAAAGGTTCGGGGTACAGGTATATAAATGAGCAAAACCCTTACATCCTTACCCCAAACTTTTTTGTGTTGCGTTTAAGACTTGTATATCATCCTAAAGCAGCGTGCAAGATATGAGTCATAACTCACACATGAGGTGGCACATAATTTGATACCGTAGCCGTCCCATCTGGCTTAATAGTGACAAGCCTATAGAGTCCAATTTTTTCGACTATTCTTGTCTTATTTTGATTAATTCGCATTTTCACCATATTTACATCCGACGGTAGTATATAAACACAATCGCTTTGCTTTGGAATTTGAAGCGTCCCATTAGGTAGCGGTACTGCGGCGAAATCAAAAACTCCACCGACAACAGTGTCTGACTGCTTGAAAAACTCCACTGTAATAGATGAGGAAGACAAATTTCTAATTGTTATACGTTTTGCTACTGAGGCAGTTCTCTTGGAAGGACTAGGCCCCGGATTGACTGCTTTTTTATTTTTTAAAGCATTCGCTAATTTCCGAAATTCTTGCTGATACGCCATCAGTGTATAGGGGCCAAAAAGAGTACATCCTCCTTCGTAATGCTGTTTATCATATTCCTCTTTAGTCGTAATATATAAGGAATAATCGTTAGCATACGCTGCCATAGCTAAATGTTTGATTCCAAAATCTTTCAGCTCATTCAAAACAGTCTCTTTTAAGCGTCTACCTGCCATAGTCGTAATCTCACCTGGGATGGCGGTCAATATCAGACTACCAATTTTTATGAGTTGCAACGGCAGAATATTAGGTGTGATAGGAGGATTCAACAAACCTGTTCTAAGTATGATTGGCTTTGGTAAATGTCCTTGAACAAAGTCTCGTTTATCTTCTGTTACACCAAATGTAGCAGCCATCGCACTAATTATTGCAAGTTGGGCAGCCCTTTCTGTTACAGAAATTTGATCTTTAGCTTCAATCAGACCTTCTCTAAGTTCAAAACTATCTATAGTGCCTATCACTGGCAATTCTATTTTTGGGATACTATCTTCTGTGCTACCTGCTGCAAAGGCCAGACCCAGCGCACCAGGCCATGTTCTCTTACCTGGTTGATTCTCAATCTTGATATTTGACATATCTACACGGGTATGTCGGAAACCAATTTCCCCTTGTAATTCTTCTGTGGCTGAGTCAAAAAGCTTTTTGGCCATATCGAATTGTTTTCGCCCGTGCAATTCCATGTGTGCTTTGTCGTCTGAACCATCAGGGATATAGCCAAACTCGACATTACCCGAAACATCACCACAATTTGAATTGGCAAATGCAGCAATAAATGTCTCTTTATTAGAGTAATTCGTACCTAATGCTTTCTCAAATAAATAAGAAGCATATCCTTTGTTATCGCCATTTATTACAGTAGTTTTCTGCCCTCTATCAGTTGGATGAATAGCATACCAATTTAACACCCCTATTGGTACTTCTTTTGTTTGGTTTACCCTCACAAACTTGAGCAATAGCATTTCCTTGTCAGTGTCAGAATTATATCTCTTCCGTTCCTCTGCTGGATTATTAAGATATGCTTCTTTAGATCGCTGTCTACCGCAATCTGCAATTATTCCTTTATTGATATAAATCTTACCGGGAGCGAGATTATTGAATGCCTTTTGGATAGATTTAACAATACCAGAAACCACACACTCAAAAGTATGAGTATCAAATCCGCCAGTAGCATATTCGTACAGTGCGCTATGGGAAAAGCCTCCTGGTCCACTGTGAGTATGAGTGCCACTAATTAAGACATTCTCTTCATTTAGTGACTGAAACTTTGGTTGAGATTTAAGACGTTTGATGACTGCTGTCTTTACTGCTTCGACACTTGCCCATATATCAGCAATTACGATGACTACAGGTTTCTTCAAATCTTTATCTGTAGCATCTGTAATGACAAAAGTTCTGGCATATAGCTTTGATTCAACTCCTCTAATTTTTTGGGATGGATCAGCCATACCTTGCATATTTTTTCCAATAGCTGGATCAGTGACTTCGGATATTCCTGTACCAATGTTGTAAACCATATTAACTCCTATTGTGTTCTTTGAGATTGTTAAGAAAGGTTAGAAAAGGCTCAGGCAAGCCTATGTGGTATGAATCGAATCAGGTCTAGATTGAGACTAAAGTATCAGTAAAGCCAAGCAATTCAAGGATTTTTTTTGAATTTATATCTTGATATTTGGTTGGCTCATGGATATTATTAGAATCGAAAATTATAGAATGATTAGAAGATTTAAATGAACTTTTGTACTGGCATTTATTCTCCTTATTAATTGATTTTAGGGCTTAAATTAATGATTTGATTTCTCATTGATTTAATTACCTTTAGTTTAGTTGCCAGTTAGAGATGTTCACATCTAATAAATGTCACGATGGAGCCGTGATATTTGTCATGATCAAAATATAAAAAGTTCAGAACAAAATAGCGCTAAGAAAAGTGTAAAAACTTACGGTTTTCTTAGCGCATCAAATTCATGTTGCTACTACACAAACAAAGTCCAGATGGTGCGTGGACTTCATAAAAATAACCCGCGCAGGCGGGTTTTGTCTGTGTAGCCAAGCCAGTGACGGGTACGTAGGGTGTTCCCCCCATGAGCAACTGGCGGGCAATTTCTAATTACCAGGGCAGAATTAAATGTCAAATTTAATTCTGATGTTGGATTTACGTATGTTCTTGGATTCGTATCAAGCTGCTTTATCTTGACCAAAGGCTGCTGCTAACTGCTGCATGGCTTGTATGTCTACTCCTTGGAGGGCTTCTAGTACTTCTGGTGTAGGCTCTACACCAACTTCTCGTAAGGTCGCTTCAGGGCTTTCAACCAGTCTCTGAGCGAAACTTTCATCAGATAGAACGCGACCAACAACTGCTTGCAAATCAGACATGATAATTCTCCTGAAAAACGCAAAATATGACCAATTTGATGCAAATTATACCAATTTAGAAATTTTGATGACAAACAACACTAATTTTCTAAAGAATTGCTACAGTCTATTTCCTGCTCTGCCATCTGTAGCAATTTTCAAGAAAATAGTCTTTAACTCCAGTAGTAAACCGTATCATGTTCTCGTGAGAGGGAGAGAAAACCGCCAATAGTGCGCCGTGGACGTTTACCAATAATCGGGCTGACTCTGTGGTAATATCTGCCACCATCAAATATCAGCATATCTCCAGGGCCAGGAGTAAAAGCCATGCTTGGATACCGTTCTACTAACTCAAACGCCTTAGTACCAGTGCGATAAGTTTTGCCGCCATTATTATGTCTATCTTTTGGTAAGAAAGGTGCGACATCATCGTATTCTAAGGAGTAGACAACCAACTCACCACCAGCCTCTGGAACGCTCAGAGGAATGAAGAAACTAATCTGGTCAGTGAGATCCACCATTGTTTGTAGGTGGTTGGCTTGAACTAAATGCAGAAATTCATTACCCACATGAATCCCAATTTCTCGACCTTCTGGTAGTACTCGAATTGTAGCGGAGGCATAGGTCTGTCCTTGAGGGCCTGTGGGTACTTTTACAGGTAAACCACCAGACAGATGTCGAAATGCAGATTCTATTTGAGTTTCAAAGTCAGGTTCTCCTTGAAATAGTAAGCGGCATTGTTTTCTAAAAGCAGCTGCGTGGGCAAAATATTCTTGCAAGTCAGGGTCACAGTTAATAATTGCTTGTCCCAGTAAGTAAGCATCTTTTTCGGCTGCATCAGGGAAAAGAATCCGCTCTATTCCTGCGTCTTCTTGTTCTAGAATTTGATTCACCCGCTCAACTGTATCGCGGGGAAATACTTCTCGAATAATCATGCCTTCAAATTTGCGATCGAGCATCATCGCTTGAATGGCATTTTTATATTGTTGAATTTCTGAAACATGAATATCTAAGAAGTTAAACAGTGTTTTTCCGGGGGTTTGTACTTTCGGCATAATTACTCCTTGAAAGTTGAAAATCAAAATTGAATGAATAAGTGTAAAACGCAATAATTTAATGCGATATCACATCACACAAATATGGAAGGGTGGAGATTTGGGATCTAATGCAACTAAGCGGAGTTCGCTGGTGTAGCGTTGACCTGCTGCATCTGTTAGCCAAAGTTGGTCAAAACTAGGTAACATTTCTGTAAGACAAAGGTAATATTCAGGGTTGGCTGTGACAGCTTGACGAGCAATTTTAGCTAGTAATTCACAGTAAACTGGACTGTTAAAGTCAATGTAGTAAGGTTTAACTTCGCTGGGTACTCTGGCAAAGACAAAGCGCGGTAACTCATAATCTTTTACCATTTGGCGAATTGCTAAATACTGTTCTGTCCGGTCTAGGGTATGGGCAAAGGCTAAATCTGCTAGTGGTAAACGCCAACTTTCTCGGACAACTACCAGTCTGTCAATTGTGACTCTGGGTGTGTGACTGGCTGGAGGTAAAATTGCCGGAAAGGACATACACAGATTGGACAGGGTGTAGCCAAAAAATTCGACGATAGGAAAGCAAATACGTTGGTCGCGGGTTTGAATTTGTAAACCTTCAGATGTCTCAACTACTACCAGTTCACCCAGCGTCACAGTCTTGGTATCAGGTATGCCAGGATGTCCGGCTTCGTAGGCAAAGCGAATATCTTGAGGTGGCACCAGTTCTAAAGCCAAGCGCTGAGTATTCCAATTTGGCGAGGGCAAAGGTGCTATTGTCGGTGTAGTAATGTCTTGCGCTCTCGCTGCCATTAACTCAGTTGGGTTGGGATGAGATGAAACAAAAACAGCGCGAGACAAGGTATTAAATAGATGCAGTTCACCTAAAACTAGCTGATATTCTCCTTGGTTGATGGCGTTGACACTGCTACCTGCAATCATCACATCTGGTGAACGATAGCGGGCTAATTGCCAACCAGCATGAGGGGCTGTAAAAGTATTTTCTACGGTTGATTTCAGGTCTGCGGCTTGGTAGTCAACTTGTTTTTGGTCTGGGGAGACTGCCAAAATTTCATTCCAGAATTTTTGTAAGTTGGCACGAGCAGAAGCAATTGGTGAGCTGTTTTCATCACGCAGCAAGGGCAGAGCTTTGAGTGAAAAGCTGTAAAAATCTACTTCAGTGTTGCCACAATTTTGTTTGAGTTCATCATAAATCTGTTTAAACAACGCTTGATAGCCTTCAGCGATTTGGTAGGTGTACCAGCGAGTGCTAGTCAGCAGCAAATCCAAAGGATTCCCTAATTCTGCTAACAAATCTGTCCCTAAAGTTAATTGAATATCTCTGCGGCAGTCTTCATAAATAATGGTGCGTCCGGCATAAGTTTTGCCAGCAGCGCGGGTTGCTGCTTGATTTGTTAATTTGGTGAAGGTAGCTTCTAAGTCAGCTAATGCCTGGGATAGTCTTTGAGTATTCCCAGCAGCTTGGATAACTTGATCTTTTGCTGTTTCTAGTTCACTTAACGCAGTTAAAGCAGATTTTCTTAAAGTGTTATCGCCAATTTGATTCAGCTTTTCTCGCAACAACTTTTCGGGGTACTGGCTTATTGGCACTTCCAAAGTCCAGCGCAAAGCCCCCAATTGGCAAAGCTTTTGTAGTTGGGCATAAACAGCAGCTTCATCGGAAAAATGTAGAGTTGAATTTTGCATTACTTGATGAGCAATAGTAACTGCTGTCTGTTTTCCATCACACAGTTGCAGCAATTCTACTTGTTCTTGTGAAAGGTGAATTACACTCTGCACACTAGCAGGCAACTTACCATCTCGGATTAAAGCAGCAATAGCTGGTAAGTGAAGTTGGTTGCCAGCTAAATAAACATTAGGTACAAGAGCAGGAGCCAACCAAGGACGTAGATTATTATTGACATTGAGGGTTTGAGCTAGAGTATTAATTGCCCAACTTTCTAGATATACTCGTCGGTCTGCCAGTAAGTCAGAGCCAGGGGTAAACTTGATTGCTGTTTCTTGTGAAGTTACTGTACCCCAACCAATTGGGCCAAAGAAACCGATAGAATCATTTTTTGTACAATAACGTTGCAGGTAATTAAATAATCCTCGAATCTTGTACCATAAAGATTGGTTTAAAGTGGTACACTGCTGTTTTAAAAAAGTTTGGATATGGTCAGCAAACTCCCGATTTTGCCATAGAAGTGCCTCCTGAAATTGGGAGTCAGAAAAGAGAATTTGCAGTTGATGGCAATTTTGAAGAAAACCAGATGCTAAAGATTCACTTAATGTTGTTTGGGCAGCTATCATCTGTAACCAAACTTTTCTAAATTGATTTACAGCAGGATGATCTAAATCAGGTAGTTGATGCTGACGTAACTTTTTTAAGGCTTTGGCTAGTGGTCGCCGTTCTGTTTTATCAAGATTTTTATATTCAACGTCCAAATTCTGTATTGCTATTAATCGAGCTTGGGCTATTTCTTCTCTCAATCGCAAGACTTCTTCTGCAAAGATATGGCAGTTACTCATTTCCAAAGATAGCAACAAATTAGCCGGAAATCCTGCTCCCCGCACACATACTGAGCGCCACAAAGTCCAATTGCTACCGGGTAATTCTATTTCATGTGGGGCAATTTTTGGTTTTTGAAGCTGATTACACATTTGAAGCATAAGTTTATAACTAATTCGTAATTTGTAAATAGTTGTGCAAAATAATTTATCTAGTTAGGAAAGTGAACAGAGAATGGGGAATAGAAAACAGTGAGAAAAGTTGTGTAATTAATTCTGTATAACTAAGTAGGAGGGCGGGAAAATTTGGAAGATTCGCTAAACTCTTGTTTGGGGAAATGTTGGGTTTCTTAATATTGGAAGATTTACTAAACTCGTTATTTTGAGAAATATTGAGTTTCCTGGCGTCAACTCAACCTACCAACTGCTAAATTGAGATGTTGCTGTATAAATTCTTCAATATAAAAGTTATCAGAATTTTTGAGGTCAAGATAAATCCAGTAAAATTGATAGTACATATACTGTGACTGGTTAGCAGCATACTGATTGTTAATTTGGTTAATCCCTGCTGTTCTCTGTTGCAGCTTTGCTACCAACTCATGGCTCAGTTTATTGCTTTGACATAATACCTCATTTGACTCTGCGTTGAATAACTTTTGATTAAGTTTCAGATGCTCCCAAAGAGTATTTTCAATCTGATTGTTAATTCGTAAACCTTGCCAGAAATTTCGATAAGTATTAACCGCCGTGTCTGGTGTACCAAACTTTATTGATAGATGAGTAATTACCTGTTCGAGTAAAGTTAGAAGTTGCTGTTGTTCAGCAGATGAGCGATAGCGTCTGATGGCTATTATTGCCAGTTGATTTGCCAGTTGTTCCTCATGCCACAGGTTATTACTAAATAAACCGCAGTCATGGCGTAAGGCGTGAGCTAGTTCATGGGCTATGGTATGAGGTAGCAATAAACGTGCTAGGGTGTATAGTTCCTCGTTTGTACCAAAACCATAAAGCGATCGCAATAGCAGTTGTCGTAGTTTTGTGGCTGACGAGATGTGATCTGGTAGTGACAGATAAATTTGCTTGTCTTGCAAATCGTAATAAGATAAAAACCCTGTTGTTGGGTGTAAACGAGTTGCTGGATTCACCTGGATACCGTATTCGGCATATTCCTGTTTGATTAAATAAAAATATTGTTGTGCTAAATCAAATAAATTAAATTCTAAATCAGCAGATTGTTCAGATTTCTGAGGTGCATTTATTGCCAACGTACTCATTATTTTCACCCCAAAACATTTAATAAATGGTTCATACTTTTGAAGCCTGTCATCACTTCATCCCGTTTGTAGAGAAACATTTGTTCGCGTTGGGTGAGATAATGACTTAAATCAGGACTATGTAAACTGATGGCTTGTTTTTGTAGTTCTGCCATCCAAGTTTGCAGTAATTCACAAGCCCAATTGAAACCGTAGCGCATCACCCAAACCGTGAGAGATTCCTGGGGTAACTTTTGACGTGCAGCTTCACACAAAAAGTAGGTTTTACTTTGATGTGCTGAGTCTTTCACCCAATCGAATAAATCATTACTCATCTGATGCCAGCATCCTAGTAAATCCACAAAATTTGACCAAGGTTGAATTAGTTCTGGTTGGTGATGGTAATAGCAAACAGCAGCGATGGGAATTTTGGCAGCACAGACTTTTTGGGCAGCGATTTGCTGAAAACGAGCTAAGTCAATATCTGTTTGGTGAGCATCTTCCATTGCTGATTCACCAGAACGAAACCAGACTTGGTGAAATAAATTCCAAAAGGTGTGGTTAGAGGGGAAATAATGATAATAGCTGTGTTGAAATTGGCTATGAAAGAAATTTAAAGCTGGTAGCAGTGATAGTGGTGTATCAGCATCACCATCCATCAAATTATCGATTAGGCGAATGTAATAATAACCGTTGGCAGTTGAGTAGGCGATCGCTGTTTGCAAAGCTTCATTTAGCTGGGGTTGTAGCGTTTTTTCCACCCACCAAGGCAATAAAAACATGGGAAAAGCTACGGGATGGAGAAAATAGTCCTCCATCTTAGCTGTACCAGACAGTTGCTGCATCCATTCACCAGCGTTTTTTGTCATGAAAGGAACCGAGGTCTGCATATTGTCATATATGCTACTGACTGCTTCGGCAACAATTACTTTTAACTGGGGATCATAGGAATCAAGCATAGTTAATCTAAATTAGGCTTAATAAGTTAGGCCAAGTAACAAGATTGCGATTAGCTGCTTAAAGTTGTTCTTGACTTGATAACTTGAGCTTAATTGGAAGCAGCCTCAGCAAACATCGAATAAATGTCACGATGAAACCATGACATTTGTCATGTCTTTTACGTAAAATGACAAAGCCACACAACGGATACCGGATATAGGTGCGATTAGCTCCGTTGAGAGTAATTGGCTATACAAAATAATCCCTACCCTCTGGGTAGGGATGATATGAGTTTATTGAAGTTTTTGTCTGTGCCTATAAGACTGAAGAATTAAGGCTGAACCAAGATAACCATTTAACTCCTGTTTTCGCATTGCCGTTGTGTTCTGTTAAATTTCCTACTCCAGATGATTGCCAGACTACTTGACCTGTTTCCATGATGAAATCATATTGCATCCAATAAGCAGCTTCTATAGTCTGTCTGCCATTTTTTAAGCCCAATTCCTGAGCGATAGGATGGCTGTCCAGATGATGCAGTACTAACTCATAATTTCCCTCGATTTGTCCACCACTCTGGAAATTCATAATCTTAGCAGATGCTTCAGCAATAGCTTGATAACAGGCTCGTCGCGGGTCTTGAATATCCCGAAATTGTTTCAAGAACACAATAGGAACTGTTTTCAAACTGGCTAAGTTCAATACTTTGACCAAACCTTCCCAGAAACTCCCAGCTTTGCCAACAATGCTGCGAATCATTAACTGTTCTAGGTATTGAGAAGCATCTTCAATCGTGTGCCAGTCATGCTGGTGGGGGTTATCTGTACCACTATCAACTCGCCGCACCTCCACCAAGCGATGCCATTCGGCTCTAGTGTCCGGGGCAAACTGTTTTAGCCCAATTGTATCTACAGTAAGTTGCTGTATCGGTTCCGTGATTTTAGGCAGCTGAAATTGACCAATGCTTTTGTGAAAGCCGAAAACTTCACGTCCTCCCGCCATTGCATAAGAGCTATCAACCCAGAGGTAAGGCATAAACCATACTAATCGTTGGGGAATGGCGACTCCAGCAATTCTCTTTACCGCTACCACTGGTACCCAAAATGCAATATCAATTTCGGGAATCCAACCAAGGGGACGTTCAACATCTAAGGGATAAACTGCACCCATATCACTAAAAGCCAGCAATACAGCAGAGGTGACGGGGCGGTATTCTAATTCACCATCACCAGAGATATTCAGATAGCGATCGCACATTTGTTGCAAGGCTTCAATATCAGCTTTTAGCCAAAAGCCATGCACTTGCACATTTTCATGGCGGCTGCGACCATAGTAAGGTACTTGTTCTCCCCCACGTTCAATATAAAGCGGATAATTCATAATTTAAAACTCTTAATCAGTAAAATTAAAAATCGGTTTCCCCAATAATGGTTTTGGCATAACCACCAATTGCACGGGCAGCTTGCATTCCAGACACAACTGTCGCTTCGATACAGCCGACGTTGATGCCATTTAAAGTCCAGTCACCAGTCAGATACAGATTGGAAAAGCCAGAGCGATCGCTTTGCAAACGATAACAGGTGCTACCTTTGAGGGAGAGGACATAGCGATCGGTCGGTTCTACGTTGGCTTTCCAAAACTGGGAATCAAGTCGTTCTGTACCTTGTCTGTTTTGGCGATCGACTAGTAGATTCCAGTTCAAAGCAGAGTGATCTGATTTATTTGCCATATTCGGCCAGAGGGTAGGCAGATGTTGTTCCATCCAAGCAACGGCTGTTGTCCGCACCTGTTCAGTTTCTTGTGATAACAAGGCTGGTGCGTTGGCATTTGTCGCAACTGCATTCTCTTGTAACGGCCCGCAGAAGTAAGCAATATTTGCCGGACTATTTAACACTGGCCAATCTTCTTGAGGTAGCAGGTGGCTCATATCTGCCCAAGTATTGAAGGGATGCTCATAACCGCCCATGACTGGTATTTGCAAAGACCAACCCAGTTGGGTCAAATTGGGTTTGAGCCATAATTGTAAAGCTAGAGTTTTGACAGTTTTTACGTTCTCCATCATAGATTCCCAAGCGGGGTTGGCGGCTATTAATTCTTGCCCCAACGCTTTGATTGCTGCAATAGAAATACCCAGCAGTACGACATCAAAATCTTCGCCCACCCGCAGAAACTTCTCTTCCACATCACCCCAAGGAGTCGAAATTGATTCAAGATTGATTTGCTTTGTTTGCAGTGCTTCTCCTTCTACTAGTTGTTCGTAAAGAGGCGCACTTGGCCAGCAGGTTAAACCTTTGATATCTACTAGAGGATTGTAGGTATCTCCTTTAACAGTGGCTTGACGACCCAAATAAATCGCAGCGATGGACTGCTTATCTGTAGATAGTTCTAAATGTTTAACTCGATGGAAAAACTGAAACTTAACTCCACGTTGTTGTAGCAGTTCATACAGAGGTGTGAAAATAGTATCTCCCATTCCTGACTGCATCTTCCAAAAAATCGCTCCCCGAAAGGAAAGATTCATGCGGAGAAAACAGCGCAAAAATGCCCCAGCAGCAAAGTTAGGACGCTCTGTATCACCATCTTCATAAGCAAATGCTAAATCGTAAAACCCGCGTACAGGTGCGGAGTTGACAGTTAAATTAGAAGCGCCCTGACGTTGCAACCACTCCCGAAAGTCATAGTCATCTAGGCAATCAAACCCGCGAAAAATGACTCGCTCCTGAATTAATCCACAAGCTATAATGCAACTTAATTCCGCCAAAACCCAATAGCGACGGAATTTATCATTATCTTTGACTAAATCCCCCAAAAAATCGCCAAACCACCGACAGAAATTTTGTAATAACCAGATGATTGCCTGATGCTGTACTTTTTGGTGTTGTTGAGGGTCTTTGGGAAGTGCTTGAATGATTTGTTGTGCCAAGTAGAGCTTTGCAATAGCTGATTCTCTCTGATGGGTAACAGTTAGCCCCATATCTTGACGTAGGGTTTGAATCCAATCGGGAAACTGTAATGAGACTTGAGATTCATTTTCAGGTGGAACATCCTGCCAAAAAGCTGTGAGCGCAGCCAGAGTTTCCTGCACTTGACGTACTAAATAATCTACCAGAGTTTGCACGTATCCCCAAACAGATGGGAATGGCACACCATCTCCAGGTAAAAGATTATTTACGGGTAAATCGTTGATCCAGAGTTTCCATTGGTTATCAACTTGCTCTGGTAAACTAACTACATTGTAGGGTTTAAAAGCATCCTGCCAGGTTGCTAAGGGAGTACCTGCTTTACGTCCTAATTCTGCATAACAGTGGCGCATCATTTGAAATGTATTCTCATAGCTGCCCATGAATATATGCAGACCATGTTCTTCAATTCGGGCATTGGCATCGAGGTTACGTCCACTCGCACCTTTACCACCCAAACGCCATCCCATTTGATAAACCGTAATTTCATAATGGTTTTGCCAATCTGGTTGATTGGTGAGTTCAAACACAGCTGTCAAAGCAGCCATTCCTCCACCTAACACGGCAATCTTTTGTCGTTTAACTGGCGCATAACTCATCATGAAACCTCTCCCTCAAATAAATTTGTATGAAAATTATTTATAAATTTAAAAATGCTGCTGCGATTTCTTGTTGCAGACGTTGACTGTAATTAATCACCGCTTGATTGTCACGCAGCAGTACCTTTGCATCTTCCATGCACTGGGAGAAACAACTGCGGGAAATTTTGACTTGATGCTCGGCAGTGAACAAGCGAGAATGTTGCTGTGATGCTAACAGTAGAGTTTGATAAGCAGATACCAGACACAAAATGCTAGCTAAACGGTATCCAGGCGCATGGTAAGGAATATTCAGCACATAGGCAACAGATTGATCCAGAGCAGTTACAGCTGAGTTGATTACTTTCTGAGTCCATCGAGTTGGCGCTTCTTGTAAAGCCAAGGGTTTGTAATCAATTTCCTGTAACCAACTAGCCGGGAGATAACATTTGCCTTGCCTTAAATCCTCAACAAAGTCTTTAATAATATTGGTTTTCTGTAATGCTTGACCGCAATACTCGCAGTTGATGAGCAAGCGATCGCTTACTTCAGAAGAAAATTTATAATATTCAATTGCTAGTTCTGTACCGAGATGACCTACTGTTCCGGCGACAAAATAACAGTAGCGATCGTAATCTTCGGGTTGTGCGAGAATTTTTACTCCCTGCTGCTCTATTAGGTGAGGCATTTGGTAAGGATCTAGGATGCTCTCAACTCCATCGATCATTGCTGTTACCCATTGCCGAATTGTGGCACGGGTAGTAGAGGGTAGCATTTCATAAATCTGCCAGAGAGATAACCCTGCTTCTGGGGTCATGAGTTGCTGCTCATCTGCTGTGAGTCCTGGCCACTCTAGGCTTGACCAGTGTGCTAACAAACTGTTAGCGTAACGAGGAGTTTCTAGAAGTTGTTGTAATTGGGCAAATCGCGATCGCTTCCACTCTGGAGTTTGCAAGCAGTCTTCGATATTATCAGCGACTCGAAAAATCAAGTAAGCTGTCGCCATATAGCTGTCTAATGGTTCTTCTAAATCAACGTAAAACTCGGCTCCATCGCTTGCTGAATAGATAATTAACTGGTTAGCTGGAGAAACACCATTAGGACTTTGCAAATGTTCCCAAGTATTGGTTTTGGAGCTAATTACGTCTAACCCAGTGTGTCCCTGATTGCCAGTACCAATGCCTACTTTACCACTAACGACATAAATCCAAGCAGATGCGATCGCACTTGGTGAACCAGTGTCAATTGCTCCAAATCCCTGTACTAAACCACACCTTAAACCATTAGTTTTAACGTGAATCATTTTACTTCCTCCTCCTGGAAAAGTCGAAGGAACTAACTCTGTTGTGATAATTGGTATAAAATCAGGGTTTTGTTTGTTATTAAAAACTGTCCAGTTCTCGGCGGCTGACCATGCTGGGCCTAATTTTGTCAGTGTTGTTGGTGAACCACCTAATTCAAAGATAGCGTTTTTTAGTAAGTTACTCATGTTAGTTATCTCCACAAATCTTGGTGTTGTCTTTGATAGGTTTAATTTACTTTAAAGAACTAATCCTTTACATCGAATAAATGTCATGATGCAACTATGACATTTCTCATTTACAAAATCGTGAAAAAAATATCCCCGACTCCTTAGAGAAGTTGGGGATATAATTATGAGCGATTTTTACAAATCAGATTGCAGAAGGTGTCAAAGATATAAAGTCTTGTTGCATATTAATTTGATTCTTGCCGATATCTTGAATGTAAGCAATTATGTCATTGTTATAGTAGAGACCTGTATCTAAAGTTATACTACTACCCAACCCAAAATTGCCTTCTGTCAGAGTATAGTTACCAGCTTTAACCTGAATTTTATCTACACCCACTTGCCAGTCAGTGATTGTGGCATAGCTGTCACCAGTGTTGTAATAAAATATTTGGGATAGATCCCCTAAGACAAATGTATCGCTGCTACTACCACCGATTAAGATGTCTTTTTCGTTGAGTGACCCGCCATTACCGACTAGGAAATCACTACCGTCATAACCATATAGGATGTCATTACCTTTGCCACCAGATAACGTGTTAGAGAGGTTATTACCCTTGATAATGTTATTAAGTTCGTTGCCATTACCATTAGTAGCAGGGCCTGTTAACTCTAAATTTTCTACATTGGCTGCTAGGGTATAACCCCGACTTAAGAAGGAATTATCTTTGGCTGAAACCTTAACTGTATCAATTCCTCCTTGTGACAACTCAGTAACTTTGTCATAGACATTAGTTGCAAACAAATCGCCAATGTTAAAAACAGATTCTACGCTGTCTAAAATGTACAGGTCATTATTGCTACCGCCAATTAGCTCATCTAAACCAGCACCACCATTGAGTGTATCGTTTCCAACACCACCATTGAGTGTATCGTTCCCAGCACCACCATTGAGTGTATCGTTCCCAGCGTTACCAGAAAGTTTATTAGCGACGCTATTGCCGATAATAGTATCATTACCAGACCCGCCAACTGCGTTTTCAATAGTCACTTTATAGGCGATCGCTAAATTGTTCTTGGCTGGGATACTACTAAAATTACTTCTAGGGCCAATTGAACTAAAACTACCTGCATTTAAATTAATCGTAGCAGCCAAAGTCTGATTAGCTGCACTGATAGTATCATTACCAGCAGCATCCCAAATTGTCTGTACAAAGGCTTTATTCGCATCCCAGGAATAAGTGTCGTTACCTGTACGAGTACTATTATTAGCACCATATAAATGCTGGATAGCTGCTATATCGTAAAGTTGTGGTGTTTGAGGAGAAACATCACTACCTGTGTATCGAGTACCACCACCGCTTCCATTGTAGGACATAACAGTGTATTGAGCGCTATCTTGACTAGCAGGTAAGTAAGGCCCAGGAGTACCGCCTCCACCAGCATTATAATTACCTGGATGTTTCAGTCCCAGCGCATGACCGATTTCATGAATTAAAGTTAGAAAGCCAAAGCTACCAGGCAATGGTTGATTGTTACTACTGACTTTGTTGTTCAGCCAGACATCTCCTCCTCCTAGAGGGCCTGGGTAATAAGCATGGGCAGATCCTTCGGATAAGGCAGCTGTTCCAAAACGAATATCTCCCCCGCCTAACAAAGTCTCAGAAACTTCCTGAAACTTCAGCCCTGATACTTCCTCCCAAAGCTTAAGAACTTGTCGGGTTGCATTTTTTTGGACTTCGGTAAAGGGCTTAAAGTTATCGTCTTCATCAGGGCTTGTGGGTATCCAAGCCGCTTCATTTCTAAAACTATAAGTTATTGTTTTAGAACCCCATTTAGATCCTGAGAGTAAAGAATCAATGTAATTTATTCCGGAAGCCATGATTGTTTCTCCTGTGTGAAATTCGTAAGTAAGATTTTGTTGCAGCAAAAATTCAGCCTTTGTATCGAGTTGCGATCGCCAGAATTAAATTCTGCTGTTGCTTTTCAAATAAACTAGTGCTGGGGTTGGCGTTTTGATGTTTGTAATCGTTTTGCTGCCTTCCCTTTGCTCGATAGTTATAATTTACTGGGAATAACTATTGGTTAACATCCAATAAATGTCACGATCCACCCATGATATTTGTCATTCTGTATGTGTGAAATTCTGATATTTTTTGAGTTAATAATGGCTAAAATATCATGGCACTTAAAAACCATCTCCAATTTATTGGAGATGGTTTTGTGTTAATTATTTAGCAGCGTTGAGTTAAATTTGAAGTTTAAATATAGCAATTTTTGAGATAATTGGGGCTTATCTCACCACCCAGTTGCAAACTAATTTCCCGTTTTCCTTAACCCAGTAAGCAACTAAGTCTCTCCTTTGAGGAGTTGTGTAGTTAATCATGGGAAGATTATTCTCAACTTTGGTTGGTTGTAATGTTGTAATACTCATAATTTTGCTCTGTTTGTTCGTGTAATTGAGATATCAATGATTGTATTTTGTTTAACTCTTGAGGTTGCCCTCGCTTTCATGACCTTAATTTAGCTTGAGAACCCAGAAGCGCACATCTAATAAATGTCACGATGCAACCATGACATTTGTCACGATCGCTAAATGAAATTAGGACAGTTGATAATTTGCTTTCTGGCGGTCTCTAATTTACTGGGTTAAGGTAATAATCTCTTCAAACAAAAAATCATTAACAAGATTGGTCAGTGTTTGAGCCAAAGCAGCTTGAGGTGGCGGAATTTCTTCAATAAGTTGCAAAATCTCCTTAGCGTTAACTCTGATGGCCGCTTGGTGTAATTGTTCTAACCACTCCGCAGGCATTTGTGCGATCGCATTTTCTAATTCATTCGCAGAGATAACTGAAGATTGCGGCTGGGTGGGCAGTTTGGTGTCTTCAGTTGCATATATATATTGGACACCCAAATATTGGCTCATCTTCTCAAAAATTACTTCAACTCGAAATGGTTTACGGACAAAATCATCGCAACCTGTAGATAAGGCAACAATCCGATCTTCTTCAAAAGCACTACCAGTTAGAGCAATGACGACAGGAGGTGAATCAATGTTTGTTTTAATACGTTTAGTTGCCTCATAACCATCCATCACAGGCATACGCATATCCATCCATACTAAATCAGGATGCCAACTTTTACATAAAGCGATCGCTTCCTCTCCATTATTAGCTTCACGCACATCAAAACCGACTGGTTGTAGCAACTTAATCATAATCTGGCGAATTTCTGGTTTATCTTCTGCTACCAAAATCCGATATTTTGGCTGTCCGGCTGCTAAAGCAATCACTTGTTGGGTAGATTTTGCCGTTTGCACTTCATCAGATCGAACTTCTTTGGTGTAGATATCAAACTTAAAAATTGTTCCCACCTCTACGGTGCTGTTAACAGTTATTTCTCCTCCCATAAGGCGCACAAATTTTTGGCTAATAGGTAATCCTAATCCGGTTCCCTCTTGAGAATTTTTACCTGTCTGAGTTTGCACAAAAGGTTCAAATAAACGCTCCAATTCTGTTAACTCAATACCAGCACCAGTATCTTCAACTTCAAATAATAAACGTATTCCTGTATTTATCTCTGCAAAGTCGCGCCTAACTCGCAGAGTTACACTACCTACTTGGGTAAATTTAATGGCATTGCCTAATAAATTAATCAAAACCTGGCGCAGTTTGCTTTCATCTGTGCGAATATATTGCGGTAAGTCAGCAGCCAGTTCAAAATTTAACTTTAATCCTTTAGACTGGGCTTTTAAGCGTAACATTTGGTATAGTGTGTCCAAAAGAGTCTTTAAGTCGAAGCCAGCTTCATTAAATGTGGTTTTACCAGCTTCAATTTTGGACATTTCTAAAACATCATCGATTAAATTCAACAGGTGTTCGCCACTGCGGGCGATAGTTTCTAAATACTCTTGTTGTTGGGCATCGAGAGAACCATACCTAGTCAGCAATTGGGTAAAGCCCAAAATCACATTGAGGGGAGTTCGCAGTTCATGGCTCATGTTTGCTAAGAATTGGCTTTTGGCGACATTTGCCACATCTGCTGCTTCTTTCGCTTTATGAAATTCGGCTTGAGCTTTTTTACTAGCCGTAATATCACGAATCGTTAAAACAGCACATTTTTCGCCAGCAATGAATTCGATACAGTTGCCAGAAATTTCCAAAATTATCGTTTGATGAGATTTTTTAAATTCATATTCAGTAGGTTTTACATGGTCTTGTAGTGCCATTCGTATGGGATGCACTTCATTTAGGATCGCTTGTCCCTGCTGTGTCAACGGTAGTAGGTCAATTAGCGAGTGTCCCAAAATACTAATATGAGGTATACCGACTAAGCGATCAAAGGCTGCGTTACACCATTGCACTTTCGTATCTTCACCTGTCCAGGCGATCGCATCATCAATAGCCCCTAGTGCTACTTCCATTTTTCCTAAAGTTGAACGCAGTCGGTTTAACTGAAGGGCAGGATCGTTCTCCATAAATCTAATCCTATTCAGAAATAATTATTACTTTTTATAAAGGAGAAATCGTCGCTGCAAAAAACCAATTTTCGCCCTGCTTTTCTGCGGTGATAAAATGTTCACTTTCTACTTCAATACCATCCTTAGTCACAGTTTTTAGCAACAGAGGGTGATTCAGAATTTTAGCTTTTTCCGTCATGATAAAGCGAGAAAAGCTCAACCGATGGGAATCATGAAGGCTTTGGGGAATAATGACTTCCAGAGGTAAGCCAATAATTTCCTCATAACCCCAGCCATAAACCTGATTAAAAGCCTCATTGATATATGTAACAAAGCCTTGTTGGTCTGTAATAATGACAGGTAGTTGAGTTTCTAACTTGATTTCACTAATAGTTTTCATAGAATAAGCTTTACTATCTCAGTGGTCTTGGCAGAGGATAAACAAGTATTGATAATTTTAAGATAACTACAACAAAAATCAGCAAGTTAGCTTGTATTTCCTTAATTAACTGCCATCAACCACTAATTTATGCCAAAACTGCTATATTCTTTTGTTATGTATTTTTATTTTCGCTATACCTCGATATTAAAAATGCTGATTTTTTAATCTTGACTTGAGCTTAATTTATGAATAGCAGCGACTCACATAAAGGAGATATCCTCATTGTTGATGACACCATCGATAACCTGCGCCTTTTATCAAAAATGCTGACTGAGCAGGGGTATGAGGTGCGATGTGTCACCAACGGTGCTACAGCATTGATGGGTATCAAAGCTCAACCGCCCGATTTAATCTTACTAGACATTACTATGCCAGGACTCAATGGCTATGAAGTTTGCCAGCAGTTAAAAGTAGATGACAAAACCAGCGAGATTCCGGTGATTTTTATCAGCGCCTTAAATGAAACATTCGATAAAGTCAAAGCATTTTCAGTTGGTGGTGTTGATTATATTAGCAAACCCTTTCAACTCCAAGAGGTATTTGTTCGGATTGAAACGCAACTGAAAACTCGGAGATTGCAAGCACAACTGCAAGTGCAAAATTCTCGCTTGCAGCAAGCCGAGACAGATTTACTTAAAGCGTTAGAGCAAGAAAAGGAACTTAATTTGCGGCTTCAGGAAATGGCTACGATAGAAGAGCGCAATCGTATCGCCCGTGATATTCATGATTCTTTAGGCCATTCGTTGGTAGCACTGAACATTCAACTTGAAGCGGCTATGGCTTTATGGCAAGATAACACCACCAAAGCTTATGAATGTTTGTTAGAAGCGAAACAACTGGGGTCAGAAACTTTAAAAGCAGTGCGCGATTCTGTGGCGTTAATTAGATCCGAACCTTTACAAAGCCAGCTTTTAGAAGCGGCGATCGCTAACCTGACAGAAGAATTTTATCGACTCACTGGCATTTTACCAGAAACTAAAATTCAGATCCCACCAAACTTGCGCCATGCCATGAATACAACGATTTATCGAATTTTGCAAGAGGGCTTGACTAATATCTGCAAATATGCACAGGCGACGGCAGTGCAGATTCAAATCGAGCCTACTGCTGATGGGGTGGAACTGATACTAGAAGATAATGGCAAGGGTTTTCAAGTAAACAGCAATAAAAAGGGATTTGGACTCCAAGGAATGCAGGAAAGGATAGCTGCTTTAGGAGGCCAATTAGAAATTGCTAGTCAGCCAAATCGAGGCTGTCGAATTACTGCTAGATTTCCTCAAACTTAGGCGACAGCAAGCTCAGAATTTTCTAGGTGATTTAGAAAAGAATTGGCAAAAATCGCGGCTTGAGTGCGATCGCGTAGATTGAGACGATTTAAAATATTAGTAATATGATTCCTGACCGTACCTTCTGAAAGAAAAAGCTTTTGGGCAATTTCTCGATTGCTCAGCCCACTAGCAATCAACCGCAAAACTTCTCGTTCTCTAGTGGTAAGTTCTCCCAGTTTTGCTGGTGGTTGTTTTTCTGGCGCTGGTTGAGATGCAGGCACAGCAACGAGCATCTTTTCCAGAATTCCTGGGCCAAAGTGAGTGTAGCCTTTGTGAATAGAATGAATTGCGGCTACCAACTCCTGTGCAGGCGTATCCTTTAATAGATATCCCTTAGCACCAAAGCGGATCGCCTCGGAAATATATTGTGTCTCGTCAAACGTCGTCAAAATCAAAATTTTCGTGTTTGGAAACTGCTGGCAGATACGTTGTGTAGCTTCTACCCCATCCATTACAGGCATACGGATATCCATCAATATAATGTCTGGCTGAGAATCTCCACCATAGAGATTTTCCATTTGTTGAATTGCTTTTTGACCATTCTCAGCTTCTGCGACTACTTGTAAGTCTGGTTGAATCTCTAACAAAGTCTTCAGCCCACGACGGACGATCTCTTGGTCTTCTACGAGTAATACCTGAATCATAAGCTGCATCTATATTTAGAAAAAGTCAGTAATAATCAATAACATCATTAAACATTGATGATTACCAAGTACAAAACTAAGAAATGACTAACTTTTGACTGACTTCTAACTAACTTTACCGTAAAATTAACGAAATCCAGTATTTCTACTTTACTATTCCTTATTGCGTATGTCGCGATCGCTGAAAGTTCGTGCTGAATGCCTAGAAAATGTGAGATTAGCTCTCAAACGCAATGCTTATCCCAGCCAAAAGAGCTTATCTCAAGAGCTAGGATTAGCTTTAGGGACTATAAGTAAATTTTTGAACGGTAAACCCATAGATTATTCATATTTTCGGGAAATATGTGACAAACTAGGACTTGATTGGCAAGCGATCGCTAACATAGATAACTTAAATGATACACCCTTGCCAGTACCTGTTCCCGTAAAGTCCGAGGTAAAAAGTGTTGACAAGCGAGTTGATTGGGGCGAAGCAATAGATGTCTCTGTGTTTCACGGACGACAAAGCGAACTAAAAATCCTCAGTCAATGGTTAGTAGAGGATCGCTGCCGCTTAGTCGCTTTGCTAGGTATGGGTGGAATTGGCAAGAGTGCTTTATCAGTGAAACTCGCGCAACTGCTGGAATCAGAGTTTCATTTTATTATCTGGCGCAGTTTACGCAATGCCCCTCCCTTGGCAACTCTATTAATTGATTTAGTAACATTTGTCTCTCATCAACAAGAAATCAAAGCAGATATAAGGCAGCTGATTCATTACCTACGTAATGCACGTTGTCTGGTGATTTTAGACAATATGGAGACTATTTTAGACGCAGAGCAAGCTGGGCAATATCGCTCTGGCTATGAAGATTATGGCGGATTGCTGCGGACAGTAGCAGAAGTGCAACACCAAAGTTGTGTCATCCTGACTAGTCGTGAAAAACCTGCTGAAATCGCTACCTTTGAAGGTGTGGAAATGGCCGTGCGCGCGATGAGGCTCCAAGGTTCGCCAGAAGCAGCATACGCCTTATTGCAAGCTAAAGGGGTAACTGGCTCTGTGGATGATAAACAATTACTATGCGATCGCTACTCTAACAGTCCTTTAGCTTTAAAAATTGTTGCGACTTCCATTCAAAACCTATTTAGCGGAGAACTGAGTGAATTCCTCAAACAAGACACGATTATTTTTAATGGCATTCGCCGTTTGTTAGCACAACAGTTTGAGCGGTTGTCATCGCTAGAACAAACTATCATGTACTGCCTAGCAATAAATCGTGAGTGGGTAAATATTGCGGAATTAGAACAAGATATTGTACCAACTGTCTCCAGAGGCAGGATTTTAGAGGCTCTGGAATATTTAAATGGGCGATCGCTAATTGAAAGCAAATCGAGTAACTACACCCAGCAACCCGTGGTGATGGAGTATGTTATCGACCGACTAATTGAGCGAGTGACAAATGAACTGACAACAGTAGAACTATCCCTATTTAATAGTCATGCACTGATAAAAACTACTGTGAAAGATTATGTCAGGGAAAGCCAAGAGAGATTGATATTGCAGCCTATCGCCGAACAATTTTGTAAAACATTTAGTTCGCCAAAAGCTCTAGAGCAACAAATAGCGATCGTGCTTTTACAATTGCAAAGTCCAAAAGTTAAACTTTCTCATTACGGTGCTGGCAATCTGATAAATCTTTGTTGCCATTTGCAATTTAATTTAACAGGCTACAATTTTTCTGACCTAACTATTCGTCAAGCCTACCTGCAAAACAGAAATCTACCTCATGTTAACTTTACCAATTCTAATTTTCTCCAGTCAGTTTTTACCCAAACATTTGGGTGTATTCTCACACTTGCTTTCAGCCCCAAAAATAAGCTATTAGCTACTGGCGACTCAAATAACGACGTGCGTATTTGGCGTTTGGTTGATTCTCAATTACTTTTTGTATGTGAGGGGCACACAGATTGGGTGCGTACACTTGTTTTCAGTGCAGATGGTAATACTGTAATTAGTGCTGGTGACGATCAAACAATACGATTGTGGGATGTCAATACAGGTCAATGCCTCAAGACACTCACCGGAAATGCCAGTCGCATTGGCTCCTTAGCTTTAAGCCCTGATGGTCGCACCTTAATTACTAGCAGCGAAGATCGAACTGTTCGAGTTTGGGATATTTTCACTGAGGAATGTATTAAAAATCTTCAAGGACATAACAAGCAGGTCTGGGCAGTAGCAATTAGTCCCGATGGCCGCACCATCGCTAGTGGCAGTGAGGATCAAACCGTGCGCTTATGGGATATTAACACAGGGCAATGTCTCAAACTATTAGCAGAACATACCAATTGGGTTTGGACAGTTGCCTTTAGCCCAGATAGTAAAATCCTTGCAAGTGGTAGCCATGATAACACGATTAAACTCTGGGATCTGAACACAGGGCAATGCCTGAAAACTTTAGTGGGTCATAATAAATGGGTGTGGTCAGTAGCATTTAGTCCTGACGGTCAAACTCTTGCTAGTGGTAGCGAGGATCAAACTGTGCGATTGTGGAATATTAACACAGGGCAATGTTTCACAACTTTACAAGGGCATACAAATCGAATTTGGTCAGTGGCGTTTAGTCCCGATAGCCAAACTCTTGCTAGTGGCAGTGACGACCAAACAATCAAACTTTGGAATACTGATATAGGTAAGTGCATCAAAACCATGCAAGGATGTACCAGAAAAATTTGGTCAGTGGCTTGCAGTCTAAATGGGGAGACCATTGCTAGTAGCGGTGATGAAAAAATTGTGCGGCTGTGGAATGTTAATTCTGGTGAATGCTACCAAACTTTGGCAGGGCATAGCAGTCGAATTGAGTCCGTGGCATTCAGTCCTGATGGCTACACGCTTGTTAGCGGTGGTGAAGATCAAACAGTGCGCTTGTGGGATATTAACACAGGACAATGCCTGAAAATCCTTGAAGGACACACTAAACAAGTTTGGTCGGTGGCATTTAGCCCCAACGGTCGCACTATTGCCAGTGGCAGTGAAGATCAAACAGTGCGTTTATGGGATATCAAAACAGGACAATGCTTGCAAACCCTACAAGGACATAATAACTGGGTGTGGTCAGTGGCGTTTAGTCCTGATGGTCGCTTTTTGGCTAGTGCTAGCTATGACCATACTATAAAACTGTGGGATAGTAGTACAGGAGAACTATTAAAAACCTTAGAGGGTCATACTAATTATGCATTAGCAGTTGCCTTTAGTGCTGATAGTCGTTTATTAGCAACTGGTAGCTACGACCAGACTATAAAAATATGGAACGTTAACACAGGTAAGTGCCTGGAAACATTGCATGAGCATACCGATCCAGTCGGTTCTGTATGCTTTAGTCCAAAAGAACCACTCCTTGCTAGTGCAAGTATGGATCGTACTTTCAAATTTTGGGATATCAGCGAAATTTATTCTCAAATAGAAGGTTTGGAAGCAAACAAATCAACCAAAAATCAAAGCTCAAAATCGACGTTAGGAAAATGCCTCAAAACTTTTACTGGTCATAGTGATGTTGTCTGGACACTCAGGTTCAGTTGCGATGGTACTATGGTTGTTACTGGAAATTGGGATGAAACGATAAAAATATGGGATGTCAACACAAGAGAATGTTTGAAAACTCTTAGAGCCGAACGCCCCTATGAAGGTATGAATATCACCAATGTCACAGGAATTACAGCAGCGCAAAAAGCGTCGTTAAAAGCTTTGGGTGCAGTTGAAAAAGACGTTATATCAGCACGAGACAAAAACTAAAGAATAGTTTTTTGCTGAGATTGGATATCTTCAAAGGAAGCCATGACAAATGTCATGGTTTAGTCATGACATTTACAGGACTTACGCAACTGGCACAATGCGATCGCTAACAAATAGTACTTTAGTACTACAGAATGCACATGAAATGAACTAGAGTACAAATGTAAACTGTTCGTTTTCACACCAAACTTTTGGGCTGCTGCTCAGGCTACTGTAACGAATACTTTTGAATATGAAGTTTACTAAATTAGATTATTGCCAGTATCTACTTAGTAGCCAAATTAATTATACCATTACCAATTTGGCAGAGCATTTAGAGAGTATTAGCCATGATAAAGTTAACTATTATTTCAAAACAGAAAAGTTAACACCTCGTTTACTATGGGATAACGTGAAAGATGTAGTTGAGCCTGATGACAATGGTTACATAATATTTGATGATAGCATTTTAGATAAAAGATATTCTGAAGAATTTCAACGCAGGGTGAGTCCGAATGTCCAAGAACTCAACAGCATGTTTCAATCCCTCATAGGGATTTAGTGAAATTTCAACCACAATGGATAGCCTACCGCCTGGGCAGGGCTGATTCATTCCACAAGGGCAAGAAGTTTGTCAATATCATTAGAGATAAATCTTTGAGCAATTGTGATGGAAAGATGACCATTTCGACGGAGTATATTAATGGCGATCGCTCTGAGGATTGAGAGGTTCGCCGGAGCATTACCCATACGTATTTTTGAGTCATCCTCCTTCATAACTACGTCTTTAATCCAATGGAGGCGATTTTCGATACTCCAATGCCCGCGAATACCACGAGCAAATTCTCGTGCGGGATGAATGAGGCTACTAATGTAACAGACAACCTCATGATATGGTTGACCTCCTCGTGTTCCAGTTCTTTCAACTCGAATTAAGGACTTAATTCCCGCCCAGGATAGGTCAATTCCATTCAAATCATCAAAAACTTCAACAGTCCTTGTTGTCAGTCTATCTTTTGTTCTAAAATCTTCCACAAGCCGCAGTTGTTCAATCAGAGAACTACCCATAATTTTCCTCCCCTCAACACTTGCAATTTTACCTGTTTTAGGGAATGAATCAGCCCTGACCGCCTGGGGGGAGAAGTGTTTCAATCCCTCATAGGGATTTAGTGAAATTTCAACGGCAACAGCCCAAAACTGTACATATATTTAGTTTTCAAGGTTCTGCTGCGCGAATGAGCCAATTATACCATGAAGAATAAAGTTTGAGTAGTGAGGAAATCGCTAGAACCTAGACTGTGTAAGGTGCGCGGGTACTTGAGGCGCTACTTTTTCCAAAACACTCACCCTGTGCGGGTTTGAAGCCCTGTTTGAAGAATCGTATTTTCAACACCTACCTATCCGCGCATTCTGCAAAGAAAATACTGTTATCACGAATCTGTTGCCCACCAATACGTTCAATTTTACCTACACAGCAAGCACACATTGAATAAAAGAGGATGCTATCGCTTTCAGGCTTAATCAACTTATTCAAGCGCGATCGCAATTTTGCATACTGAGTATCAGTAAGGTCGCATTCAAACACACTGTACTGTACCCACTGACCGTAAGACTTGAGTATTTTGTGGATTTTGGTGCGGCGTTTGTCTTCGGGAATATCATAAGAAACAATCACATTCATTGGTCGGCTCTCCCGCTTTTACTTCAAAACCAATGGTGGGTATTTTTCGGTTTCTCCCATTAAGTATTTAGCGAGTAATCGAGCCTGTAGCTCAAATGCTTCTTGATATGTGCATTTGCGACCTAAGACTGGATGCTTAAACTCGGACTGTTTCTTTTGCGCGTACTGTTGCAAAAATCTTTTTCGTCCTTGTAGGGTTAAAGATACTGCTCCACTTAAAGGCTCTATGACAAAATCGCTTTTTGTCAGTAATTGCTTATTTAGTGTAGATAATACTACTGCATCTACTATGAGAGGACGAAATTCTTCCATTAAATCTAATGCCAGCGACGGTCTACCATAGCGCTCACAAGAACTCTTGCAAAAGTGTTTTATGGTATAATCAAGGGTTTGGCAATTTGCAATTAGGACTTTGAGGAGCAGTGAAAATAGAGAACGCCAAACAGCTTACTGCAAAAAAATTTAAGCGAATGACTGGAGTGAGCCGTAAAATCTTTGAATTAATGGTTGATGTAGTTAAAGCTGATGCTCAAAAAAAGAAGAAGCCTGGTCGCCGTCCTAAATTAACTATTGAAGACCAAGTTTTAATGGTGATTCAATATTGGAGAGAATACCGCACTTATTATCATATTAGACTCATCCGCGAATCATGAAAGCTTACCAGGAGAGAGTTACAAGGATTTGCACGGAAGGAGTGATCGCCATCTGGCAGTACGAGAAAATGAGGGTTTGAAGGCATTGAGAGAGAAAAAAATGGAATTAGAGCAGAAACGTAGAATCAGAATAAATGAATTTATAAATAGCAAATTAAGTATTAAGGGTAACAGAAAATAACCGATTAATTCGTAACCTTACCAGCCCACAAACAGCCAGAAGTACCTGATTATATCGATGTCGAGCTAGACGAAATCTATCACTGGCTACTCGAAATATTTTGACCCGACATATCATGTGTTCAACAGCTATTCTGCGTGACGAGAGTTCTTTATTCTCTTGTTTTTGTAATTCCGAGATTTCTGTATTTTTTCGTTTCTTATGAGGGCAAAAGTGTTGAATGTTAAGAAAAATCCGATAAAAACAGCCCAAAATATGTTAAATTTTGGGCGGAAGATTAAAGTATATCTATTTGATAGTGATTATAAATTCATTTCCCAAGATTGTCAAAGATATCTTGAGAGGACTGCCAAAAAACGATTATCCGGTATTGAACAGTCGTCTGTTCTTTGAGTGCTGGCTATCTTATGCTATGGATAACAGCTTAACAAGTATGCGAGATTTGTTTAAGAGATTAAACAACATAGGATTTGAGGTAGATATTTCTACTTTCTCAAAAGCAAACTTACATCGAAGCCAAAAACCTTTTCAAGAAATTTACCAAAAATTAAATGAATTAGTACAGAAGAAAGTTCAAAAAAAGTTACACGATAGATATGCAATTTGTCCAATAGATTCAACAATTATTACTCTCACAAGTAAATTGTTATGGGTATTAGGACACCATCAAGTAAAACTTTTCAGTTCTCTCAATCTAGCTACTGGAAGTCCATCAGATAACTTCATCAACTTTGGACATGATCATGATTATCAATTTGGTTCAAAGATGATGTCTAGTCTACCAATAAATGCTGTTGGGGTAATGGATAGAGGCTTCGCGGGATTAAAGTTTATCCAAGAATTGGTACAAGAAAATAAATACTTTGTTTTGCGGATTAAAAACAATTGGAAACTAAAATTTGACGATGTGACTGGATTAATCAAAGTTGGTGCATCTGATGATGCTCAAGCCTATAGAGTCATTAATTTTTGTGATTTAGAAACAAAAACTGAGTTTCGCCTAGTAACTAATTTACCTGCTGATGGAGAGGCTGCCGTTAGTGATGATGAAATTAGGGATATTTATCGATTACGTTGGGGAGTTGAATTGTTATGGAAGTTTTTAAAGATGCACTTAAAACTTGACAAATTAATTACTAAGAACGTCAATGGTATCACTATACAAATTTACGTTAGTTTAATAGCTTATCTAATTTTACAGATATTATCTATCCCACAACAATGGGGACATACGCTATTAGATAAATTCCGCTATTTACAATCTTGTATGTGTCAGAAAATCAGTTATGTTCATTGGTTTGAGGAGATGATGTTATGTTGACTAATTTAGGCTTTTTAGAGTTACTGTAACCATTTATGTAAAGTTTTGTATCAGCATTCAACATTTCTGTTACCATTGTTTGCACGATTCTGGATAGCATGAATCAAAGCGATCGCTAGTTCATATTCATCGTCAAAAATCTGAGAAGAAAGCTCATGACGTTTTAGGTGCAGCCATTCATCTTCAATACGGTTCATTTGAGGCGAGTATGGTGGCAGGAAAAAAATATACAAACCTTGTTGTTGCCAACGTTGCCAGTATTGTTTAACTTGATTGCTGCGATGAAATGATGCTCCGTCTTGAATAATGACAGTGATTTTACCTGTTTGTTCAAGACGCTGTTGGGCTAAATGTGTCTGCCATTGGAGTAATTGCAAGTAACGTTTGCTATTGAAACCACCAACTACAGCCCCGTATTCAAAACTTTGCTGCGGTTCCCAAAAACCAAGAATACTAATTCTTTTGCCTCTTCTAGAAGGTTGATAGATTGATTTTTGCTCTCCACGTTTGGAATAAGTATAATTGAGAGAACTGGTTCGTTCAAAACCAGATTCATCAAGATATTTTAGGCAAATTAATCCATCAGCTGCTAACTGACATAACATTAACCAATCGGCACGTTTAGCGTCTTGGAATGATGGTGATTTTGGAATAGGTGGCTTATGCCTTAATCGTTTCCAAGCATAATCTTTTTTTTTAGAATTCGGCTGACTTGTCTACTACTGAGTCTGATTCCACGCTCTGTTTCCAAACGTTCTTGTATTTGACGGCTGGTATAACTACGTTCTTTTTCTAGCCATTGTTCAACTGCATTTATATCCGCTAAACTCCACTTACGCTTTCCTCCACGTCCTGCCGCTTCCCACAAACCCCCTAGTCCCAGGTTTTCCCACCGACGTAATGTGGCTCGAACTGTATGCTCATGAATACGTAAGTGACCAGCAATCATTGGCACTGTTAAACCATTGCCATTGAGTCGTAATGCGATCGCTCTAATTTTGACTCTTCGAGGTACATTATCTGCCAAGCTTAATTCCTGCAACGTTTTGTCTTCTTCTATAGTCAGTTTTATTCGTAGTGCTGCTGGCATTTTCAGTCATCTCTTCTGTTCTACTCTTATCTTATAATTTTTCATGTCTACCTACTTAATTAATATTCTGCTGTTGGTTAATAAAGACAAATTTATTTTTATGAAAAAATACTTATTTATAAAATACCTTTGCCAAAATAAGAGTCTACAAAAATTAAAAAAGCCTTGCGAGAAACCTGGAAGGAATTTTTAGGACTGATTGTTTTTGCCCAGCTTCGGAGAAATAGGAGTTTGTACATCAACTCACCCTCGTAAATTGGCGAAGGTATTGTATGCATTGGGGTTTATGTACTGAGCCACTCAGTTTAACGTTCATCGAGAGCGATCGCTCTCACAGTCAATACTCAGGCAATTCGTAAACGCTCAATATCCTTTATCGGTGGCGCACCAAACATGCGGGAATATTCACGACTGAACTGTGAAGGACTCTCATAACCAACCTGATACGCCGCACGGGTTGCATCTGCATTTTCAGCCAGCATCAAACGACGGGCTTCCAATAACCTTAACTGCTTTTGATATTGCAACGGACTCATTGAGGTCACTGCCTTGAAGTGCCGATGAAATGATGCGGAAGACATTCTCGCTTGCTTTGCCAAATCATCCATGCTCAGTGGCTTTGTAAACTCAGCTTTTATCTGGTTAATCACCTCGGCAATGCGCTGCATCTGGCTGCCGGAGGTCGCAATCTGCCAAACTGCTTCGCTTTGGTCGCCCATTAAAAGACGGTAATAGATTTCGCGAATCATCATCGGTGCCAGGAATGGAATATCTTCGGGCGTATCCAGAAGCCGTGTGAGTCGGGTAGCACACTCAATCAACGGGGTATTTGCATCGCTGACGAACAAGCCTCTGACTGAACTTTCTTTTTGATCTCGACGGCGCTGAATTTGGTCAATAATGTCCCAAAGCCCAGTCACATCCAGGCTTAGCTTAAAGCATAGATAGGGCTTATCCGCTGTCGCTTCGACAATATTTCCATTGAGCGGCAGATCAACCGTGACAACAATATATTGAGCCGCACCATAATGATAGGTTTCCTGTCCTAGTAAGGTTTCTTTTCTGCCTTGAAGAATAATGCAAAGCGTCGGTTCATACACCGTGCAGAGTTCTGTCGGAGCCGCAGATTCTCGCATAAATTCCAACTGAGCGATCGCCGTTGAATGGACACCGTTTCCTCTGCCATCCGTGTGGCGGCTCACTAATCTTGCCAATTCTTGACAAGCATCAATCGTGGTCTCGCGCTTTAGAAATTCATCTGCCATACCAGATCCTCGTCAACGTTTAGCGACGTATCGTGAGACATCCTTCTCATCGTTTTCCTGCACCTATTATAGAGGACTCTTTTGAACACCATCTGGCTGTTTGAGAAAATCAGGCAATAAACTGCAAAGTTTATGTATTCAGAACCTTCTTTCCAAAGCATAAGATGAACTCATGCCATAAGATCAATGAAAGGATAAGGCAATAAATGAGAGCGATGCACAAAAGAACTGCCAGTTTTGACAGTAAAGGGTTAAAGTGTTCCGTCACCTTTTACACTCCAGATCAAGCCGCATCTGGTCAACGTTGTCCTGCCATTGTCATGGCGAATGGCATTGGCTTGACCAAAGAGATGGGTCTACCACAGTTTGCTGAGCGCTTTGCTCAAGCTGGATTCGTTGTCACACTGTTCGATTACCGCTACATCGGTGCCAGTGAGGGAGAACCTCGTGGACAAATGCTCCCGACCGAGCAGCACGAGGATTACCGCAATGCTATCACCTGGACTCAACTCCAACGTGAAGTTGATCCCAATCGCATCGGTGTTTGGGGCTTCTCCTATAGCGGTGGTCATGTGCTGCATCTGGCGGCATTTGATCGGCGCGTGAAAGCCGTCGTAGCCCAGATGCCGACAGTGAATCTTTTTCTCAACTCCCGTCGTCTGACTTCACCCCTTGACCTCGATGAACTCACAACCTTGCTTTCACAAGACCGCATCAAACGGTATCAAACTGGGGAAGTGAGCTACTTTCCTCTGATTGCCACACCCGGACAACCGAGCTTTCTGCCGACACCCGATGCATATACCTGGGTTGAATCTGCTAAAAGCGCCAGTGAAGGACGATGGGAGAATCGCATCACCTTTGAATCGATCGAGCATTCTCTCTATTACGAACCCGTTCCTCACTTGGAGGCGATCTTTCCCACTCCGCTATGTCTGATTGCAGGCGAGAAGGATTTTCTCACACCTCCTGATTTAATTGCCTCTGTCTATGCAGGTGCAATGGAGCCGAAGTCTTTCACCATTTTGAAGGGTGGACACTTCGACGGTTTCCAGGGAGAAGGTTTTGAAATTGCCAGCACAACTGCCGTGAAATGGTTTGAGAAATATCTGAAACAGGTTGAGGCTCCTGTCTTGGAAGTTACTGAACAATCGCTCGTCATTGATAGCGGAGTTAACTTCGCCATCACAAAAGATGGTGAATGGAGGAGTGTATTGGTGTAAATCCATTACTGTTCATGACACAGCGTATTGATGAACAGGAGTATTTCTATGTCTTTAAACAATGAAAGGAAGTAATTAATGTCAGAACAACATCAAGGAACTGCTCAATACGAGCAAAATGGGCAAACTCATGTTCAAATAGCATCTCCACAAGAGAAGCTGCGTGACTACGAAGAAGCGATCAAGATACTTGTCTCGAAGATCCGAGGTGAACTGATCCTGCCTAGTCACCCTGCGTATGAAGCTGAACGAAAAGTCTGGAATGGTCTCGCTGATGGCTATCCCGTTGCGATCGTGCGCTGCATTGATGCGGAAGATGTCAAAGTCGCTGTCAATTTTGCCCGTGAGCAGGCAATGACGCTCTCTGTGCGGAGTGGAGGACATAGTGCAGCCGGACATGGCACCAATAACGGTGGGCTGGTGATCGACCTCTCCTACATGAAGACGATAACAATTGATCCAGTACACCACACAGCGCGTTTGGAACCAGGTCTTACCTGGGGTGAGGTTGCCAAAAAGCTCCAACCCTTTGGATTGGCATTGACGGCAGGCGACGTTGCTTCTGTGGGTGTGGGTGGCTTGCTGCTGGGTGGCGGCATCGGTTGGATGGTTCGTGCCTACGGTTTAACGATCGATCGCCTGCAAGCAGTGGAACTAGTTACGGCAGATGGACAACTGCTGCGTGCTAGTGCTGATGAACATCCCGAACTGTTTTGGGGATTACGCGGTGGCGGTGGCAACTTTGGCATTGCAACGGCTTTCGAGGTAAATCTACATCCAGGCGGAACTGTTTTGGGTGGTGCTGTCTTTTATGAGGCAACCGAGGCAGAGCGCATTTTGCGAGAGTATACTCGTCTAGCAGCAGCAGCACCCGATGCACTTTCCACTGAAGTTTTGTTCATGCTGGCACCTCCTGCCCCCTTCATTCCCCCTGACAAACAGGGAACCCCAGTCGTCGGGATTATGGTCTGCTACATCGGTGACATCAGCGAGGGTGAGGGGGTTGTGGCTCCCCTGCGTCAGCTTGCCACTCCGATCGCCGACCTGATCGCTCCCATGCCCTATTCAGAGATTTTTGCGCTTACAGCAGTTGGTGAGATCCCTGGCTTTCAACATCATTCGCGATCGCAGTTTTTCGAGACGTTCTCAGACGAGATGATACACGCATTAGTTGAATCCGCTCAATCTGTCATATCTCCTGAAACGTTGGTTTCCCTGCGTGTCCTGGGTGGCGCAATGAGTCGGGTCGCACCTGATGCGACCGCCTTTGCTCATCGTGATAAACAGGGCATGGTGTTGATCACTCATTTCACACCATTATCTGCCGATGCTGCCAGTCTCGATGCCCGTACCCAGCGAGTCTTTCGGGCGCTCTTACCCTACGCTAACGGTGCTTATGTGGGTTTCCTGGCAGATGAGGGAGAGCAGCGGATTCGTGAGGTTTATCCGACTGCCACATACGAGCGACTCGTGGCGATCAAGAACCAGTATGACCCAACCAATCTGTTTCATCGCAACCAGAATATCAAACCCACCGCTACCCCAGCGATGCTTGTTACCTCAGTAAGTTCATAACACTACCTTTACCCCTGAAACAATGAGTACTCAATTCAATCAAAGCAAAGTTGCAATTGTTAGACAGAGCGAGAACCTCGACTGGTTCGATACAATGCTCGACGAGCAGATGGCTATCCGCATCCATAGCAAAGATGTCGATGGGGCTTTCACAATTATTGAAGTGGATGTTCCGCCGTTCTCAGGCCCACCACTCCACTATCACAAAGATAGGGAAGAGATATTTGAAATCCTGGAAGGCAGATTTCGCTTCCACTGTGCTGGTAAAGAGTTTGAGGCTGGGCCAGGAACATCGGTTGTGGTGCCCCGTAACACCGTGCATGGATGGGTGAATCTTGGACCCGGAAGGGCTCGGATGCTCGGCACTTTCGTCCCCGGTGGCATCGACGAATTCTTCCCCCAAATCGGTCAAACGCCGCCCGAAGGTTGGACAGAGCTTGCACGCCAGTACGACACTTGGATCGTTGGAGCGCCTCTGTCTGTTCAAGCTCCATCTTCCAACGCTGCTACTGAACCTGCACTGAATTAACGTGAGTTTGGGATAGGGAGGGGTGGAACAGATACCGTTAGAAAGTACTTACTTCTCAATCCATCTAACCACCCCATCCCTATGTCGCGACATAGATGATCGGTTGATATGGAAAAGCTTAGGGATAGCCTCTGAATGCTTGGGTTTAACCAGGGCTGACTATTTAGAACACATTGTTCGGAATAATGCCAACCCTTGTATTTCACCCCTACTTAAGTTGACGCTTAAGGGACTTCCAGGAAATAAAATATACAGTTAATAAAAATGATAATCATTACAAAGGGGGGAGGGCAAAGGTTGCCAACGGCAACCTTTGCCCTCCCCAAATAAACATCAAAAATCTGCACTTTCCTGACTTTGCGTCAAGAGTGTTATTATTGGTAATATTATTAATTATGTGACAAAAAACGTTAATAACTATTTTTTAAAAATATGTTACTCCATAGCAAATATCAATAAACCATTTCCCTAAATCCGGGAAAGTTTCATGGCTTGAATCAGTCAAACGCTTGATTTGTTTCTCAATTGTTGACATAGCCTCTTTAGTAAGCTTAACTCCTAGTTCATAAGTTTTAGTGACTAACTTAACAACAGGATGTTTGCCATTCCATGTCATGTTATGAGCGAAATTTAAAGCTGTTTCCACTTCATCAAGTATACTACCATTCCAATAATTTTCTAGTACAGCCCAAGTCCGTTCAATGGGATTATATTTACTATGATAGGGAGGGTAGTAAGCTAAACGTATATTTAGTTGATATTCTTGAGCGAATTCAACTATACGTTTCATAAATTGAGTGCGTCGAGAATTATTTTCTCCTCCATTATCTTGATTAATAAGCAAGGTTTTTATTTCCGAAAATCGCCCCTGTTCGGACTTCCAAAAATCTGCTAAAATATCGACGATAAAATCGCTAGTTACTTTGGATTCTGTAAAGTACAAAAATAGCTCGTCAAGGTCTGTAAGGAAGATACCGTAAGGAGTCACAGTTGTTTTTGGATGGAAATCATGGTCATCAGTTTCTGTCGGGACTCGATTTCTACCACCACGGTCAAATGAACCAATACTTACACGAGCTTTCGCATCGAGACTTAAGCGTAAAATACTTGGGTCATCTTCAGCCTGTTGATGAACTATAGCTAATTGCTCAAAGATTGCATCAGTTTCGGGAATTTTTTTTGAGGTTGAACTTTGGCGACCCGTTTGAGGCGATACCCTAAATCATTTAATTTAACCCGAATTGTCTCTGAAGTTGGTAATTCTTCATCACCATAACCAAATTTTTCAATTAATTGATGTCTCACTTGGGCAGCCGAAAGGCGGGTATAGAGCCTTTGACTTTTAAAACTTGGATCTATCTGACTTTGACCATCAACCAACTTTTTGATATCTGATAAAAGATTTGGCAGATGTTCTTCTGCTTTATAACGTCCTCGACCTCGATAATTATCTACACAAGTGATACCGGTAGTTAATTCTTTAATTCCTTTACTAATAGTTACGCGATTCCATCCTAACTCTTGTTCTGCTACAGACTGTCCTGCATGTCCTAATGTTGCAACTGTTTGTGCTATAAATTTACGCTTGGCCGCACATGAGTAATTGCTCGGCAGTTTCCTTCAATAACTTTTTCAATGAATCTGTTAGTTGTATTGACACCTCAAATATCCCAAAATCGAAAATCGAATCATCATTCAATTTACTACAACTTGGGGTGGTAGAGGCTGCTAACGGCAGCCTCTACCACCCCCATTATAATGATTATCATTTTCATTAGCTGTATATTTTATTTTCTGGAAGTCCCCAACCGAAGGTAAATACGATCTGATCGAAGGTTATTTTCCACCAGGCTCACAAACTCCTCTTCATCGCCACACGCGCTACTCTGAACAACTTTATGTCTTAGAAGGAGAGTTCACAGTCTGGGCAGATGAAAACAAGGTTGTGTTGAAAGCTGGCGAAACCTTCCTGATTCCTCCTGGTACAGCCCACGCGATCGGCGTTTTGAGTGACAAGCCTGCTCGCGGGTTGATGGTTGCTTCTCCTAGTGCCTTTGCACGACTAATTGCAGAGGTAGGAACGCAGAACGAAAACGAAATACCAGATATGGAGTTAGCTCAACGTATTTCTGCTGAAATTGGCGACGAAATTTTGGGATCACCTGATGATCTACCAAGCAAATGAGGCAGCGAGAAAAATAAAAAAGGAGAACTAAATATGCAGCAATTACTAGAAACAACAAAACCGCTTAATTTCCTTGCTATCGGTTATCAACTTGCCCAGGAATTTGCCAAAACAGCCGCAGAACGAGATCAGCTTCGCTGCGCCGAAGGCGAACGCAATGGTGGCAATCGTCCTATCCATGAGATTGAGCAGTTGCGCCAAAGCGGTTTACTCAATCTGGTGATTCCTACGATTTATGGGGGATTAGGAGAAACTTCCTGGGTCAAAATCTTTGGCTTGATCCGCGAGTTCGCCAAAGCTGATGGCTCTATCGGTCAACTGTTTGGCAATCACACCACGATTATCAGCTCACTCTCAATCAGCAATCCAACACAAGTAGAACAACTTTATTTAGATACAGTACAGCACAACTGGTTTTGGGCAAATGCAGCCAATGCACTCGATCCAAGATTGCTGGCAACTCCGACTAAACATGGCTGGCAGTTCGATGGCATCAAGCGATTTGCTACAGGAGCAAGCCTTTCAGACAGGATGATTGTCAGTGCTTTAAGTGCTGATTCTAAACAGCCCGTAATTGCAATTATTCCCAGCGATCGCCCTGGCATTCACTTTAATGGAAATTGGGACAACATGGGACAACGCCAAACTGACTCAGGTAGCGTCACGTTTGAGCAAGTTTTGGTGACACCAGATGAAATTCTAACTTCTATTTATCCAAGTGACAGCCCGATCGCCACCCTAATTAATGTCTTCAAACAACTCAATCAAGTCAACATTTATCTAGGCATTGTTCAAGGTGCGTTTGCAACTGCACGGGACTACACCACAACTAGAACTCGCCCTTGGATTACATCAGGGGTAGAACAGGCGATTCAAGACCCTTACATTCTGCATCATTATGGTGAATTTTGGATGGAGTTAGAAGCGGCAACCTTGCTTACTGATCGAGCAGCCCAAGTACTGCAAGCCGCCATCGAAAAGGGCATTAATTTAACAGCCCAACAAAGAGGAGAAGCGGCGATCGCTGTTTACACAGCAAAAGCATTCGTCACCAAAATTGGTTTAGCAATTACAACGCAAATGTTTGATGCGATGGGTGCAAGCGCCACAGCACAGAGTTATAACTTTGATCGCTACTGGCGAAACCTCCGTACAGCAACGCTCCACGATCCTGTGGACTACAAAATTCGGGAAGTCGGCAACTGGGCATTGACAGGCACAGTGCCAACTATAACACCTTACTCTTGATGAAATGATCTTTGTTTCTCTGCACAGCGATCGCTCTTGGCCATGAACTTTATCAGCGTAGTTTACCGCCGTAGGCATCGCTTCCATAAAACCGCATCAAAGACAATTGCCTGACCCATCCCGGTACTGTTCAATAGCTTGAAAAGCCGTAATATCAAGTACAGCTAATTACTTACGATTTTGTTGTGAATTGGTGTGTTGTTTTCAGCTTTCGATTCAGATATTTCTTACATATTGAGACAGGTTGGCATATTATCATTCAACGAGTAGTCTTGCGAGACTGGGCAATGCCTCACCGTAAGTTGGATGAATGTGAACCGATTGTTCAAGTAGCTGCCACGTTGCTTTAGCTTCCATCAGCGACAAAAAGACATGCACGAGTTCAGCCGTTTCGTACCCAACCAGCGTTGCTCCTACAATCAAATTCGTGTCGGTGTCAATGACCATACGGTAGAACCCCAGATCGTGTCCCCACTCAATGCTACGGGCGATGTAAGCCATCGGCAGGGTGACTTCGCGGGCAGCAATACCCTGTTTCTGAGCCTGTTCTAGTGTCATCCCCACCCGGCCCACTTGCGGCTCTGTGTAAACGGCATAGCCTAACACGCGATCATTGCGTGTCCGATGTTCGCCAGACAGAATTGCTTTCAAGCGGCGATAGTCTTCCCAAGAAACATGAGTAAAAGCAGGCTGCTTGGCAACGTCTCCGATCGCATAAATTCCAGGGCAAGTCGTTTGAAACTGATCGTCGATTTTAATAAAACCCTGTGCATCTAATTCAACGCCAGTCACCGCAGAATTTAATGCCCCAGTATTCGGTTTGCGTCCAGTTGCAATCAGCAATGCTTCTCCATCAAGGACTTTACCATTATTCAGGGTTAGGGTAAACACACCGTTACTGTAAGCAACCTGCTGAACCGTCACGTTAAAATGCAGCCCAATTCCATCTTGTGCAAAGGCATCAGCAAGCACAGCACTGACATCAGATTCTTCTTGAGCCAGCAGGCGATCGCCCCGTACAATTAATTCGGTCTGGCTTCCTAAGCGCGCCATTCCTTGTCCTAACTCTAAGGCAATATAGCCACCACCGACCACGAGCAATCGGGGCGGAATCTGTTGCAAATCAAAGAAATTTCGGTTGGTGAGATAAGGAGTTCCAGCTAAACCAGGAATGTCAGGAATAGTAGAGGATGTTCCTGTATTGATGACGACGATTGGAGCCTGCACAGTTACACCTCCTCCGCTTACAGTTCGCTCTCCGGTGAAAGCAGCTTCCGCACAGACAACTCTCACCCCTGCACTTTCTAATCGCCGCTTAGTACCCTGGTTAAACTGGCTGCGAATACCACGCACACGCTCCATCACTGTAGAAAAATCGACTTCAACCTGTGTATGTATACCTAGCTTTGCGGCTTGCCCTGCGCGACCTGCGGCATGGGCAGCCGCTAAAAAGGCTTTGGAAGGAGTACAGCCATAGTTTACACAACTGCCGCCTAAAGCATCGCGCTCAAATAAAACGACATTTCGACCTGATGATGCAAAGTCAGCCGCAAGCGGAACTCCACCCTGACCACTTCCAATCACGATTACATCTGCTGTTTCCATTGTTACCTCTGTTGATAGCTAGTGATTACAGTTTGTTGAGTACGACTGGCTTTAATTAAATCGGCTGCTTTTTCACCAATCATAATTGAGTCAACCGATTCTCCTTGTCTGCTGTTTGTGGTGTGAATCGATTGGTTTTGAACTAACGCAGTGACCTGAACGCCGCGCGGATCTCCTCAGAGAACAGCTGCGGCTCCTCCCACGCTGCGAAGTGTCCGCCCTTGTCAGCCTCATGGAAGTAAATCAGGTGGCGATAGGCACGCCGTGTCCAAGTCTGTGGTGCTGCATATATCTCCCTGGGAAATACCGTGACGGCCACCGGAAGTGAGATATCGGCGGTCTTCTGCGCGACCGCGTTCAAGATGCTGTTGTTGTTCTCCCAGTACAGCCGCGCTGACGAAACCGCGCTGTTCGTCAGCCAGTACAGCGTGATGTCGTCCAGCACCTCGTCTTTTGTCGGGGACTTTTGAGAATCGCCGCCTCTGTACGTCCACTGCGCGAAGCCTGGATGCCCAAGCATCCACGCCGCGAGTCCCGTCGGCGAGTCCGTCAGACCATACCCGACCGTCTGCGGTCGCGTACCCATCATCACGGCGTAGGCTCGTTCCTTCTTATTGAACCTGTCGAGTGAGTCGAACGCCGCGCGTTCTTTCTCGGAGAGTCCGTCCGGCGCAGGCCCGCCGACGGCAAGCACTGCGGCCACGTCGGGCGGTATCGTCGCCGGCAAGTTGATGTGGATGCCGAGTAATCCTGCTGGTGCTTGACGCGCCATCGCGCTGGAGATGGGAGACCCCCAGTCGCCACCTTGGGCGACGTAGCGGGTGTAGCCGAGGCGCTTCATCAGATCGGCCCATGCTCGCGCGATGTGGTCGGGGTTCCAACCGATGCCCGTCGGCTTCCCGGAAAAGCCGTAGCCGGGAATTGACGGGATAACCAGGTCGAAGGCATCCTCTCCACGCCCCCCGTAGGCCGTTGGGTCGGTCAGGGGGCCGATGATCTTTAGCTGTTCAAATACCGAGCCGGGCCATCCGTGCGTGACGAGCAACGGCAAAGCGTTAGAATTTTTGGAGCGGACGTGGATAAAGTGAATTTCCAAGCCATCGATGTTCGTTACAAACTGCGGTAAGGCATTCAGCTTCGCCTCGGCTTTGCGCCAGTCGTACTTCGTTCCCCAGTAACGAACAAGTTCCTTCATTGTCGCCAGTTGTACGCCCTGCGACTGGTCGGCGACAGTCTCCTTGTCAGGCCAGCGAGTCGCCGCAATGCGCCTGCGGAGATCGACGATCGCCTCTTGCGGGACGTGGACGCGAAAGGGGCGAATGGCGTTGTCTTTGGTTGCCGCCTTGGCTGCCACCTGGGCTTGTGCGCCGATTTGGGCAAATTGCTGGGCAAGCACACGAGCGGGCGATGCTAGAAACACCGTTGCCGCCAACAGTGCAACGAGGAGTCGCAACAGGGCGAAGGCTCTTGCGGTGCGGGCTTTGGTTTTGTAATGTACTTTTTTTACGATCATGGTGTTTTCTCTTTGCTGCAAATTGCCCGTTTCACAATTTAGGCTAAACCCAATCAGTAACCGTCAACTTCGATGACAGCCTTGGCAAACTCCCGTGGCGCTTCCTGAGGCAGGTTGTGACCGATGCCGCCGTTGATGACCCGGTGTGCGTATTTGCCTAAGAATTTCCTTGCGTAGGTACTGGCATCTGGATGTGGCGCGCCGTTGGCATCACCTTCAAGAGTGATAGTGGGTACGGCGATCGCCGACTGCTGCCCATTGCGGAACGTCTTGCTGGAAAGAAAGCGCGTCATCCCATAGCCGCGCAGATATGGAACGATCACCCGATACCCCGCCGATGCTAACAAAGGAGCGACATCGACATAGCTATGAATGTCGTAGGGCCATCCATGCAGCAAGATTACTGGATTACCATTCGCCCTACCAGCTTCAGCGTATCCGACATTCAGCACACCAGCATCGATTTGCTTTAGTGAGCCGAACGACTTGTTTGTCCCCGGCTTAGTCGTGGACAGAACTGCTGGTTTTGTTTTGCTCGATTGTGCGATCGCAGAACCGAATATGCCTAGCTGTGTAGTAGCAATGGTCATGGCCGCAGTACCCAAAAACCGGCGGCGTTGATAGTTGATTTTTTCGGACATTTATCTTCAAACCGTGGCTTTACTGGGTGTGAATTCAGCAGCGTGCAATTTTACAAAGTCGTACAAGCTCATTGGTGTCTCGCCAGTCAGCTTGAACAGGTCATCTGTCATGCGGTCATACCGCCCCTGCGCGTGAAGTTCTGCCATCACCGCGAGGTGGTTGACGAGGTGGGTTGACACCCCAAATTCACGAAGCGTATCAGTCCACCCGGAGAGCGGCACGTTACGATAGCGGATAGTTCTGCCAAGTGCTTCGGAAAAGACGCGCGCGTAGTGGTTCAGATCGGCCGACTCAAATCCGGTCAGATTGTAAACATGACCAATGTGTGAGGCAGGGTCGTCGAGAATCACGGAAACGGCGCGCGCCACATCAACGGACGAGATCGGCGAGGTCTTGCCGTTACCTAGCGGCAGCGCCAGTTCATCGCTGTCGCGGATACCAGCAGCAGCCAGACGCAGGAAAAAGCCTTCGAGGAAGACCGTCGGTCGCACCGTGACTACAGGCAGCCCCGACCACGCTAATGCCTGTTCTGCCAGCCAGTGCAGCTTGTGCTGCGGACTTGGGGTAGTTTCAGTAATGCTCATCTGCGTCACCGTCATCTGCGACATATTCACGAAGGCCTCGACCCTGTGGTGGCGCGCCACTGCGGCGATGTTGACCGTGGCTTCGAGATAAGTCGGCGAGACAGACATTCCAAAATAGATGCGTGTAACACCTGCGATCGCCCGGTGCATCGAGGCAAGATCAGTTAGATCGCCCTGCACAACCTCGGCCCCCAGCTGGCGCAGACCAAGAGCGCGTTCATCCTCCCGCCGAACCAAAGCACGCACCTTATGCCCTTTAGCGAGCAACATTGCGGTAAGGTTGCGACCGATCGCACCGAGATCACCAGCCGCTCCGGTCACGAGGATTGGGCTATCATGTATGGATTTCATCGTCATATCATTTACCTTCTTGTCGCTTGTTGCGAAAGCGTATTTGTTTGCGTTATCAGCCGAACGTAAACGCAAAAGCCTCCACCCCAGAATCTAGAAACTCAATCTCAAACTGTTGATCGCTGATGGGCTTCGGCTGTCGAACCAGTTGGTACAATCGCTGTTCGGTAGCCGTGCCTTCGCCTCGCACATCAACATCAAGTCCGCGAGCTGCAACTACCGGCTGTCCATCTACAAGCACGCGAAACCGCACGGGCGTTCCTCGCGGCCCCATGACGAGATGAAGGTCGCGTGCATGGAAGCGGTACGCGATCCGCCCGCCGGACTTGTTCAGTACAATGGCTTGTCTTGTGATTGTCCAATCGCCCGAAAGCGCCCATTGATTAAGTTGCAATTGCGCGGGGGCGCTATATAAGCGAGGCTTGTTTAACACCGCGCCGTTGGGAGATGCAAAATTCTCCGTTCTTTCGTAGCCGAGGTAGTTTTCAGGCGATTTTAGGTTGTTCCAATCAGCAGCAACCTCAAAACCGCGAGCATCGACTTCGACAATTTCCTGACCGACACGACCAGTTCCGGACTCAGACAGTAGCCGTTGAATTACCCTTTCCGATTGCTCGTACTCGCCCTCGCCGAATTGGTGATGACGAATGCGTCCTTGCGTGTCTATAAAATAAAGGGCTGGCCAATAATGGTTCCCGAAAGCACGCCACACCGCATAATCGTTATCTACAGCGATCGGATAGTCAATTTTCATCTCCGTCAAGGCGCGGCGGACATTATCAATATTCTTCTCGAATTCAAACTCCGGTGTATGTATACCAATTACTACTAGTCCCTGATCCTTATACTTCTCAGCCCACGCGCGGACATAAGGGAGTTGGCGCAGCCAATTGATGCAGGTATAAGTCCAGAAGTTGATCAGCACGACTTTTCCACGCAGTTCGTCAACCGTTAATGGCTGTGAATTGAGCCACGCGATCGCGCCGACAAGAGAAGGCAGTTCACCTTCAATCGGTAACTCAGCCGTTGCCGACCTAGCAGACTGTTTGGTGCAGGCGAGTATACTGATCTGGGTGGCAGCAATAGTTTTAAACATGGTTATTAAAAAGTAGCGGCGATTACGATTGATTGTTTTGGACACGCACTGACCTCCTTGTAGCTGCGTTCCGATAGGTACAGTGGAATTAGAGTACCTCGAAGGTCTTCTCCTCTGGGACAGCCGCACGTATCGCCTCGACCTTGGGGTATGCGGTGCGCTCATGGACGTGCGACGTGGGTGTTCGATCAATCAGCAGGCTGAGAAGTTCGGGGCGGTTGTAGTGACCGCGCGCGTCCATCAGCCGCTTACGGGCATCGATCTGGGCAAAGTCAAGATCAGCAATCACTTCGCCTTCGCCCGCTTTGAGAGGTTGGCCGATGATCTGGCCGTGCGGATTCACAATGGCGGTGAAGCAGCCGCCAGAAATCGGCTCGATCGCGCAACCCGTGTCTTGCATAATCTGAGCCTGCTGATCGGCATCCAGCCACGCGGTCGCACAGACGACAAAGCAGGCGGATTCAAGGGCGTGCTGGCGGACGTTAATTTCCGCTTGCTCTGCGAACATCTGACCAGCGAACGATCCGGGATACATCGCCGAGTGGATTTGCTCACCATCGGCGATCAGGGCGTAACGTGCCAAAGGATTGTTATGCTCCTAGCAGGCAAGTTGTCCGATGCGCCCAACGGCACTATTGATGGCGCGCAGTCCTGAGCCGTCACCCTGGCCCCAGAGTATCCGCTCGTTATAAGTCGGTGTAAGCTTGCGACGGCGCTGGATCAGCGTCCCGTCTGCGTCAAAGAGAAGTTGCGTATTGTAGATAGAGCCGCCGTCGCGCTCATTAACGCCGATCGAAACAACCATGTTTGCTTCTTTCGCGGCTTCGGCGATCGCCTGGGTTTCAGCAGACGGCACCGTGACCGACTCTTCAAGCAACCGCAGATGTTCCTTTGCCAACGCGAACGGGGCTAACACATAGGAGAAGTAGGGGTAATAGGGAATGATGGTTTCGGGGAAGGTTGCGAACTGAACGCCCTGTTGACCCAGCTCGCGGATTTTCTTCACGACCTTCTCGACGGTACCCTGCCGGCTGTACAGCACGGGGCTGATCTGCACGGCTGCGGCTTTAACTTTCATAATTTACTGTTTATCTTAGGTGATAAAACGATCTTCGGTAACACCCGAATCTGATATGGGGTTCAGCGCAGCGATCGGAACTTTTTAACATTTTGGATTTAACTGAGGTTACGTATTGTCTCCATGACTCAGTTGTAATGGTGGGGCGAGCGATAGGTTAGAGTTTTGTGTTCGCCCTATCGCTCAATTCAGCAAGAAAAAGGTTGTCCAGAACTCAACCTAGCAACTGCAATTCTGACCGCATCATGTGGAAAGAACAGGAAAAATTTTCTCCATGTAACGGTCAGCAATGGCGGCGGCTTCTTCTGGGTTACTGCCATTCTGACGCGCACTCAAATAAGGCGCGTACCAATCCCACCAGTGATGCTCGGCGTGAGTCTTCTCGTAATGGTCGTGGTACTCTGCCGTCTCACGGAGAAGGTTTGCCAGGGTTGGAACGTCTATGTCTCCTACTCGCTTCGAGTCCCACAGACGACCAGGAAGTCGCGTTGTGATTTCCTGAAGCAACCAGAGGTTTCCGTCTGGGTCTTCAAATGAGGCAAATGAGAAGTAAGAACGGCCTTGTGGGTCGCGCCCACTGACCCGTGGGTTCTCCACAGCGTTGTTAAAGGGGCCGCCAGCGTAGTGGAATATCTCGCTCACGTTGACACCGCGAGCGATCAAGTCTTCGCGGACGGCATCGAGGTCGTCCACAGCGAGAACTAGGTTCTGCGCCGAGCTAGAATTATTTGGGGTGACTCCCTTGCCGAAGAGGATCGAGGCTTCCGAATTGGGCGGTGTCAGGTGTACGCCTCGAAAGTCGCCCTCCACCACGTCGATGTCGAATCGCCAGCCAAGATTCTGGTAAAATGCCTTGGTACGTTCCACGTCGGCAACGCTGAACACCACAACTTCGAGTTTCATGTTTGGACTGTTTACGTGATTGCTACTCATCTTGTTCTCCTTTAGATTCGTGAGTTGTATCTACTTCGGTTACTTTTGATTATTCTGCGATCGCCCCATCCACACCACTCAAGTTCGTTGAGTTAAACCGCAACTTAGATGCAAGACAGGCTCTGTCGGCGATACTGTTGATTTACCTCCTCGATTGGCCCTACGATGCGACTAAACAGAAGATTAGCCGCACGATTGCGTAGACGCGCCCACCAGGCTGGGTTATAGCTCCAGGTTGTAAACAAAGGCGGGATGGTGTCGTCTGGATTTTCGATCAAGGCATTGCATACCTCAATCCACGGCATATCCAGAAATTCTGCAAGAGTCCCTCTCACTGGTATGACTTGATCTAGCAGTAATGCTTCTACACCAGCCTCCCGAATCACTGCTGGGGCATCCCTAAGTAACGCAGCATTCAACTGTTGTTGGAAATTACTAAAGGCGTAACGCAATGCAGCAAGTCCGCTCAGTTTCCCCAGTTGTGTAGTCAATTTTGGTATTGCCCCCAAAGGATACTCCGATTCGGCGATCGCCTGAAATTCCAATCCTGCTGCTCGTGTCGCAGCTTGGGCATCGAGAACTCCGATAAAGTTAACGCGATGACCGCGCCGTTGCAGTTCACGACCTAATGCAAACATCGGGTTGAGGTGACCCGTTACCGCCGGACAGATAATAGCAAAATGAGTCATATAGCTTTAAATCAGTAGAGGGATGAGTAGCAGTGGCAGAAAAATGTACGCTAAGGGCTTATTCCTGCGATCGCGATAAAACTTTTACTCTCAGCAAAAATGTAATTGGAGTTCTACTGCAAGCGGTTGTTCAGAGATAGACTTTGGTCTGAACTCTTAACTTATTATTTGACTTGTAAAGAAGCAGTTACGGCAAGAAATTCTTGTATGAGTTTTTCGATTAACTCACCTGCCGGGAGAGCTTCGGTTAATGCTGCTGCTTGTCCTGCCCACATACTGACAAAATCTGGATTTGATTGTTGAGCAGAAGTTTGATACAAAACCCGCCCTATAGCCATCTGAGCCGGGAAGGGCAGTACTTTATCCCGGTGATTCTCCATTTCACGTATAAATCGATTTCGGATTGCTCTGGCGGGTTTGCCGGAAAATACTTCAGTAATAACCGTGTCTTCATCCTGAGAGTTGAGTACCGCCTGCCTATAGACTTCTGGAATATTGTTCTCAGGGCAGGCGAGAAAGGCGGTTCCCATCTGTACCCCGCTTGCCCCAAGTGCAAATGCAGCAACTATTCCACGAGCATCCATGATTCCACCCGCCGCCACGACCGGAACTGATACCGCATCTGCTATTTGCGGCACCAACGCTGCTGTGCCAATCAATCCGTGTTCATAAGGTACTGCAAAAGTTCCGCGATGACCTCCGGCTTCAAAGCCCTGGGCGATGATGACATCAACTCCTGCAACGACTAGAGCTTTTGCTTCCCGGACAGTCGTTGCGGTTGCTAATACAACTGAGCCTATAGCATGTATCTTCCGAATTGCCTCGATTGGCGCAGGCCCAAAGTGGAAACTAAAAACAGGTACTTTCTCCTCAAGCAGGACAGTAAATTGCTCTTGGAATGGCCCTACTAATGGTATCGGTTCGGGTACAGGCCCAGCGTCAAGTTCGTTGTGCCATTTTGTTAATAGCTCAGACATCGGTGTTTGCTGCTCAGGCGTAAGTTGATACGCTTCAACTGCTGGGGCAAACAAATTAACTCCAAAGGGTTGATCTGTCAGTTCTCGAATTTGCCTGATAATGGAGCGAAGTTTGGCTGGTGCGGTGGCCGCTCCACCATAAGAGCCAAGACCTCCTGCATTAGAAACAGCCGCAACTAACTCAGGTGTGGAAGCACCAACCATCGGAGCCTGAATTATTGGATGCGTGATTTTAAGCAAATCTGTCAGTTCTGTTTTAGGCCACATAAGTATCTCCCACGCTTGCTAATAGAAGCAAGATATATGACTTGAAGTGATTACTTTCCGCATTACTCACTTGTGATGGTGGGGAGGAGCCTGTAGGACGGATGCTACAGATTCGAGTTCCGTAGGTCGCCCCACCGCTCATTTCACCGAGGAAAAGGCGGTCGGTGTCAGCAACTCGTTGCGGATGTTCTGCACAAGTGGGCCGTCCTTCTCAGTTTCGGTCTTGGTTGCGATCCATTCAGGGTCTGCGAGGAATGCACTCCAGTTCTTCTCACGCTCAGATAAGCTGTCCCAAGCAAGTAGGTAGGTAAGCTGGTTACTCTCGCTCTCGCCGATTAGCGTTGTCCAGAATCCAGCTTGGCGGATGCCATGCTTGTCCCAAATCCGCAGCGTGTGGTTCTCGAAGCGCGCGAGCAGCGCGGGTAGTCGTCCGGGCATGGCGTGATAAATGCGTAATTCGTAGATCATGCCTGTGTTCCTTTAAAAGTTAAGCGGTTGAGCAATTCTTCTTAGCGCGAGGTGGTGTCAGTGACCTGCACTCTGGCCACCATCGACGTGAAGGATTTCGCCCGTGACAAAGTTGGCTGATTCGAGATAGAGAGCCGCATCAACAACATCGGATATCTCGCCCATACGATCAATTGGGTGCATGGCAGCGAGCTGTGCATGGATCTCGGCAGGGTGCATTGGTGTCTTAATGTTACCTAGCGCGATCGCATTCACCCGGATACCGCGTTTGGCATACTCAATCGCCAGCGATTTTGTTGCGGCATTTAGTCCGCCCTTTGTCAGCGACGCGAGTACGGAGGGTACGCCAGCAATCGGGTTGTCAACCAGGCTCGTCGATATCTGCACGATATGACCACTACCTTGCTTCTCCATCTCGGCGATCGCCAGTTGCGTCATGTGAAAGAAGCCAGTGATGTTAGTACCCAAATATACCTTGTAGTCAGCCTCGGTGTATTCGGTAAATGGCTTGGCGATGAAGATACCCGCGTTGTTGATGAGTGTGTCGATGCGCCCGAAGCGGGTCACGCCTTCAAAAATAGCACGCTCGGCAGTTTTGCGATCGGCAATGTCACCAGGTACAGTGAGAATTGCCTCATCGTCTGACGGCTCGATCGAGCGCGAGGTGGCAATTACCCGATAGTTGCTCTCGCGGTACGCCTTGACGAGGGCTGCGCCGATGCCTTGCGATGCGCCGGTAATAATAGCGACTTTCTGTTCAATGCCCATAATAAAACTCCTTTATGCTTTTGAGGGGTTAGTGAAATGACGGACGAATTTATTGAACGGCATAGTGCAATTGCAGTCTGTTTTCAGTCATAGAACTTACGCATTGACAAAACTGTACTTGCGTGATAAATGCTATGAAAAATAATATATTGGAACCAACTAATGAAAAGTGTGGTGGTCTATTGCCTGCCTGAGTCTGTTTTTACAGTGGTTTGCAGCTGATGTTCGAGATGTAGAATTTCCGCCGCCCGCTCCCCGATGATCACGCAGGGAGCCATCGTGTTACCAGCCGTTACTCGCGGCATAATCGATCCATCAGCGATCCGGAGATTGTCGATTCCATACACTCTTAGGTTGTTATCCACCACCGACATCTCATCCCGACCCATCTTCGCGGTACAGGTTTCGTGCCAGAAACTTGTTGCAGCATCCCGAATAAAGCTTTCGAGTTCGGCTCCTTTCAAATTACCTGGCATCACTTCGCGCTTAACGAACGGACGAAGCGGAGCAGAGTTCCCGACTTCGCGGCAGAGTTCTACGCAGGCGATCGCGGTTTTGAGATCATCTGGGTCAGACAGCGTGTTTGCATCAATCAGAATTGGGTCGGATGGATCGGCTCCCGTCAGGCGCAGGCGACCTCGGCTTTTAGGATGGGCGATCGCCCCAAATAACGTCCAGCCTGCATTAGGCAGCCCAAAGCGGATGGCATTCTCAGCACTGGATTTTGACACCTCAGCCTGACAGACAAATAAGTCCGGGCTTGACAGTCCAGACTGGCTTGTCGAGAAAAAGATTGCCTCGGACATATTGTTTCTTGGTTCGAGAGCGTCTTCATATTCCCAGACACAATCGAATGCAACGTGGTCTTGAAAATTTTGCCCCACACCGGGAAGGTGCTGCACGACAGGAATTCCAAATCGCCGTAACTCTGCCTCATCGCCGATACCAGATTGCATCAGCACTTTCGGCGTATGGATCGCACCGAGCGACAGCACAACTTCAACTGCCGCACCAATGCGATAGATCGCGTCCCGATAAGATATCTCCACACCAGTGACCCGCTTGCCCTGGAACGTCAGCCGTGTAACCAGTGCATGACTAAGAACCGTTAGGTTTGGCCGATCCATATATGGGAAAACGTAGGAACGGAATATTGATTCGCGTTTGCCATTGCGGACTCGCACATCGGTGATAGAAGCACCCTTCGCTGCTTCCATCATCCGTCCGTTGGGATTTTCAAAAGTAGGAATACCCACCACCCGCGCTCCTTCCACCGTTGCGGGTGCGATCGGGTTTGGCTCTGGCGCTGGCTGGACAAATACTGGCCCTCCCGTTCCGCGATACATCGGGTCTGGCACGCCATGCCAATCTTCCAGGCGGCGATAAATCTTCAAGACGGATTCATAACTCCAGGCCGGATCGTTGGCAACGGATGCGAAGAAATCCCAATCATGCTTGTGTCCACGCGCCCAAACCATGACGTTAATGCTCGATCCACCGCCTAGTACCTTGCCCATAGAGAACGGAATCGAACGACCGTTCACATGTCGATTCGGCTGACCTGAGAAGCTCCAGTCGCGATCGGTTCCAAGGTTTATCGGCCATTGATTTGCTTCCATGACACTTGGCACATCATCAGTGCCTCCAGCTTCCAGCAGCAGAACGCTGACATCCGGATTCTCGGCCAGTCTGCGGGCAACCACCGAGCCAGAAGATCCAGATCCGCAAACAATAAAATCGTACTGGGGTCTTAGCTGGGAGGTGAGCTGGTGCTGGTTGCTGCGGACACGCTCGGCGAAAATATCGTGGCTATCATTGCCACGTTGATAGTTGTCACCATCCTCAAAAGACTTTTTCTCAAAGTTCGTCTTCATTGTGCCTACCTCACTTTCAAAATCGAATTAGCGTAGGTTGCTTCGTCAGTGTTTCCTATAGGTGTAGCCCCGCCAATACCAGCGTTAACGAAGATGAATCAAGCGATCGCCAAGCTAATACCAGTAATCAGTGCCTTCTTATCTTCTAGTTTCATCACAATCTCCAAAGGAGATTATGTGGTTGCTGTTCAGGCTATGCTCGAAGCCATGACGCGGTGGTCATGGTCGGTGCTGGTAGCTACTGGCAGCCATGCTTCGATTTCCTGTGCCATTTTTGCAGCGTTGCTCTGGTACATTGCGATCGCGTCCTTGCCAACGGGCAAATGTACTGGAGGGCGTTCTGTATTAGCGAGTTGAAGAATCACCTGAGCAAACTTTTTCGGATCGCCGGGTTGCTGCCCATGTAGCGCATCGGCTCCGCTCCGCATCGGCCCTACCGTTTCCTGGTAATCGTCGATGATGGTCTTAGCGGCAACATAGGATTCAGTGCTCAGGAAGTCGGTACTAAAAAGACCGGGAGCCACTACTGTAACGTGGATGCCGAGCGGTGCTAGTTCTACTGCTAGCCCTTTCGAGAGACCCTCAACTGCAAATTTAGTAGATCCATATAATCCCCAGCCCGGAATTGCATCGTAGCCAAACAGCGACGAGATATTGATCACGCGCCCGGACTTTTGCTGGCGCAGGTACGGTAACACGGCACGAGTCACGTTGAGTAAACCAAATACGTTGGTGTCATACTGTTTGCGAACTTCGGCATCCGTGGCTTCTTCGATCGCCGTAACCATGCCAAATCCGGCATTATTAACTAAGACATCAATCTGACCGAAACGGGCAATGCCTTGTTTGACAGCCGCTTGTACCTGGTCTTCCTGGGTAACATCCATCTGCACAACGTATAGATCCGGGTGGTTTTGCAGGGTTGTGGCGAGTTGTGTGGCCTCTTGGCGAACCGTTGCTACTACTTGATCACCCACTGCCAGGGCTGCTCTAGCAATTTCTAATCCAAAGCCCCTGGAAGCTCCGGTAATAAACCATACTTTCTGCGTTTTCATTTTGTTCTCCTTTAGTATTGATAAGCTTGCTGCCCACCTCGATTAACTTCATTGTTCTGCGATCGCCCAATCCACACCACTCAAGTTAGTTGAGTTAAAACGCGACTTAATCATTTGGATTGGAGGAAAGTAGCAAGGGAAGTTGTTAGACCTGATATGCTTGGCTGTGAGCTGCGTGATGAAGTAATTCTGGATTGTCCTGCTCACGAACATAAAGTTGAGTGATATCGGCAACGGTGATGTTGTTATCATCCCAACTCACTAGCTCTACAGTGTCTCCGGTTCAAACTTCGGTATTGTCGATACATGAAAATCCTTGCAATGCGTGCGTCTTACTCTTCGTTTATGACCAGGTTCTGTTCATTGGTATTGGCGATAAGCACTGCTAGCAGGCGTGCAGGTTCAGTATCACTGGCATTGGCGCTGACACGATGATGATCGCCAGGTAATTCAAAAAAGTTCTCACCCGCGTGATACACTTGCTCCGGATTATCATTGATTTTGCTACGAACCGCACCTTCCAGGACTGTTGCATAGATGAAAGCCGAGTCTGGATGGGTGTGAGGGATCGACGAGACACCTGGCGCATATTCGACCACCTGGACTTTCATGCTCTTGCCGGGCACATTGGGAAGGACACGATCGAAGACCAACGTTACCTTTTCACCCAACACACTGGCTGAAGCTGGCAATACGGGGAGTGCTGTGAATACGGAAAAAGCTGCGAATATGGAGAGTGCTGCGAATGCAAATCCGCGAAGAAATCTAGTAAACATTTGGGTTCTCCTTGCGTGAATACAAAAGTGAACACGAATTGGTGAATAAAAATCCGTTTGATGTGCTCTCATGCTGAATCAAGCCGCGCAGATTAGACAGGGGTAGGTTGAGTTGAGCGTTGCAAAACTCAGCAGTTGCGGGATGTTGAACTTTGTGTCCTCAAACGCCAGTTGCTATAACGGGGAGAACCCCGCCCACGCGACTGGCTCCGCAACCGATGTCAGCACTAAATTCTCATTGCTGATCTTTGAGCGATCGAGCGGTTGAGCCAGTCCTTGAAACGGGTCGAGCCAATGAGCGAGTTGCCCTGTGGAACGAGCTGATCGTTCAACGCTGCACCAAAGTAACGGGCGTGACTGTCTACAACTACCTGACGTGAGTCGTGAGTTGCGCTCAGGAATTGGCGGATGATTTCCTCGAAACGGAACCGATCTGGGCCTGCTAAATCGATAATGCCGTTGACTGGCGCTCCCAGTGTGATATCGACTAACGCATCTGCAACGTCATCTGTTAGGATGGGCTGGATAAAGGCAGGGGGCAAGTGAACCGTTTCTCCATTGCTGGGGAATTGAGCAACGATCATCTCGATGAACTCAAAGAACTGCGTAGCGCGAACGATTGTATAGGGTACTGCTGCGGACTGGATCAACTTTTCCTGAGCGACTTTGGCACGCATATAGCCGCTATCAGGAATGCGATCGGCTCCAACAATTGATACTGCAATGTGATGACCTACACCCGCATCTACCTCCGCCGCCAGCAGGTTCCGGGTTGACTTCTCGAAGAACTCCAACACCGCCGCATCCTCAAAGGAGGGTGAACTCGTTACATCGACAACAACTTGAGCACCCACTAACGCCTCAGCCAGTCCCTCACCTGTGACAGCATCGACACCTGAAGAACGGGACGCTGCCACCACCTCATGTCCATGTTCATGTAGCTTGCTGACAAGCTTCTTACCAAGCCGCCCACTGGCACCAACAACAACAATTTTCATGACAAAACCTCTGATAATTTAAAGAACAGGGTTGTTGAGTTTTGAGCCAGCCGCTTATTTGATCTCAGCCGGGTCAAACTCGGTCACTCGTCCCGGACGGGCAGCCAGAAAGACATCGTAGGAAGTGCAATAGGCGATCGTGACATCATTGACTTTGTTGTAAAGATGAACTACGGTATTCGCTCCTCCGGGTTGCAGGGCAATGGGTTCCAGGTCGCCAAAGAAGAGACGACGAATCGTATCACCACTGCCCAACTCATCCCTTAACTTCCGTAACAGAGCCAGTTTTCCTTCCAGGGTGGCAGGGGTGGGATCAGCAGGAGGCTTTGCTTGAGACATAGTTGCTTCAGCCGTATTTGCTTGAGACATAATTGTTCTCCAATGTTGTTGAAATGTACTGTGTTGTTGAAATCTACTGGTCAAACTTTTTCATACCCAGACGCAGTCAAGTTGCGATGAAACCATGCTGCTCAGGCAGGTGGCAGGTTTCCTTTTAACCAAGAGCCACGGTGGTGTTAACGATCCATTCCAATGATCGCGGCTGAAAATTCAGTTCGCGTTTTGCTTTGGCATTCGATGCGCCTCGCATCTGAGTCTGGTAGTAAACAATGTCCGCACCGCCCTCGATTTTCAGAGCATCTTCAACGGATACTTGCGGTGGGGGTGGAGCATTCAGCGATCGAGCAAACGCAGGCAGCCAGTCGCGCACCGCTAAAGGCTGATCATCCACAATTAGATAAACACCAGGATTGCCCTGCTCTGCGGCTGCAACAGTGGCGATCGCTGCATCCTCAATGTGTAACCACGACCAAACGCCCTCCCCATTGCCTACAATGGGAAACTCTTGCTGCCGTATCTGTTGTGCTACATCGCCATCTGGATTGAACCAGGTGCCGGGCCCGTAGAAGAAGCCATAGCGTAAGGCAATTCCTTCGAGATTGGATTCCGATAAACGGTGTTCAATCTCAGTCACGAGGCGAGCATCTGCGGCAACGGCGGGTGAGGCATCAAGCGATAACGGTGTTTCTTCATCTGCCAATCCAGCACCAGGAATTCCCCAGAAGGCGATCGACTGTCTCAGGTAACGGCGCACCCCTGCTGCCTGTGCTGCCGCCAGCACATTGGCTCCGCCTTCTAACCGAATGCGCGTATTCAGAGGTGCTGCTGCACTCATGGATTCGCGGCTGTAAGTCCTGGGTAGGGCGGTCAGTTGTTCGATCACCACTTCCGGTTGAGCGTGGGCGATCGCTACTTTGACTGAATCTGGGTCGAATACATCGGCGATCGCAGGTTCTATTCCCTGTGCCGTTAATGACTGTGCTGTTTTTTGGGAGCGGGTCAGCGCGACAACGTTGTGTCCTTTGGCAAGCAATTGGTCGAGTAGCGGGCGACCGATCGCTCCTGTTCCCCCGGCAACAAAAATCTTCATTTGTGACTCCTCCAAAACTTGTTGGTTAGTACGGTACTACATTGCGTTGATGGCGGAAGGGGAAGGGGGTAGAGGGAATGATAGTAGCTCCTCTAGTCCTCCACTCCTTTACTTCTCCACCCATTTGGTTGTCATACTCTCTGTTGTGAAATTCGCTTCTGTCCTTAAGCGATCGATATCATGTTACCGTCCGGGAAGCCGCACCCTGACTTCTTGGAGTATCCAACCATTGCCATCTGGGTCGCTGAACGAGGCATAGGAGGCATAGTCTCGACGTTTCGGATCGGGGCCTGGTACCCGTCCCTCAGTTCCGGCGTGGTGGAAGATCCCGCCGATGTCGTGAAATATTTCACTCACCTCGACACCCCGCTCAACAAGTTCGGCATGGGCTGCCTCAATGTCGTAAACAATTAGATATAAACCTTGAACTGAACCTGGCTCGGCTAACGATACTCCTTTACCAAAGATGATTGAGGCTTCCGATCCAGGAGGAGTCAGTTGCACTACCCGGAAGTTTTCATCGGTGACAAAATCGGCATCGAGTCGCCATCCCAAATTTTTATAGAAGTCTTTGGAGCGATCAACATCGGCAACGGGTATCACCACAACTTCGAGTTTCATATTTTGACTGTTTACTTGATTGGTAGTCATCTTGTTCTCCTTTGGGTTGGTAGATTTGATATTCAGATTGGTTACTTTTTATTGTTCTGCGATCGCCCAATTTACACCACTCAAGTTCTTTGAGTTAAAACGTAATTTAATCGTTCGACATCGGAGGTAAGCAGCAGCAAATGAGCCGGAAGTATTTAGACCTAATATGCTTCAGGGCAAGATTGCATTATTCGCCGATTAAGCGGCACGCTCTTTATGAAAACCTTTGTTGCGATAAACATCAAAAACGTTCGTTAATTGCTGCCATAATGGTTACTATTAATTGCTCAATAGTCCAACGTTCGCGATAACGAATCTCATTAACAAACAAAGCTGGTGCAGCTTCTACCCCACTTCGATATCCGCCTTGAATGTCTGCAATGATGTGATCGACATAAACTCCTTTGGATAAGTCTTGCAAAAATCGAGGGATGTCAAGTCCCAAATGATTCGCATATTCCACAAGGTATCCGTTCTCTAACGCTTGTTGATAGATAAAGAGCATCTCATGCATCTGCCAAAACTGACCTTGCATTGCTGCTGCTTCTGCTGCTTCTGCTGCCCGTTGAGCATGAGGATGAATCTGTTTCTGGGGAAAATGACGAAAGATAAAACACACATCATTCTCCGCGAAAGAAGGGCTTAACTGCTGTTGAGCGGCTTTAATCAACCGATAGGCGTTTGCACTTTGAAAACATTCATAATCTCCATACATAATAAGTACAACACTGGCACTTAGCACACCTTGAATGTGATCTTGAATTAAAGGCGGGACAAACAAGGAATGATGCTCGCGATCGTCAACCATCTTTCAGACCTGTCAAGCAAACTTAAACCCTGCAACTAAGTTGGTTAGCGTTTGCATGAATTTAATATAGGTAATTGACTCCTACATGTCATCCACTGAAAGTCCATAATTTGGCACATTATAAGGATGGACGAAGTAATCCGTCAAAAGCAGTAGATTTACTCCGACTAAAGTCGGAATCCAAGGCTCAACTAACGTGAAACCTATAAATTAACAAGCCCACGTTTAACAGCAACAATGACGGCTTGCGTGCGATCGCTAACTCCCAGTTTGCTCAAAATACGAGTCACATGGGATTTAACAGTGCTTTCACCAATATTTAGAGCAGTTCCAATGTCTTGATTACTCAATCCCTGCGCCATTAAACGGAGTACTTCTAGCTCTCGCTCGCTGAGTACTGGGTTGTTCATCCGTTCTACCAATTTTCTTCCCACAGTCGGAGAAACATACTGTTGACCATTATGAACGATGCGGATCGCATTTAAAAGTTCATTTGGTTTTGCATCTTTAAGCAGATAGCCCTGAGCGCCTGCTCGCAATCCTCGATAAATATCTTCATCGCCATCATAGGTTGTTAGCACAATAATTCGAGCTGACTTAAATTCAGCACAAATCGCAGTGATGGCTTCAACCCCTGCCATTTTCGGCATTCTTAAATCCATGAGGGTGACATCAGGCTGATGTTCACGATAACGGTCGATCGCCTGTTGTCCGTCCTCCGCTTGAGCAACCACTGTCATTCCTGGATCGTAGTTAATGATGTTTGCCAATCCTTCTGTAACGAGGGAGTGATCGTCAACAATCAGAACCCGAATTTTAGTGGATTGACTCATGGTTATTTTTACTCCCGGTTGACAATAACAACAATTTCCGTTCCTTGCCCAGGTTGGCTTTGAATCGCCAGGTGTGCGCCAATTCGTTCTGCTCGCTCGCTTATTCCCAGCAAACCAAAGCCACTAGGTAATGAAATACTACCAAGCCCAAAGCCCTGCCCATCATCTTTAACGCGCAAAAGACATTGAGCATCGTTGTACACTAGCTCAACCAGAATTGTACTAGCATTGGCGTATTTGATGGCGTTTGTTAAAGCTTCCTGCCCAATCCGTAGTAAATGATTTTCTACTTCAGTTGGCAGAGAGTAAACTATACCCTTGCTTTCGTAGATTAAGGTGGTCTTGGTAGTTGACCGCATTTGAGTCACAAGGCGATGCAGAGCGCTCTGTAAAGTATTCTCTTCTAACAACTGGGGACGGAGCGCTACCACTGAACGACGAGCTTCAGCAAGTCCAGTTCGAGCTAATTCATCAATCTTTTCTAGCCTTTCCAGATATATCTGAGCAGATCCCGAATCATCTACCAGCATTTGTGTTACAGATCCTACATGGAGCAAAACGCCCGTAAAAGCCTGCGCCAATGTATCGTGAATTTCTCGTGCCATACGGTTGCGCTCTTCCAAAATGGAAGCTTCCTCAGCACGTTTGCGATCGCTGATATCTGCAATTAGACCATAGTATCCTTTCACTTGACCATTGCCATCGAAATCAGGGATGAGGGAATTACTGATATATTTCTTGCCAAATACACAAGGAATTTCTGCCTCATAGGTTGTGATTTGCCCTGCCAGTGCTTGATTGATGTATGGTTGTACAACTTGATAAGACGCTTCACCCAAGTTTTCGCAAACATGCTTGCCCAGAATCTCACCTCGACTACGGTGAAACCAGTCCTCATAGGTGCGGTTGGCAAACTGATAACGCTGGTTGGCATCTACATAAGTGATACAAACAGGTAGAGCGTCCGTGATCAGTCGTAATTGCTGTTCTCGCTCGCGCAGTTCTGCTTGGCTTTGCTGTAAAGCTGCCGTTCTTTGTGCGACCTGTTGCTCTAAGGTGCGGTTGTAATTGGCTAACAGGTGTTCTGCTTGTTTCCGCTCTGTGATATCTTGAAAGGCAACGATTCCATAAACTACCTTGCCCTGTTCATCAAACACAGGAGTACCCCATACCTCAATTGGAATGGTTGCATTGTTCTGCCGGATATCTACATCATCAATCTTGCTACGTTCGCCGCTCAACGCCCGGATGGCTGGCAGTCTCTCTGTTGGATAGATTTGATTTGTTCCGGTCACATAGAACTGATAAACCTCAGCGATTTGATTAGGTGGTACGGAAGGATCAATCCCTCTACCCATTAACTGGATACCCCGTTGATTGGCGTAATAAGGACGACCTACCGCATCGACGATGCCAATTCCCACTGGAATCGCTTCTAGAAATTGAGCCATCTGACTTTCGCTGGCGCAAAGCTTTGAGTAGAGTTTGGCATTTTCGATCGCAATTGCTGCCTGAGTAGATAGTAGATTTAGAAGTTGCGCTCGCTCCGGTGTAAATGCTCCAGTTGCTAATTGATTTTCCAGGTACAACACGCCAACAAGTTTACTTTGATTCAACAGTGGCAAACAAAGAAGTGATTTCGTTTGGTTCTGCTGAATATATGGCTCAGTGATGAAATTACCTTCACGAGTTGCATCATTTAAGATGACAGATTCATGAGTCCGAATCACATACTGAATGATGGATTCGGGTAGGCGATTTACCACTGAAATCGATTGCAGTACTTGTGTAGTACAAGAATTCGCACCCTCCGGGTTCAGCAGTTTGCTTATGCCGGGGAACCCGTCCACCGCAACTGCTTCACCATCAGCCAGTTCACAAGCAGCCTCAATCGCCCATTCTCCTGCGTTTTCCAAAATCAAACACCCAGTTTGTGCGCCAGCATTCTCAATTAATATCTGCATCAAAGAATTGAGTAACTGATCCAGTTCAATTTCGCGAGAGATGGCTTGGAATGCTCTGATCACTGTTGCTAAATCGAAAGCAATATGTGAGGTGTTAGAAGTAGTTCTAGCAGTGGTGTGAACTGGTGTGGGAGACACATTCAGCGACTGAGGAAAAAATTGTGGATAGCGAGTCTCTAAATCTTTGGCTTTTGCGGTTGCTCCCCACCGCTCATAGCAGTAATGGGCTTCCTTCATATAAAGATGAGCAAATTTTTCTCGACCACGAGCCAAGTAATGTTTAGCAGCTAACTCATAGCCTAAGGCTTCTTCTTGAAGGTACTCGTTTTTTTTAGCACCTTGAATTGCTTGTTCGTAAAACTCCTCTGCCTCAAAAAACTGACCCAAAACTCGTGCTTTCTCTGCCTCAACTAACTGAAATTTATGTAAAAAATTCATGGGGGCGTGGTATGCCCATTTCTGCATTTTTTCCTGGTTGGCGTTAACGCGATTCAACGAAGCTTCTTTTTCAGAGTTTGAAGCATCCGCAAACAAGCTCAAAAATATGAGGGAGTCATAGAAATGAAATGGTGGTACAGAAACTAATGCTGTGGCTGCGCTTAAATATTCTTCTGATAAAGTAGCCGTTTTTGCAGCTTGCTCATACTCCCCGAAGAGATAGCATAAAATCAGCTTATTTAAGTAAAAGTAGTGAAGGCTAGTTCCATCCTTGACAGCGATCGCCTGTGATAGTGCTTGCTCTTCGTCATAGAGACAACCTACTAAGCGACTTGGATTTTCAGATTGACCCCGCAGGTTAAGAATCGTTTGCTGCAACATTGCCAGCCAAGTGGAAACAGTCTCTCGTCTAATTTGACTGGTGGCTTTACGATAAATCGCTGTTTGTTGTTCCAGTTCTGTCAGTTCTTGTCCTGCAAAAAAGGGGCAATAACATAGGCTAAATGCACAATAACCTGCAAATTCAAACTCTCCACTTTCTATCCCGCTTTGGTAAGCATCCGCTAAAGCGGGGAACGTTTCTTGAAGGTGGGCTTTCCAGTGAATGATATGGAAATTCACCATCAGCAATGCTTTGCAGTTACCTCTCTTGTTATTTAATCTTTTCGCTAAATTTAAGGATAGTTTGCCAAATCGATAGCCCAGTTCAAGGTCTTGTACAACTCCACATAGCATCATGCCATAGGCAGCATAACCGAGAAGCGACCAGATAGCGTTTCCATGAGCGATCGATAAATTTACCATTTTGCAGACAATCAGCACCATCAGAGGCGGTGACACATTAAAAGCCGCTCCCACTGTGCTGACTAAAATATAGATTGCTGCCAGTGGTACAGTTTCAGTCATCTCTGGCAGATCAATCAAATTTTCGATTTCTTGCCCAGCCAATCGTGAAGCTGTTTCCTCTAATCCTGCTTGAACGTCTAAGTGACTTGGGGCTTCTACTAAACTAATTCCCAAGAGTTGCAGCACTTCCAAACCAGCTTTTAGAGCCTCTTTAGGGTTTCCTCGTGCCAGCCATGCTTGAATTCTGCTATCGTAAGCTTTCACTTTATCGAGTACCGTCTTCGCACGGTTGAGGACTTCTTCTACAAGCCGCTCCATTTCATCAAAGTGACCACTGAGGTATGCTGCCTCTGCTGCCTCGGAATGCAACGCCAAAGTTAGGTCATACTCACGCTGCCAACTTTCCACATTAAGAAGTTTAAGCCCTGTATTGAAATACTTGAAAGCTGCTTCATAAGCCGTCGCTGCAAGTGCTTTATGACCTGCTTGCAAATTCAGTTTGGCAATTTCATTCCGTTCAGATTGCTCACTGATTAACTCGATTCCATAATTCAGTTGATCAACGATTTCAAACAACCGCTCTGCTCGCTGCTCTGGCGAAGTCTTTTTGAGTAAATTGCGACCGATTTGCAGATGTACTCCAAGTTTTTGCGACTCATCGATTAGAGCATAAGCAGCTTGCTGTACGCGATCGTGCAAAAACTTATATTCTTGAACTAATAGGTTTTCGTCTAATTCAGATATAGGTTGAATTAGTCCAGCTTGAATGGCTACTAGTAAATCTAGAGAAATTGCTTGAGGAGATTTTTCGTAAACGATCGCTAACGTATTTAAATTAAATTCAGCACCGATACAAGCTGCTAACTGAAGAATTTGCTGTGTGTTTTCTGGTAATTTATTTAACTGGCTCAGTAGCAACTCCACCACATTATCGGTAATATCCTGGGCTTGAATCTCAGCAATGTTCCATTGCCACCCCCCTTGACTTCCCCCCTTAGTAAGGGGGGATTGAGGGGGGTCAAATGTCAGCAGATTTTCGCTATGCAGCATTCTCAAAAATTCACTGACAAAGAAAGGATTGCCCTCGGTTTTACGCAGTACTAACCCAGCTAAGGAACAAACGGTGTCTGCATTCTGATGTAGCGTTTCGGCAATCAATTGACTCAATGGCTCAAGCGTTAATGGTGCTAAAATTATCTCCTGAAGCACTGCCCCTTGTTTTCGCAGTCTCTCTAGCGTTAACATCAACGGATGAGTTGGATTTACCTCATTATTCCGATAGGCTCCAATTAAAAATAGGAATTGGGTTTGTTCATCAAGCAACATCAGCTCGATTAACTTCAGGGTTGCTGAGTCTATCCATTGCAAATCATCTAAAAAAATCACAAGCGGGTGTGACTCTGAACAAAACACCCGCACAAACTTCTGAAAAATTAGATTGAAGCGATTTTGAGCTTCAGTTGCTCCAACTTCTGATACAGGCGGCTGCTTGCCGATAATTAATTCAACTTCCGGGATGATATCAATGATAATTTGTCCGTTGGTTCCCAAAGCCGTTAGCAAGCGCGATCGCCATTGTTGCACTTGCTCGTCTGGTTCACCTAGCAATTGTTGTACCAATTTTTGCAGGGCATCTGCGATCGCGCTATAGGGAATATTGCGCCCAAATTGGTCAAACTTACCCCAGACGAAATAGCCGCGTTTTGCAGTGATGGGCTTGTAGAGTTCTTGTACTAACGCTGATTTGCCAATCCCAGCGTAGCCAGATACCAACATCATCTCAACTTGGAATTGAGAATTTTCTTGATTCTTCACTCTCAATTCTTTATTTCCTGTTTCTGCTACTCTGTCAAATGCTGTTAATAATGCTTCAATCTCTGCTTCACGTCCATACAATTTTTGAGGAATTTGAAACCGATCCGAAATGTCTTGAAGACCCAGTTGAATGCTATCGATTTTATCGGTTTGTGCGAACTGGTGAAGACCGATTTCTAAATCTGCTTTGATGCCCCAGGCACTCTGATAACGATCCTCTGCGTTTTTCGCCATCAATTTCAAAATGATATCTGAAACGGCTTTAGGGATCGCTGCATTCAGTTCGTGAGGTGGAAGTGGCTGTTTAGCAATATGACAATGGACTAGCTCAAGGATGTCCGTTGTTGGAAATGGCAGTTGTCCGGTTAGTAGTTCGTAGAATGTCACACCAAGGGAGTAGAAATCGGTGCGGTAATCGAGCAAACGGTTCATTCGTCCTGTTTGCTCTGGAGACAAGTATGCAAGTGTTCCTTCTAACACATGAGGACTTTTAAAAGTCGGATTCATGCGGTTAAATTGGGTGGCAATCCCAAAGTCAATAATTTTGACAACGCCAGTATCCAGATTGAGGACTATGTTTCCAGGGTTGATATCTTTATGAATGACATTGGCTGCATGGATTCTGCCTAGAATTTCGGTGAGGGCGATCGCCAGACTTAGAAAAGTGGATAAAGGCATGGGGCAGAAGATATCTGGGCGCTTGTGCATCCATTGCTCTAGGGACTCTCCCCCAAAATCTTCTAAGATAATCACCAGAGTGCGTTGATAGTCCTGCTGGGTGTATGCCTTGATAACTCCTTCCAAATTCAGAGAATGGGTAATTTTATATTCCTGTCTGTACCGGGTTAGTTCTTGAGGAGAGGGATAATCAAGCTTTAGCATTTTTACGACGATCCCTACTCCATCCTCTCTGATGCCCCGATATACTAGAGAATTGGAACTTTCGTATATTTTGTTTTGGATAGCAATACCAGGTAGAGCAATCATAGAGCAACTCTTGAGAGGATAATCTGGCATAACCCAAACTATACAGCAATCCGGCTTTGTTGCATGAAACAAAGACACTCCTTTACTTAGTGCAAACGTTTAACTAAACGTTTTTTGTCGCCTCTGGCTTTTGTTTATCGAAATAATCACCTCCCAAATCTTGATAAGTCTCCTGACGCAAAATTAAGTAAGTAGTAGGCGATTTTTAAAATCGAATGTGCAACAGCCATAATTGCTCTTTTTTTACCGCGTCTAGCAACAATACTACGATAAGCGCAAGATAACCCTTGGTTCTGTTGGCGGCATGAGCCGCTTGTACAAGTCCAACCTTGAGGTTGTTATTACCCTTGCGAAACTTTAATACCCTCAAGCATACCGCGCCTTTCTCTCATACCGAAGTCGCTGATACAAATGCATTAGCAAATCTCCTGTTTAGACTTTACGGAATTGTCCAATATCCTTAATGGGTGACATACCAAACATACGAGAATATTCACGGCTGAATTGTGAGGCGCTCTCATACCCAACTTGATAAGCAGCATTGGTTACATCGGTGTTTTCGATCCGCATTAGACGACGGGCTTCCATCAGCCTCAACTGCTTTTGATATTGCATCGGACTCATTGAAGTGACTGCTTTGAAGTGACGATGGAATGATGCAGGAGACATATTTGCTTGCTTTGCCAAATCATCAACCCGCAATGTTTTTGTAAACTCAGCTTTGATCTGTTTGATCGCTTCCGCAATGCGCTGCATATGACTCCCAAATGTCGCAATCTGCCGAACTGCTTCGTCTTGTTCACCAATTAAAAGGCGGTAATAGATTTCGCGAACAATCATCGGTGCCAAAAATGGAATATGCTGTGGCGTATCTAAAAGCCGTGTCAGCCTGATGGCACAATCAATCAACGATTCATCAGCATCACTGACGAACAAGCCTCTGACTGAACTTTCTTTTTGATCTGGACTGTGCTGGATTTGATCGATAATATTCCAAAGCACAGTCGCGTCCAGACTGAGCTTAAAGCATAGATAGGGCTGATCCGGTGTTGCTTCGACAATCAATCCGCTGAGTGGCAGATCGACCGTGACCACGATGTATTGAGCCGTCCCATAGTGATAGGTTTCCTTGCCCAGTAAGGTTTCTTTTTTACCCTGAAGAATAATGCAAAGTGTCGGTTCATACACGGCACAGAGGGCTGTCGGAGCAGTAGATTCCCGCATCAATTCCAACTGCTCAATGGCGGTTGAATGGATACCGTTTCCTTTTCCATGAGTGTGCCGAATCACTAATGTTGCCAATTCTTGACATAAATTGCTCGCTGTACCCCGCTTCATTATTTCAATCGCCCTACTGGATGCTTGAGAAATTCAGCCATTTCCAAACACTTTATAGAGAATATTCACTCTGGTCAATCCTCCACTTGAGAGTATTAGGCAAGTATATGCAAGGTTTATGTATTTAGCGCCAACCCTTTCAATTCTATGATGAACTCATTTCAAGGGAAATGAGAGGATAAGGCAATGAGCAAGGTATAACAAACTTTGCAATTCTTCCCCCAAATCGGTCAAACGCTGTCCCAAGGTTGGATAGATCTGGAGCAGCGGTACGACACTTCGATTGTTGGGGAAACCCTCTCCGTTCAAGGATTTTTGCGACACACCCAATCATAGTTCCTCCGGCAAACAAGTAAGGAGGATGACGATGCGAGCAGCGCGAATGCACGGTTACTGTGACTGATCGGTTCCGTCGCAAAGAAACTCGTGGATCGATGATTTTGAGAAGCTACCTCAACCCCAGAAGGAGTGTACATGTTTACCCGCGCAGGATACCTTTTTGTTGCCGTCATCATTGCATGTTTGATGGGAACGCCAACTATGAATGCCTCTGAAACAAAGACCGAAGTGAACAAGCGACTGATTCAAGCAAGTTTTGATCGCTGGCGCGCTGGAACCGGAGGGCCGTTCGAGTTGCTTGCGGCTGATGCTACCTGGACAATTACAGGAAATTCTCTAGTTGCTAAAGAATATGCGTCTCGCAATGAATTTCTGGATGCAGTGATCCAACCGTTCAACGCCCGGTTGACCAAACCCCTATCCCCCACTATCCGCAGTTTATACAGCGAAGGTAACACAGTCATTGTGTTGTTTGATGGTGAGGCCACAGCAGTGGACGGTAAGCCCTATCGCAACACCTACGCTTGGTTCATGGAGATGCGGGACGGAAAGATTGTTAAAGTCATCGCATTCTTTGACTCGATAGCCTTCGATGAATTCTGGAGGCGCGTACCGCCGCGCGAGAAGTGATAAAACATTGCGATTTGCAGTACACCGAGCGTAACTGTCTATTTCGTACCCTGACTTGATAAAATTAGGCAATAACCTGCAAGGTTTATGTATTTATAACCTTTGTATTAAAGCCTAAGATAAACCCATACCAAAAAGGTAATGAAAGGATAAGGCAATAAAGGAGATCGACCAATGACTCAGAAAACATGGTTCATTACAGGTGCTTCCCGTGGAATTGGTGCCGAAATCGCGAAAGCTGTTTTGGCAGCAGGAGATCAATTAATTGCAACTGCCCGCAAAAAGACCGATCTGCATCAATTTGAGTCGAACCCAAATGTGTTGGCGCTCAGTTTGGATATTACCGATGAAGCTCAGGTGCAAGCGGCAGTTGCAGCAGGACTGGAACGCTTTGGGCAGATCGATGTGTTAGTCAACAATGCGGGATTTGGTGTACTCGGCGGTATCGAAGAAACCAGCGCCGAAGAGGTGGAGCGGGTTTATCGCACGAATGTCTTCGGGCTGTTGAATATGACTCGTGCCGTATTGCCCAGTATGCGCCAGCGCCGCTCTGGACACATTATCAACCTATCGTCGATCGGGGGCTATCGCTCTACTCCAGGGTGGGGCATCTACTCCTCAACCAAGTTTGCCGTTGAAGGCATTACCGAAGCGCTGCATGATGAGTTAGCGCCTCTGGGCATCCATGCAACGGTGGTCGAGCCAGGATACTTCCGCACCAATTTTCTCGATGGCAGTTCACTCCAGCGCACTGCAATGGAAATTCCCGATTACGCCGAGACAGTTGGTAAAGTTCGTAAAATCGCCTCTGACCTGAGCTATCAACAACCGGGAGATCCGACCAAGCTTGCCCAGGCGATGCTTCAACTCGCTAATGCGGATACGCCACCGCTACGGTTGCCTCTCGGAACAGACACCCTTCGAGCCATTGCTGAGAAAAACGCTTACGTCGAGCAAGAGACAGCACAATGGCGCACTCTGGCTGAATCTACTGATTATACCGTTTCACTTTAAGTTTGATACAGAAATAGGACTTGGCAGGAGGAAAGAATAAAAACCAATAAGCAAGCGCTCTAAGGCTTGATAAAAACAGTGGGTTTATTCTACTTATGAAAATCCTGCCATATCACCAGAAATTCTTGTAGCAGCAAAAGAATTGAAGGAGCGTGAAAAATCATTTAAATTACTTTTGCGTCAGGATTTAAAGGCAAGTGAATCAGCAAGACGAAGTATCTGCTCAATAAGTCGGGGTAGCGAATAAAAGTAAAAAGACTTGCTAAGATCCGATTTCATGAGAGTTAACTATATTCTTCTAACGCAGGCATTCTATTTGAATGCAAACGCTATATTATAAAGTTTGAGGATTGAGAGAATTTTTCTCGAATAATAGTATCCAATTCGGGGATTTTACAAGATAGAGAAATCCGGTCACGTATGTACTCGAAGAAGCTGATTCCCAATTTACGAGTAGTTGCAACAAGAGACATAAAAATGTCCCACGCCTTAGTACCCTCATTCGTTTGAGTTGCGTAACTAATTTTGCGTCGCTGCACCATAGTCCTAGCGGCTAATTCCGCAGGATTATTATGCAACGGTAATTCTGGATGTGACAAGACTAGCAACAGTTCGGATTCTTTAGCTGCTGTTAATTTTTTTCGCTCATCTAATTGTTTATATCCAGTTTCAGTACCAAATAGCTTCCAGAATTTAGACTTTAATTCCTGTTTTGTATCTGGGTTTTGGGAATCTCTGTAAGCTACTAATTCTCGGTAGTAATCCCAAAATTTCCCTAAAAATTTGTCTAACGTTTGTTGATAAAAACCCACAAATGGACTTAACTTTTTATAATGTCTTGCTTCATGTACCCAACATAAAGCCAAATTATCTGTGATTAATTTGAATTGGGGTGCATCATCGCAGACCAGAAATTCTACCACTGGTATTTCAGATTGCTGATGATAGAACGCAATTGCCGCAGCTTCTAAAACACGAGTGCGGTGTTGAACACCTAGCTTGCTTAAATACGTATCTAGCAAGAAATTAAACTCTGATTGCGTAAAAACTGTTTCTTGAGGCAATAATTTAATTTGATTGTGCCACTTAGTTGGTACATTAAAGCTGATGAGCAACTCATAGGTAAGCTCCCCCAGAACGTATTCCAGCTCTTGTGTGTTTTGCAAGACCCCAATTACGCTTAGTCGGTCTTTCTTCGCTGTAGTTGAGTAGACTGTGTAAAAGGGGTTACAAATTACATTTGTGGTATGATTTACCCCTTTAACACGGGCACTTGTTTGGTCTATGTGTTGCCAAGAGCTACTTTCTAACCCACATCTATAGACTTGATTAAATTCGGCTTCAAAATCGCCTGAGTTTTTAATTAGTAGATTTGATAAATAGCCTGCGGACATTGAGATGCCAATATTCTCCAAAAATTCCCGCAATTTACCTTGAGTCAGATTGCCACCATAATATAGGCTCATCACTAAAGCCTTGATTCCTGGACCAAACTCTCCATCGTATCCAGGTGGTAAAGATGCTAAATATGTTTTTCCCTCACTTGGCGAGTAATATTTTTCTTTACGGAATAATACGTTATCCGTTAAGAGTGAAATATCTTGAATGATTACCTGTTCGTAGCCTTTGAACTGTGCATCAGGCGGTAACTCACTCGATGGATAATCAAGAATTTCTGTCCGGTCTACTTTTATACTCTTATTTTTGCTACTTTTAGTATGTTTTTTTGGAGTGTGTCGTTCTTTCTCGGATGAATGATTACTCTTGAACCCTTTAGGCTTATTGCTCTTTATCTCTGGTTTACCCTGTTCACCTTTAAGACGATTGTTTTCGTCCCGTAATTTTTGGTTTTCTTCACTTAGTTCTTTAATTTTTAATTGTTGCTGCTCTATTACGTTTAGCAGAATAGTTAATGTATGCCGCAATGATTCATCTGCAAACTTTGATGGGTCGATGGTTTGCAACAATGCCTCTACTTGTTTTTCTGGAGATTGCTTTTGCGCCATGTCATATATTTTACGACGCTATGTGCATCTATCTACTTTTTCTTTTTTCTACTACCCCGATTTATTGAGCGGATACCTGGAACGAAACAAATTCAACCTGCAAATTCCAATACCAACTCAAAAGCTTCCAGTTCCCCTCTGTATTTTCCGATAACAATATTTATACATCAGACTCACTTTCAAGCAGTTGGATAGAACAGGTGCATGGATTGTTAGCAACTACACTCGAAAACATATCCGGTAGTTTGCCCACTGAGGGAAAATCTCGTTTAAGTTCCCTTGGTCAATACCTATTTAAACACCTCTTCCCCACAGAACTACAAAGCGACTTTCGTTTTTTAATATCCCAAAATTCAACTTTTACACTTTTAATTCTCGCTGACCAAGAAGCCTGGATACCTTGGGAACTGTTATATGATGGGCAGAAATGTCTGGGTGATCGCTTCATCATTAGCCACTGGCTACAAGAATTAAACGACACCAGACCCTACGAATTTCCTGTAGGTACAGTTAACATCGCTCATTACGCCAACGTCGAACAACCCCAACTTTGGGCTACTCTCCTCGAAGCCCCCGGCGCACCTCCACCCCAACCTTTACCAGCAGGTGTATTGCATGACTCCACGGAAGCTATACGGGGTTTGCATTTAATTCGCTACAGTCAGTCCTCAGATGCAGCCAACCTTCGTAACGCTCCCGTAACCTTAGACAATATCAACAATACAGAAGATATAGAACTCCAAATGCGTCCCACCAAACTAAACCTGCGGCGCAATCGTCCATTTGTTACCTTGAGTTACGTGAAAACCGATACACCAGAATTGACAGCATTAGAAAACACATGGGCATCCGCCTTTATCCGCGCTGGATGTAGCGGCTTCACTGGTTCCCTCTGGGCTGTAGAACCAGCAGTGGAAGCTGCCTTTATTAGCTGCTTTTACAACCGTCTGTGGGCTGGCGCTTCCTTGGGTGAAGCGTTTTATACTAGCCGTCAATTAGCCCGTGCATCTACACCTGATTCCCTCGACTGGCTAGCCTACGTTCTGTTTGGCGACCCAATGGCGCGTCCTTACCGTCCCGTTCCTGGTGATGGCTATGCTATTGTCGAACCTATAGGACGGGAAATTGATGACCCATTGCCTCCTGGTGCGATCGCTCGTTTTCGTGTTACTCTGCGAAGAAATCCCCCTGTGTGGCATGAAGATAGAGTTATCGAGGTAGCAGAGAATCTCGTCTTTGAAAATTTACAGGTACATATCGTAACCTATGGTCTGCAAGTGATTCCAGATTTGCCCGTCACGATGACACTTACTGCTAAAGGTGATTATTTAGGCTGGTTTACCCTAGTTGTACCTAATGAAATTACTGATACCTCAGCTTTAGTTCAGGTGTACTTTGCAGATGGGATGCGACCAATTCATAGCCTAAATTTCTCTCTCAACATAGAGAATGGGAGGGAAGAATGAGCGGTATTAGTAGCGCTATTCGCCATCAAACAATGGCATCTTTTTTACCAATTGTAATTCCTAAAGAAAATTATTATAATATTGGTTGGCAAAAGTTTAATATAACTGCCACTGATGAAGAACTTCTGAAATTTACAAATAATGTTTTAGAGTCTTTTTTGAGACTAGAAAAAGCAATTAATCAAGCCAAAAGTATCAAATTAGATGCGGAAACTTGCCAGCAAGAAATGAAAGAACTGGCAAAGTGGGGTTTAGCAGCTTACCGCAGATTTTTTGAAGAAGAAGGCTCCCGTCAACTTATCGAAGGTCGCTGTAAAATGATGGGCGGCGAAACCCCAGCGCCCACCTTTATATCTGAGCGGGTAATTTTTCCTTGGGAAGTACTATATGCAGGGGATAATTATCAAGGAGCTAATCCAGAAATGTTTTGGGGACTGCGCTACACTCCCGCTCGAATTCTTACTCCCGAAAAAGATATCTCTCGCTTTTTAGCAGACAGAACTACACCATTAGATATGATGTTTTGTCTGCATCATCGACTGCGAGAAGCTCATCAAAATGAATGGCTGCTAATTCAAAAACTGATTCGCAGTTACCAAAATAGCCGATGCTCTCTTCTTTCGGCAGCAGGTAAATTAATAGGGGTTGAAAGTGGAGAAAACCTACTTGATTATTTCATAGAAGCTAACCATAACATTTTGCATTTTGCATGTCATTGTCTGTCAGAAGAACTAGATATTGATACCCTGCTATTTACTTTATTAAAAGATGAAGGACAAGAAGGCGAACCCTTAGTGATTAAATTAGGAGCTATATCTTTCATTTTGGTAAAAGAAGATAAACGATTTCAGTGCCAACCATTAGTCTTTCTAAATGCCTGTCAGTCAGCAGGTGGTACTGATGCCTTACGCAAAACTTTTAACTTACCCCAAATGTTTATTAAGCGAGGTGCTGAGGCGGTAATTGCAACCGCTTGTCCCGTTCCCGACCGTTTTGCTGCGGCGTTTGCTCAACAATTTTATACATTTTTTATAGATAAACAAATGACAATTGGGGAAGCCCTACAAGCTA